>CAZIMT010000001.1:0-15812 GCA_964540295.1 uncultured Phycisphaeraceae bacterium
AAACCTGCCCTACAAACGATGAAAGTTGTGAGTGAGACGTCGAAGGTTATGAGATCGCGAGATGCTCGCGGGGCGGGTGCTGCGCGAACTCCTCGGGTGATGGCGCAGTTGATCCCGGAGTTCCCCGGTCAGACACACATCTTCTTCTGGCGTGAGATCCAAGCGTTGGCGAAGCTGGGCGTGGAGTGCGCGCTGGTGAGCACGAGTCGGGCTCCGGCGTCGATCGTGTGCCATGACTGGTCGCGCGAGGCTATGGCGAGGACGAAGTACCTGTTCCCGCCGAGCGCGAGGGATCTACTTCGGGCGGCTTGGGAGATGCTGGTTGCCGGGCCAGCGTCGTGGTGGCGGTGCTTGGGTGTGTTGCTCGCCAGCGGCGTGGGGGGCGTGCGGCAGCGCGTGAAGCTTGTCGGCCTCATGGTGATGGGAGCGCGGTTGTCGGCGCTGGCCAAGGAGCAGGGTTGGTCGCACGTTCACGCGCAGTCGTGCGGTGATTCGGCGTACATCGCTGTTTTCGCGTCGCTCCTGGGGCGGGTCAGCTACAGCATGAACCTGCACGGCGCGATCGAGTATTTCGGGCTTGGGCAATCGATCAAGTGGAAGCACGCGGCGTTCGCGGCGGCGGTGACGCAGGTGCTCAAGGACGACGTGCTCTCGCGGGTGCCGACGGCCAGTGGCGAACGGATCGATCTGGCTCCCATGGGCGCGGACCTTGAGGTGTTTGAAAAGACGAGGCCGTATGTCGCGCGGCGCGGCGATGATCCGATCCGCCTGGTGAGCTGCTCGCGGCTGCATCAGGGGAAGGGCCAGCAAGACGCTATTCGAGCGGTGGCGATCCTGCGCGATCGTGGCGTGCTGGTTCGGTTCACGCTGCTGGGCGAGGGGCCAGCGCGAGGGATGCTGACCGCGTTGATCGCGGAGCTTGGGCTCGGCGACGTGGTGACGCTGGTGGGCGCGGTGCCCGAGCGCGCGGTGCGAGAAGCGTTGGAGAACTCGCACATTTTCTGTTTGGCGAGTCACGAGGAAGCTCTCGGCGTGGCGACCATGGAAGCGATGGCGATGGGCCTGCCGGTGGTGGTTTCGAAGGTCGGCGGCGTGCATGAGCTGGTGCGTGACGGAGTGGACGGGATCATGGTCCCGCCGCAGAACCCGGGGGCATTGGCGGACGCGATCGAGCAGGTCGGGCGCGATGCCTCGATGGCGGCTCGGATGGGCGCCTCGGGCTGTGAGCGGGTGCATGCGATGTTCGGGAGTGATCGGAGCGCGCGAGTGATCGAAGCACGCTTGAGCGAACTGGAACGAGCGGCGTCCAACGAGAGTTTGCTCCGATGAACGAGCGTCCGATTCGAGCGCTGTTGATCGCGGAGGCGGCGAGCCCCGAGTTGGTGAGCGTGCCGCTGGAGGGATGGTCGCACAGCCGCGCGATCTCGGCGTTGACGCCAGCGCACACGATCACGCAGATTCGAAATCTGGGGGCGTGGCAGCGCGCTGGCGTGGACCCCTGCGAGTACACGGCGCTCGATTCCGAGCGCGTGGCCAAGTGGGCGTGGCGGATCGGGAAGGTTCTCTCGCTGGGGACTAATAAGGGATGGACGGCCAAGACGGCGATGCGCGGCGTGGCGTACGCGTACGAAGAGCGGCTGATCTGGAAGATGTTCGGTGCGCGAATCCGGGCCAAGGAATGGGACGTGGTACACCGGCTGATCCCGTTAAGCCCGACGATCGCGAGCTCGCTGGCGGCGAAGTGTGATCGTGCGGGCGTGCCGTTCGTGGTGGGGCCGTTGAACGGCGGCGTGCCTTGGCCCAAGGGGTTTGATTCGGCGCGGCGTCGTGAGCGGGAGTGGTTGAGTTATGTGCGTGGTGCGTACAAGCTGGCGCCGAATTATCGATCGATGAGAGAGCACGCGGCGGCGTTGATCATGGGCTCGCGCGACACGTTCGGGCAGATGCCGGAGATGTATCGGGAGCGGTGCGTGTACGTGCCAGAGAACGCGGTGGATCCAAAGCGGTTCGGGCTGACGCACGAGCCAACGTCGGGGTCCGAGTCAGGCGGCCCGCTGCGGATCGCGTTCGTGGGGCGGCTGGTGCCGTACAAAGGGTGCGACATGCTGATCGAGGCGGCGTTGCCGCTGATGCGATCGGGGCGTGTGCATATCGAAGTGATCGGCGACGGGCCGGAGATGCCCAAGCTGCGGGCGATCGTTGAACGAGAGAAGGTTGAGTCGGCGATTACTTTCGCGGGGTGGATTGATCACAAGGAACTGCACGGCCGGCTGGGCAAGGCGCAGGTGTTCGGATTCCCCAGCGTGCGAGAGTTCGGTGGCGCGGTGGTGCTCGAGGCGATGGCGCTGGGAGTGGTGCCGATCGTGCTGGACTACGGCGGGCCCGGCGAGCTGGTGTCGCCGACGACGGGGTTCGCGGTGCCGATCGGCTCGCGTGAAGAGATCGTGGCCCGGTTCCGCGCGGTGATAGGCGGGCTGGCGGAGGATCCGTCGGTGCTCGGACCGATGCGGGCGGCGGCTCGTCGCCGGGTGTTGGAATATTTCACGTGGGATATGAAGGCGCGGCAGGTTTACGAGGTTTACCGTTGGGTGCTGGGCTGGCGCGAGAAGCCCGACTTTGGGATGCCGCTAGGGCACGAGGGCGAATCTGCGGACCTGGGAATGGTTGTTCACGCGGCGCGTGTGCTTGGATCGAACGGTGCTGGTGGGCGTCTTGAGGAGCTTTTTTGAGCAAGGACGAGGGTTCATTTCAGCCCGTTGAACCGCCGCTTGATTCGGGTATGGGCACCGAGGTGTCGGGCGGTTCGGGCGTGAGCGTGCCGAGCACCGCCGACACGCGCCGGCTGGCGATCCGTGGGTCCATCTGGACGCTGGGCGGCTACGGGGTGAGTCAGGCCTTCCGGCTGGTGAGCAACGTGGTGCTGTCGGCGTTGCTGGCGCCAGAGCTGTTCGGCGTGATGACGCTGGTGACGGTGTTCATGTCAGGACTCAACATGTTCTCGGACATCGGGATCGGGCCGAGTCTGATCCAGAACCCGCGCGGCGAGGAGCCGGACTTTCGGAACACGGCGTGGACGATCAGCACGCTGCGTGGGATCGGGCTGTGGGTGGTGACGTGCGTGCTTGCCTGGCCGTTCGCGAAGTTTTATGACGAGCCGATTCTGCTGCAGGTGCTGCCGGTCGCGGGCTTGAGCGCGGTGATCAACGGGCTGAACTCGACGGCATTGGTCCTGCTGAACCGTCGGATCGAGCTTGGGCGGCTGACGTTCCTGGACTTTGCAGCGCAGATCATCAGCCTTTTGGTAATGTGCGTCTGGGCGTGGTTTGATCGGAGCGCTTGGGCGCTGGTGGCGGGAAACCTCTCCGCGTGCCTGTGCCGGCTGGCCTATAGCTTCATGCTCATCCCGGGCCACCGTGACTCGTTCCGGTGGGACTCCCGGAGCGCGCAGGCGTTGCTGAAGTTTGGGCGCTGGGTGTTCTTCAGCACGCTCATCACGTTCATGGCGACGCAGAGCGACCGTCTCATGCTGGGGAAGCTGGAATCGACGGCGGACCTGGGCGTGTACGGCGTGGCGGTCGCGCTGACGTTGCTCGCCAAAGAAGTCGTGCTGAGGCTGGCGTCGACGATCCAGTTTCCCGCGCTCGCTCGGCATATCAACGACGATCCCGGGAGCCTAAGGCGGACACTGCACCAGTCGCGCGAGCCTTTGCTGGTGCTGGCGCTCGCGAGCACGCTGGGGATCGGTCTGGGCGCGACGACGTTCTTTCAGCTCCTTTACGACTCGCGGTACCAGGACGCGGCCTGGATCACGCTCTGGCTGGCGCCTTCGGTGTGGTTCTCGCTGCTGCAGGGGACGAGCGACCGGGCGCTGCTGGCGATGGGGCACAGCCGAGACCTTGCCATGAGCAACCTGGTTCGCGCGATCGTGACGGTGGCGTGCTGCCTTTTGGGGTACGCGATCGCCGGGCATTTCTTCCCGCAGGAACCTCACTTTCAGATGATGGGGTTCATCACGGGGCTCACGTTGGGCACGGCCAGCGGGCACGCGTACGTTGCGTGGAGGTTGTTCGGGTACGGCGTGCCGATCACTCGAGCGGACGTGGGGTATTCGGGGCTGTTCTTTGCATTGCTCATCGTTCCGGCGCTCGTTGGCCATCAGTTCGCGGGTGTCCACCTGTTCGATCTGATGTTCCGAGGACACGAGCGGCATGTTGATCTGGCGTGGGTGGCTGTGGCGGCGGTGGTGATGATCCCGATCGGGCTATGGGCGCTGCTGCGTTTACGGAGGGTCTTGCTCGCTCGATGACCCCGCTCGTTCCCATCATGATGTTCGGCTGGGTACCGGCGGTGATGCTGTTCTTCGCGATGCTGCCGCCCCGGCGAGCGGTGCTTGTCGCGTTCCTGGGGGCGTGGTTGTTCCTGCCCCAGTACAACGGGTACTACATCCCAGGTCTGCCCGCGTATACGAAGACCTTCGCCACGTGCGTCGGGGTTATGTTCAGCACGGTGATCTTTGATTTCAGTTCCGTGGCGCGATTTCGGCCGCGTTGGTTTGATGTTCCGATGGTGGTGTGGTGCCTGGTGCCGCTGCCCTCGGCCGTGTTCGCGGGGATCGAGGCCAAGGAGGGCGTGCTGGGGGTGTTTACGGAGACGGTGGCGTGGGGCCTGCCGTATTTCATCGGGCGGCTCTACTTCAGTGACCTCGCCTCGCTGCGCGAGCTGGCGATCGGGGTGTTCGTCGGCGGGCTGGTGTACACGCCTTTGGTTCTGCTGGAAGTCCGGCTGAGCCCTCAGCTTCATTCGTGGGTGTACGGCTTCCATCAGCACGACTTCACGCAGACTCGGCGCGGCGACGGGTTCCGCCCGATGGTCTTCATGCAGCACGGGCTCGCGGTGGCAACGTTCATCGGCGCGGCGACCCTGGCGGGGCTCGCCCTTTGGATGAGCAAGAGTCTGAGGACGATCAAGGGCATTCCGATAGTCTGGCTGGTGCTCGTGCTGCTGGTCACGAGTGTGCTGTGCAAGTCGGTGGGCGCCTTGGTGTTGACTCTGGTCGGGGTGTTGGCGTTCATATCAGTACGCAAGCTGAGAACCGGGTGGGTTGTCTACGGGCTGATCGCGATGCCGGTGGTGTACATGCTGGCTCGAACGGTCGGCGGGTGGTCGGGGAAAGATTTGCTGGACGTGGTCGAGCTGATCGCGCCAGATCGCATGACCTCGCTTCGCACACGAATGTCGTCAGAGACCGCGTTGTGGGCGGGCGTGCAATCGGACTTGTTCTTCGGCGGGTCGCGCTTCCGTTGGGTCGGCGAAGAGATCGCGGGCGGTGGACGCATTATTCCCGACGGGCTGTGGATTATCGCGCTGGGCAAGCGAGGGATCGTCGGTTTGACAGCCATGACGCTCGCCATTCTGCTGCCAGCGTTTCTTTTCGTGAAGTCCTGGCCGGTCTCGCTCTGGATGCACCCGCTGGTCGCCCCGTCGATCGCGCTGTGCGTCCTGCTCGCGTTGTACATGGCGGACTGCGTGTCCAACGCGATGCTCAATCCGATCTACATGCTCGCGGCGGGCGGGCTGCCGCTCGCGGCTCAGCAAGCCAGGACAGTGATGGCGAATATCGCGTCGCTCGGTGCGACGAGAGCGCGCCCGGTGATCGCGAGAGATCTGAAGGCGTGAGCTCGCTCGCGCGCTGATCCGAACAGCATGGGACGGCTGCAACGAATGACCGAACTGCTGATGCAATCCACCGGGCTGGCCGGGCTGGAGGCGATGATCGCGCCGATGCCCGGCGCGATCGTGCTGATGTACCACAGCGTGGCCGACGAACGCGACCGCGCATGGATCGATCCTGCCAACGACCTCGACCCCGACCTGTTTCGAGCACAGATGAGTTTTCTGGCAAAGCACCGCACGGTGATCTCGATGAACGAGCTGGTCGGTGCGATGGCTCAGTCGCGCGAGCTGCCCGCCGGGGCGGTGGTTCTGACCTTTGACGACGGGTATCTCAACAACCTCCGCGTCGCGACGCCCATCCTGCGAGAGTTCGGGCTTGCGGCGACGATGTACCTGCCGACCAAGCACATCGATGGCGGCGAAACGCAATGGATCGATCGGCTCTTCGTGGCGTTCTCGCGCCGGACCCGAAGCGTGGTCTCGCTGGGCGGCGGTGAGCGTGGCGATGTTCAGGACGAAGGCACGAGGCGTCGCGCGATCGAGCATCACCGCACGCGGCTGCTCAGCGCGTCGTACGCACAGCGCGAGGCGGCGTTGAGGGAACTGGAAGACGATCTGCGGCCTGAAGGAACGCCGCCGCGCACGACCATGAACTGGGACGACGTGCGGCGTTTGCGGACGGAGCACGCGGGCTGGGAGATCGGCGTCCATACGGTCGAGCATCGTGATCTGAGCGTGTGCGACCTCCCCACCATCGGCGCAGAGATCGCGGGGTGTGTGGCCACGTTCGAGCGCGAGATCGGCGATCGGCCGCGCCACTTTTCGTTCCCGTACGGGCGATCAACGGCGGCTTCACGAGGGTTGGTCGGCGCTGCCGAGATTCAGTCCGCGGTGGCGTCTCGAGCCGACGGGCAGGTGCGGAGCGGCGAGGACGTCTTGTGGATCCCGCGTGTGCAAGCGCCGCGCTCGTTCCGAGAGTTCCGCGCCCGTACCAGCGCAGCGTACCCCGGCGTGCTCGGGCGATTGGGGCGATTGTCATGAGCGCGAAAGTTACCGCGGTTGTGGTGACGTACCAGTCTCAGCGGACGATCGAGGCCGCGCTCGCCGCACTCAAACGGTGCCACGACGAGGGGCTTGCGGAGACGGTGGTGATCGACAACGGCAGCCGCGATCGCACCAAAGAGCTTATCGCGGCGGAGAGTTCGTGGATCAAAGTTGCGCCGAGCCCGGGAAACATTGGCTTTGGGCGCGGGTGCAATCTCGGGTTTGAGCGCGCGACGACGGAGTATGTCGCGGTGGTGAACCCCGACGCGGTGCTCGAGCCCGCGGCTCTGAGAACAATGATCGATTTTCTAGACACTCGGCCGAATGTTGGCGTGGTTGCGCCGTCGCTGGTCGAAGAGGACGGCGGCCTGCAGATCGCGGGCGCGTTGCCTAGGCCCTACGACCTGGTTCGGGCCGCGTTGCCCCGAGGTGCTGGGAAGCTCGACCGTCGTCCGATCATTCCCGGCGAGGCGGCACGGCGTGTGGAATGGCTGTGCGGCGCGTTGTTTCTTGCTCGGACTCACCTGATCCGGAAGATCGGCGGTTTTGATCCGAGGTTCTTCCTGTACTGGGAAGAGACTGATCTCTGCAAGCGGATCGGGGACACGGGCGCAGAGTTGTGGACAGCAGGGACGGCGTCGGCGTATCACGTGGGCGGCGCGAGCACGGCCGAGAGTAAGACGCCGCGCTTCGCGGGTTGCATCGCGGAGCATTACTTTGAGAGCAGGCACTATTACATGCGGAAGCATCACGGGTACATCGCGGCGGTGGCGGCGGAGTTGATGGAGCTGGGAATCATGGCGGGTCTGGCTGCGATGGGGAAATCGCGAAGCACGCTCAAGGCGCGGCTCGGGGGCCCGATCATGAAGTTGCCGCCGGTGCGAGCGTGACGATCAACTACCACCTCAAGGAATTCGAGAACCTCTCGGACGCGGAACGAGCGTCCTGGTCGACGATTCACGGATCAAACCCTTCGCTGGCGAGCCCCTATTTTCATCCAGAGTTCACGGGCGCGGTTGCTTCAGTGCGCGAGGACGTTCGCGTTACGGTGATCGAGAGCGCGGGGCGAGCGATCGGGTTCTTTCCGTTCCAGCGTGGGCGATTCGGAAAGGGCAGGCCCGTAGGCGGTCCGCTCTCTGACTTTCACGGTGTGATCGCCGAGGCTGGCGCGGAGTGGAGCGTGGCGGACCTGCTGCGGGCTTCGAGGCTGTCGGTGTGGTCGTTCGACCACTTGATTGAAAATCAGGATGGCTTCGCGGCCTATCGAGCGTCCGAGCATCGCTCGCCGACGATCGATGTCTCGGAGGGGTACGACGCGTACATCGCGGGGCGGCGTGCTGACGGCTCGAAGCAGATTCTCAAGACCGAAGGCCTCGGTCGCAAGCTCGAACGCGAGGTCGCGCCGATGCGGGTGGAGCTCGATTCGCGTGACCCGGCGGTGTTCGAGCAGGTCTTGGCGTGGAAGAGCGAGCAGTGCCGCGAGACGAGGTTGCCAGATATCTTCGGGGTGTTGTGGACGCGCCGGTTGCTCGAACGATTGTTCAACACCAGAGGGCCTGATTTCGCCGGAGTGTTGTCGGCGTTGTATGTCGGCGACGAGCTGGCGGCCGCCCACATCGGTATGCGATCGCGGACGGTGTGGCACTACTGGTTCCCGTCGTACGACGAGAAGTACGCGAAGTTCTCGACGGGGCTGCTGCTGCTGCTTCGGATGGCGCAGGCCGCGCCAGGGATGGGGATTCGCCTGATCGACCTAGGCAAGGGCGAGACGATGTACAAGCAGAGGTTGATGAGCGGGGCGAGCACGGTCTGGGAGGGCAGCATCGAGCGGTCGTCTCTGTGGACGAGCGGGCGGCGAGCACGTCGAGCGGTGGAGGCCTGGTCGGCGGCGAGCGTGCTGGGCAAGCCGCTCGTGCTGCCGCTGAAAGCCTGGCGACGGATCGAACAGTCGCGGAAGTTTCATTAAAGGTTGTTGTCGTATGCACATTAAGGAATCGTTGTGGGTCGGGGCGCAGCTGGCGGAGATTCCGGACGCGAGGCTGTTCCCGCTGCTGGATATCGGGTCGTCGACGCGTGAGTTCCGCACGATCATCCAGCCGCACTTGGAATCGAGTATCTACGCCCCGCTCCGCGTCCGGGGCGGAAAGGTCTGGCACGCGGACATCAAGCCTGCCGACGGCGTGGACCTGGTCGGCGATCTGCTCGACGAATCGTACGTCCAGCGTCTTCGAGAGCTGGGCGTGCGGTCGGTGATGGTTACCAACATCCTTCACCATGTCGTGGAGCGGCAGCGGCTCATCGACAACGTGCTCTCGGTCGTGCCAGCGGGCGGGTACGTGATCGTCTCGGGTCCCAACCGCTATCCCAAGCATTACGACCCTATCGATACCTTGTTTCGCCCGAACGTGGAGGCTCTTGCAGCATGTTTTCCGGGCACGGATCTTGTGCGAGGAGAGATCATTGATTCGGGGAACTGGCGTCAGTGGAACAAGGCCGAGCGAGGAAACCGGAGCCTAGGTCGCACGGTCGCGCGTCTTGGGCTGCCGTTCTACAAGCCTGCGGAGTGGTGGCGTCTGGCGCGGCAGAGCCCGTTCCTCGTGCGTCACATGCGCGCGGTGGCGGTGGTGCTTCGAAAGCGATAGGCGGACGGCTATGGCGGACGGACTTGAAAACGTGGGTGTTGTGGTCATCGGGCGCAACGAGGGCGAGCGGCTCTCTCTGTGCCTGCGGTCGGTCGCCGCGTGCTTGCCCCGCGTGACGTATTCCGACTCGGGATCGACCGACCCAAGCGTGGCTCGCGCGAAGGAATTAGGCGTTCGCACGGTTGAACTTGATGCCTCGGCCTCGTTTACTGCGGCACGAGGTCGCAACGCTGGTCTTGCCACCATGAGCGAGGTGTTCCCGGATATTGAGTTCGTGCAGTTCGTGGACGGCGATACGGCGATCGCGCCCGGGTGGCTGGAACGGGCCGCGAGCGAGCTTGGTGCGGATCCGAAGCTCGGCGTAGTGTGCGGGCGGTTGTTCGAAAAGAACCGCGAATCGAACGTCATCCGGCGCGTCTTCGGGCTGGAATGGGACGGGCCGATCGGCAAGATCGACGCGTGCGGGGGCATAGCGATGATGCGGCTCGACGCGGTGCGTCGCGCGGGTGGGTACAACGCGGCGTTGGTGGCGGGCGAAGAAGCGGACCTGTGCAACCGCATCCGGACCCTCGGGTTCGCGGTCCGGCGCGTGGACTGCCCGATGGGCGAGCACGACAGCGGGATCGACTCGATCCGGCCTTGGTGGACGCGAGCGGTCCGCGTAGGGCACGCGTACGCCAAAGCCGTGAAAGAACGCGGCGGTGACGGAGACCCGAGATTAAGACGGCAGGTTCTCAGCGCGGCCCTGTGGGGCGGCGCTTTGCCGGTGCTCATGCTGGCGAGCGCGGTCGTTACGTGGTGGTTGCCGTGGGTTGGGTTGATGGTGGGGGTGGTTGCGGCGTTGTACTCGGCGTTGATGCTGAAGATTTACGTGAGAACACGCCGCTCTGGACGCGGCATCAAGGACGCGCGGTGGTACGCGGTCTTCTGCGTGCTGGCCAAGCTTCCTCAGATGCAAGGGATCGTGCGGTACGCGGTGCGAGGATGAACATTCGAGCGGATTTACATTGATGAAAGATGGCCTCGCTCAATCTTCGCCGCTGAAATCTCTGCGCTTCGGCATCATGTGCAAGGGCACGACGTTTGAGCTGTGGCAGGCGCAATGTCTGCGAGAGCTGATGGCGCTCCCGGGCGTGGAGCCAGCGCTCCTGATAGTGGACGCTCAGGCTCGCAAGCCGAAAGTCCGCAAGTCGCTGTGGCAACGGATCACCAACAAGCAGCTTATGTGGAACGCGTACCAGCGTGCGTGCGTGCGCGGTAAATTGAGATCCGAAGAGCCCGTGGACCTGTCGCGAGAATTGGTCGGGGTGCCACGGATTTCATGCACCGTCGAGACCCGCGGAAAGTTCTCGCAGTATTTTTCTGCCGAGGACGTGGCCACGATGCGTTCGCATCGTTTAGATTTTATCCTGCGTTTCGGGTTCAACATCATCAAAGGCGACGTGCTTGAAGCGGCCCGGCTTGGCGTGTGGTCGTATCACCATGACGACCTCAACAAGTACCGCGGCAAGCCAGCCAGCTTCTGGTCGCTCTACCACCAGGACCCAGTGACGGGCGTGACGCTCCAGCGCCTTACCGCGGGGATTGACGCCGGGATCGTGCTCGGCCAGACGCACTTTGCCACCGTTCTCAAGTCGTACTCGCGCAGCCGCGACCATGTGTTCTTCGGATCGACGGACATGCCCGCGCGCGTGTGCCGGGACTTGCTCGCGGGTCACGGTCAGTACGTCAGCGCGGAGCCCTCTAAGACCACCGCGCCGATGGCGTTCACGCCCAGCAACGGAAAGATGGTCGTGTTCCTCTGGCGCACGCTCAAGAACAAGCTCAGCGACGCGATGAGGTGGTTGTTCTCGCACCGGCAGTGGTGTGTTGGTGTAGTCGATGCGCCGATCGCCGCGTTCTTGCGGCCCGGATTCGTGCCCAGCGTGCGTTGGATTCGGGGGATCCCCGGACGGAGGTGGATCGCTGACCCGTTCGGCATCCGCCATGCTGGCGTGACCACGATCTTGGCCGAGGACCTTGACCAGGGCGAGCAGACCGGACGGATCGTGGCGATCAAATGGCCCGACGGCGGAGAACCGACAATCACGCCCGGCGTGATGCCGGTCGAGGTTCACGCGTCATACCCCTATTTGGTCGAAGATGCCGGTGAGATCTACGCGATCCCCGAAACCGGGCAGGCCAAAGCCGTGTGGCTGTATCGCGCGGTGAACTTCCCGACGCAGTGGGAGCGCGTGGCGACGTTGTTGGAAGATGTCGCTGCTCTGGACACGTCTGTATTCCGCCACGACGGTCGGTGGTGGATGTTCTTTGGCGTAAAGAATCGCGCGGGAGCGGTCGAATTGCACGCGGCATACGCCGACGATCTTCGCGGGCCGTGGCTTCGTCACGCGTGCAACCCAGTAAAGACCGACATTCGCGGCACGCGTCCGGGCGGTACTCCGTTTGAGCACGACGGGAAGCTGTACCGCCCCGCGCAAGACTGCGTTGGTGGGTACGGGCGAGCTGTGGTCATTCAGCGTGTTCACGCGTTGACCCCGACGGCTTTCGCGGAAGAAGTTGCGGCCGTGGTCAGACCAGATCCGAACGGGCCCTTCCCAGAGGGCTTGCACACCCTGTCCAGTATGGGTGAGCACACGTTGATAGACGGACAGCGGAAGCTGTTCGTCCCAACGTTGCTATGGGCCCAGTGCCGGACGTTCGCCCGAAAGGCGATGAAGCGGTGATCGCGTACCTCAACACGGAATACCCGAGCCTGTCGCACACCTTCATCGAGCGTGAAGTCCGGGCGCTGCGCCAGCGAGGGTTCGAGGTCCAGACGTTCTCAATCCGTCCGCCGGGCAAGCACGCGACGTTGGGCGGGCATCACGCCAAGGCCGCGGAGGAGACGTTCGCGATCCTGGCGAAAAAATCTCGGCTGCTGACGGGCTCGCTGCGCGCTCTCGTCGCGTCGCCGCTTGCGTGGTGCCGAGCGCTCGCGGCCTCGATGAAGCTTTCTCCCGACGGGATCAAGAGCCGCGTGACGCACCTGGCCTACGCCGCCGAGGCGTTCGTGCTGGCGGGCGAGCTGAAGCGGCGCGGGATCGAGCACGTGCACGTTCACATGGCCAACAACGGCGCTGCGGTGGCAAAGCTCGCGTGCGTGTACGACCTCAAACTGCGCTACAGCCTGAGCATCCACGGCTCGGCCGAGTTCTTTCACGTCGATAGCTGGACGCTGGCCGCGAAAGTGTCGGATGCGGTGTTCGTGCGCTGTATCTCGGATTTCTGCAAGGCTCAGGTGATGATCTGGACGAGCCCGGCCATCTGGGATCGGTTCCACGTTGTTCACTGCGGGATCGACCCCGAACAGTTCGTGCCCGGTGAAAAACCGGCAGATGGGCCGTTGCGGTTGCTGACGGTTGGGCGGCTTCATCCGATCAAGGGCTACCCGCTGCTGCTCGATGCGTGCCAGGCCTTGAGCGACGCGAAAGTGGAATGGTCGCTCGACATGGTCGGCGACGGCGGCGAGCGAGCGCGGCTGGAAACGCAGGCCAAATCGCTCGGTATCGCGTCGCGCGTGAAGTTCAGCGGCGCGGTCGGGCAGGACAAGATACAGCGGCACTTCGACGAGGCCGACGTGATGGTCATCAGCAGTTTCATGGAAGGCGTTCCGGTGGTGCTGATGGAGGCGATGGCCAAGGGCTTGGTGGTGGTCTCGACGAACGTGGGGGGGATACCCGAGCTTGTGGACCAGGGGAAGAGCGGCGTGCTGGTAACGCCGGGATCCTCGGCCCGGCTTGCGGAAGCGTTGATGACGTGCGCACGCGAGCGCGATAGATTCCCCGCGCTGCGCGCGGCCGGTCGCGCGAAAATCGAATCAGAGTTCACGGTCGGGCATGTGGCGGACGGCATGGCGGCGCTTTTCGCGCGGTACGCGGGTCAGAGGCCCGGCGTTCTGAGACAAGAGAACCAGTTGGAAAACGCATGAGTTACGAGTCGAGCCGTCGTTATCTGATCGTTTCGCCCTGCCGCAACGAAGAGAAGTTCATGCGACGCACGCTCGACAGCGTCATCGCGCAATCCGTCCGCCCCGCGCTGTGGGTGATCGTCGATGACGGCTCGACGGACGCGACGCCGCAGATCCTGGCCGAGTACGCCGCCAAGCACGATTTCATCCGCGTGGTGCCGCGCAAAGACCGCGGCACGCGGAGCGTCGGCCCGGGCGTGATCGAGGCCTTTTACACGGGCTACGAAACAGTCGATCCGTCGCGGTACGACTTTGTGTGCAAGCTGGACCTAGACCTTGATCTTCCGGTTCGATATTTCGAGCTGCTGATGAAGATGATGGAGGATCAGCCGCGGCTAGGGAACATCTCGGGCAAGGCGTACTACATCGCGGGCGACGGGCAGCGGGTGCGCGAGAGCATCAGCGACGAGGTGTCGGTGGGCGCGAGCAAGTTCTATCGCATGGCGTGCTTCCAGCAGGTGGGCGGGTTTGTGCGGCAGGTGA
The DNA here is from genome assembly GCA_964540295.1 of uncultured Phycisphaeraceae bacterium. Lineage (GTDB taxonomy): Bacteria > Planctomycetota > Phycisphaerae > Phycisphaerales > UBA1924 > CAZCPB01. The sequence goes on from CAZIMT010000001.1 coordinate 13,852, forward strand.
TGTGGGACGGGATCGACTGCCACCGTTGTCGCATGAAGGGTTGGCTGGTCGGCAGCTTTGATGACGCCGAGATTCAGTTCCTTCACCTGAGGCCGATGGGCACGAGCCAGCACGGAATCTGGACCGGCCGGATCCGTCACGGGTTCGGGCAGTATTTCATGGGGTCGAGTATTTGGTACATGACGGCGAGCGCGGTGTACCGGGTCTTCCAGAGGCCGTTCGTGATCGGCGGGATCGCGGTGTGGTGGGGATACGTCAAGAGCATGCTGACGGGTGTGAAGCGGTACGACGACCTGGAGTTCCGGCGTTTCCTGCGCGAGTTTCAGTGGCTGTGCCTGACCAAGGGCAAGCGACGGGCGGCGGCGCTGACGGACCAGAGGCAAGCGGCCCTGTGGAACCCGCCCGGCGTGAAACGTTGAATATCGCCTATCCTGCCGACCGATGACACGGCCGAGAAGTGCGGGTTTTTTCCTGGGAACATCGATCGTGGCACCAAAGATCTGATCCTCGCAAACGCCAAAGGTTTTCTTTATTTTTTCAAGTGACCGAAGTGGACCAACGCTTATGAACACCGCTGAAACACTGCGTCAACGGATCGAATCAGACCAAGCCGTGGTCGGGATCATCGGCTTGGGGTACGTCGGGCTTCCTCTGGCGCACGCGTTCCACGAGGGCGGGCTGAAGATCCTGGGGTTTGATATCGATCAATCGAAGATCGACGCGCTGAAGGTGGGGCGAAATTATCTCAAGCACCTTGGCGGCGAGATGACCACGGCGCTTTCCAAGAGCAGCCGGTTCAGCGCGACGACAGATTTCAAACGGTTAGCCGAGTGCGACGCGATCATCATCTGCGTGCCCACGCCGCTGGGAAAGCACCAGGAGCCGGACATCAGCTACATCGTGAACTCCGCCCACGACATCGGGCGCACGCTGCGGCGCGGGCAGTTGATCTGCCTGGAATCGACGACGTACCCCGGGACGACGCGCGACGACATGGTGCCAGCAATGCTCGAAGCGATGCCAGCCGGTTCGCCTAAGCTGGTCTCGGGCACAGATTATTTCGTGGCGTTCAGCCCCGAGCGTGAGGACCCGGGCCGTAAGACGCACAACACCAAGACCACGCCCAAGCTGGTCGGCGGGCTCGACGCGGTTTCGTCGGAGCTGGCGTCGCTGCTGTATAAGAAGGGCGTGCAGAACGTGGTGACCGTCTCCTCGGCCGAGGTCGCGGAAGCGGCCAAGGTTCTGGAGAACACGTTTCGCGCGGTGAACATCGCGCTCGTGAACGAGCTGAAATTGATCCTGACGCCGATGGGGATCGACGTGTGGGAAGTGATCGAGGCCGCGGCCACGAAACCGTTCGGGTTCATGCCGTTCTACCCCGGGCCCGGGCTGGGCGGGCACTGCATCCCGATCGATCCGTTCTACCTGACGTGGAAGGCCAAAGAGGTCGGCAAAAGCACGCACTTCATCGAGCTCGCGGGTCAGATCAACACGAGCATGCCGCACTATGTCGTGGACCGCATGGTCGCCGCGCTCAACCAGGACAGCAAGCCGATGCGTGGCTCGAAGGTTCTGGTGTGCGGGCTGGCGTACAAGCCCAACATCGACGACACGCGCGAGACACCGGCGGCGGAGATCATCGAGCTGCTGGCGGACCTTGGTGCGCAGGTGAGCTACCACGACCCGCACGTGCCGAATTTCCCGCCGATGCGCAAGCACAAGATCGAGATGAAGTCGGTGGACCTTACCCCGGCCGTGGTGAAAGGGTTCGATTGCGTGGTGATCGTGACGGACCACGCGGCGGTGGATTACAAAGTGATCGCGGACTCGGCCAAGCTGGTGGTGGACACGCGAAACGCGCTCAAGGGGATGCACAACCGCGGCGCGCGAGTCGTGAAAGCGTAGAGAGTTTGAGGGTCAGGGCTGAGAACGAGCTTGAAGATGTACCGGGCGAAGTTCTG
>CAZIMT010000001.1:15912-65809 GCA_964540295.1 uncultured Phycisphaeraceae bacterium
GGGCGAAGTTCTGAATCGTTTTGTGTGATGTCGGTCCAATCTCTAGCGATGTCTGTGCCGGTTCAATCAACACATGCCGCCGCTCCCGCAGCGCTGCCGTCGATCCGGTTGCTCGGCGTGCCGTTGCACTCGACGACACTGGCGGGCGCGGTGGACCACATCGCGCGATCCGCGCAGGCCAGCGTCGGCGGCTGGGTGATCACGCCCAACCTCGACATCCTGCGGCGGCTGGTGCGCGAGCCGGAGTTCGTGGCGCTGTCGTCGGGCGCGACGCTGCGGCTGGCCGACGGGCAGATCTTGGTGTGGGCCAGTCGCTTGCGAGGATCACCGCTGCCCGAGCGGGTGGCAGGCTCGGACCTGATCTGGGCCTTGACCGCCCGGGCCGCGCATGACGGGCTTGGTGTGTTCTTTCTTGGCGGGAACCCGGGGTCGGCGCAGTCTGCGGCTCAGGTGCTGACGTCCAAGAACCCCGGGCTCCGCGTCGCGGGAATCGAATGCCCGCCGTTCGGGTTCGAGAACGATGCCGAGTACGGAGCACGGCTGCGCGAGATGATCCGTGCGGCCAACCCGGCGATCGTGTACGTGGCGCTCGGCTCGCCCAAGCAGGAGAAACTGATCGCTCAGTTGCGTGAAATAGTCCCCGGTGCGTGGCTGCTGGGCATCGGGGTGACGTTCAGCTTTGTGAGTGGCGAGCTGCGGCGGGCACCTGTTTGGGTCCGCAAGCTCGGGATGGAATGGTCGCACCGGCTGATCCAAGAGCCGCGTCGGCTGGCGAAAAGGTACCTGGTGCAGGGGCTGCCCTTCGCTGGGCGCCTGCTCGGGGGTTCCGTGCTTGATCGCCTTACGGGGAAGCAACACAGCGACAGGCTGTCATCCTCGTCGGCGGCGTCTGGCGCGGCCTCGTGACCGTCTCTCGGCGAGCCGCAGACGGGTGGAAAACTCGGGCGGCTTTGGGAAAGCTCGAACCTGAACCGGCTGGGGTACGTACGGTGTGAACACCGCGGCGTTGAGTGGTTCCCTCCATCGCGTGGATCTGTTCGGGGCAAAGAACGACCAATTCGAGACTGCGTACCGGCCGATGGAAGAAGAACGCTCGCGCGGCCGATGTTTTCGATTGATCGAATGATCCAGTGTTTTTTAGGGGCGATCGGTTCCAACGAGCGCGCCGAATCGCGGTTATCGCTCTGTCATCGGTGCGGGCGGCGGCGGCCCGATCGAGAGCGTGAGTCCTCGCTTCCATCTGGCGCACGCCTTGGAACGGCTTGGAATCTCGCCGACGCGGGGCGCGCGAGGTCGGAGGTCGCGTGAAGAGGAGAGTTTGCAGAACGTGAGAAGTCCAGGTTCCATCTCAGAAAGCGATGCACGGACGGACGGGGCGCTCGCTCCGCGATCGCTCGAGTCGATTCGTGGGCGCTTCCGCGGCCTGATCCTGCTGGCTGGTTCGCCGCGTGAGGGCCGGCTGGCGCGCGCCGTCGGTCGATCGGTCCTTGACCTGCCCGTTCGCTCGGGGAGTTCGATTCTGGCGGTGTGGGCCAAGCAGGCGGCCCAAGTCGCGGAGGCGTTGGGAGTACCCGAGTGCCGCGTGCGTGTGATCCTGAACAAGGCCGCTCGCAAGCCCGAGGTGCTGGGCTTTGCGGAAAAGTTTCCTTCTGTCAAGCTGTCGGTAGAGTTTGATCGGGAAGAGTTCCGAGGGACTGGCGGGCTGCTGCGTGATTTGGCGGAAGACTACCTCCCGGGTGACTTGGTGCTGGTGTGCAACGGAAACCAAGTGGTCCTGGACCCGCTTGCGACGTTACTTGAATCGCTCGTTCAGGTACCGTCGGACGTGGGCATACTCGCGTCCGAAGACGGGGCACCGCTCGGTCTGAAACTCTTTGACGCGGCTATTTTTCGTGAGATCAAAGCCAAGGGGTTTGTGGATCTGAACGAGCAGGCGCTCCCGGCGCTGGTGCGGACCCACGACGTGCGTGTGGTGACGTCAAATCGAACCGCCATCTACCCCGTTCGAGAATTGGACGATTACATCCACGCGCTGCACGCCGCGAACACTCCTGAATCAGAGACTCGTTCCGACCCGCTCGCCGAAGATTGGTTCGAGAGCTTCCGTCTGGTGGAAGAGGGCGCGACGATCGGGGCCGGGGCTCGCGTTCACGACTCGATCGTGCTTAAGGGTGGACGGGTTGGGGCGGGGGCGTTGCTGGTTCGTTCGGTGGTCTGTCCGGGCGCGGAGGTCGCGGCTGGGGAGGTTGTTTCTGACCAGGTTGTGTCGAGCGGCGCCTCGCGCGCGCGGGAGGCGTCGCGGTGAAACGTCATTTCCTGGCCCGGCAAGGTTGGACGATATGGCACCCGGCGGTCGCTCTCGCGCTGGCGGCGATCGGGGTGTTCCTCACCCGCGCCGCGTGGGATGACATCCGGAAGATCGCGATGGTCGACGAGGAACAGAGCCACATTTTCCTCGTGCCGTTGGTCGCGGCCTGGATGATCTGGGTGCGTCGGTTCCGGCTTCGGAACTGCGCCCCGGCCGGGACGATCGTGGGGCCAATTGTCGTGGCGGCCGGCTGGCTTTGCTCGTTCGTGGGGTACACCGACGCGATCCAATCGGTGTGGCACTTGGGCGCGGTGCTGGTGGCGGTGGGGTGTTTGTTGAGCGTGCTGGGTGTGAACGTGCTCTTCCGATTCATGCCCGCGTTTGCGGTGCTTGTCTTTCTGGTGCCGATGCCAAACGCAATCCGGCAGATGATCTCGATCCCGCTGCAGACCGCGACCGCCGCGACGACTCAGGTCATCCTGGAAACGCTGGGAGTCGCGATCGAACGCAACGGGAACGTGCTCTCGATCAACAACATTGAAGTGGCGGTGGCCGAGGCCTGCAACGGGATGCGCATGGTGTTCGCGCTGGTGCTGGTGTCCTACGCGTTCGCGTTCGGGATGCCGCTGCGGAACTTCATGCGTGTGATCGTGCTCGTCGCCAGCCCGTTCGCGGCGATCCTCTGCAACGTGCTGCGGCTGATCCCGACGATCCTGCTCTTTGGGTATTCGAGCAGCGAAGTGGCGACCGCATTCCACGATATTAGCGGGTGGCTGATGCTGCCGATCGCCTTTGGGATCCTGCTGGGCGTCGTGCGGACCCTGAGCTGGGCCCTGATCCCGGTGAACCGTTTTACACTCGCGTACCAGTAACCCCCTTGTGTGATCGATCAAACCTGCTCGGGAGTTTCATGAAGTTCTTCGCACCAATCCTCTGCCTGGCGTTGCTCGGCGGCGTCTACTTCGAGACTCGCGGTCACCCGCGCCCCGAGAACGCGGCCCCGTTCCACGCGGCGGTCGCCCGGAGCGTGGCGGAGATCCCGATGAACATCGGGCAGTGGGCGGGCACGGACCAGACGATGCCCCCTGCGGCCCAGGCGCTGCTCCGCCCCAACGCGGCGCTGTGCCGAACCTACCGCAGCACGATCTCCGGCCGAGAGGTGAGTCTGATCGTGATCCAGTGCAAGGACTCGCGCGACATGGCGGGGCACTACCCGCCTCGTTGTTACCCCGGCAGCGGCTGGGAAGAGTCCTCGGCCCAGAGGCCGTTATTGATGAAGGTCGCCGACACCGAGATCCCGGTGGTCCGCTACGAGTACCAGCGGCGCGGTCTGGGTGACGCGCAGAAGCTGGCGATCTACGGCTTCTTCGTTCTGCCCGGGCGTGGGATCGTGACGAGCATGACCGAAGTGTACAAGGCGGCGGAGTTTTACGCGGCCCGTCCGTTCGGCGCGGCGCAGATCCAGCTGGTGGTTGACGCGACGAGCGATGACGACGGTGATGCGGTCGCGTTCAACGAACTCATGGCGCCGCTGTTGTCCACCGTGGCCAAGCTCCGCAGCTCGCCGGAAGAGGTTTCTCAATGACCCGAACAGTGCAAGTCTCGAAGCTACCCGGATCAGGACAGAGCGGCGGTTCTGGACGTTACAGCTTTCCGGCCCTCCCAGATTCGTTCGGGGGCTTTGACATTCCTCAGGCTGCTCCGCAGACGCCGCACGCGGACGTTTTCCGAACGATCCACCGCCGCTTGCGCGGCCGATACCTGCTCGCCTCCGTGCTGGGTGTGATCTGCGCCGCGGCGGGCGGGGCGGCCGGGTACTTCTCGCAGAGGCCGATGTTCAAGTGCGAGACGTCGATCCGTGTCGTGATGATGGAAATGACCGTGCTCGGGCAGGATCATGAGTATCAGAACCGCATCAACCAGTTCAACACCATCATCTCGACGCAGGCGAGCTTCCTGCAGTCCGCGCGAGTGATCTCCAAAGCCATGGAGAGCGAAGCGTGGTCGGCGCTGGGCCGGCCAAGAACCAACGAGGTCGAGCAGCAGTTCCGCGACTCCCTCAAGATCATCCCTCAGCGTGATTCCCCCGAGCTCATCAGCGTGTCGTTCCAGGATCCCAACCCGCGTGCAGCCAAGGCCGGGCTTGAGAGCGTGGTGCTGGCGTACGACGATATTTATGTCAAGGCCGAGAACGCCGGGGTTGACCAGTCGGCGATGAGGTTGCTCGAGGAAGAGCAGAAGACCTTCACCGCTGAACTCAAGGGCTATGAAGCCGAGATCGCCGCGGCGACCAAGGACCTTCCGACAAGCAACGCCGCGATGTTCCAGGAAAGTATCGTTTCCCAGCTCTTCCGTCTTGACGAGATCATCGCCGACCTCACGGTGAGAATCACGAACGCGGGTGGGTCCGTTCAGGCCGTCGCAGGGGGCACCGGCGCCGCGGGCGATGGCGGGAAGTCCACAAGCCCGGGATCGTCTAGAGCGGCGACGCCCAGGTTGATGACGGCTTACGAGATCTATTCCGCAGGCGACGAGGAAATGATGGGTCTGCTCAACAAGCGTCGAGCCCTGGACGAGAAGCTCGACAGCGTCCGTGCCAACGGGGCCACCGAAGAGCACATGGATGTCAAGCGAATCAAAAAACTGATCGAGACCTCGGATCAGAAGATCAAGGACTACGTGAACACCTGGAACGCGGACGGCGGCTTCGGGAAGGACCCCCAGGTAGTCGGCACCACTCGCCCCGAGACGCTCGAGCAGATGAGCACTCGCCTCCAACGCCTCGAGGAACAACACAAGAAATGGAACGAAGAAGCGAAGAGCTATAAGCAGCTCGCCCTCTTGGTGGCGGACAAGCGAGATCTGATTCGACACAAGCGGGAGAGACTGGCCGAAGTTGAAACAGCGCTCTCCGGTTTCCGCATGAAGCTCCGGGCCCGCCAGGAGCAGCCTCTTGTTCAGATCGACCGCGATATCCCAACGCCTCGAGCGCCAGCCTTTGACCGCCGCAAAAAAATCGGTGCTATCGGCTTCGTGATGGGCGGCATGCTCCCCTTCGGTCTTTTCATGCTCTACGGCGTGCTCGACCGGCGCTTCCGCTACTCCGACCAGGCGGGTGAACAGAGTTCCGGGCTGCCGTTGCTGGGGATCCTGCCCGAGTTGCCCAGCAACCTGAGCGACCCCGAAGAGGCGGCCGCGGCGGCGCACTGCGTGCATCAGATGCGCACCATGCTTCAGATCAGCGGAGGAAGCCGGAAGGTGTACGCGATCACCAGCGCCACCTCGGGCGACGGCAAGACCTGCCTCACGCTCTCGCTGGGGCTCTCGTTCGCGGCCTCTGGGTCCAAGACCCTGCTCGTCGATTTCGACCTTGTCGGTCAGGGGCTGTCCTCCAAGCTCAAGATCCGCCCCGAGCACGGCATGGCCAGCTCGCTCGAAACCGGTCAGCCCGGCGACAGCATCGTGGCGACCAAGATCGATCGCCTTTTCCTGCTGCCCGCGGGCCGGCACGACGAAGAGTTCGTCTCACACCTCTCGCGCCCGATGGTCCAGCAGGCGATCGACGCGGTGCGCGACGACTACGACGTCATCATCATCGATACCGGGCCCGTGCTCGGAAGCCTCGAAGCCAACTTCGTGACCTCGCAGGCCGAGGGCGTGGTGCTGGTGGTGGGGCGGAACCAGCATCGCTCGCTGGTGCAGCGAGCCGAGCAGCATCTGATCACCCTGGGTGCGCGAGTCATCGGCCAGGTGTTTAACCGGGCGCTCTCGACAGACTTCAAGTCTTCGATGAGTTCGGCGTCGATGCGGTCCACGCGGAGCACGCCGGGGAAACCGGTGACCGCGATCCAGATCGCCAAGGCCGACGACAGTTTGTTGGAGCTCGACCCCGTGTCACGTACGGTCGCGCTGGATATCCGCCGATGATTGATCGTGATCCGCACAACAACTTTGCCCTCGTGGCGGAGCGGGTGAACACGAACGCGAACGGAAACGACGAGCCACTATGACCGCACACCCGAGTCTTCAGAAGTACACCGTGTGGGGGCTGGACCCGATCCAGCTGCACGCGCGGTTCTGGGCCTCACGCGGCGTGCAGATCGTGCGTCCCGGCGAGCTGACGGAGATCGTCCCCCACGCGGAACTTTTTCTGCTGCTCGACCCGCGCATGCTCACGGTCTTCCGCCTCGCGGCGATCCTCGACACGCTCAGTTGGCTCGAACCGGAGCTTACGACGGTGCGGGTGCGCGACGCCGCACGCGAAGGGTACCGCGAGCATGTGGTGACCAACGCGAGCGGGCGGTTCGTGCGTTTCAAGCGTGTGTACCACGGCTCGGACCCTCGTATGGCGCGGGTGGGCCTGACCTCGGATCGCGAACTGGCGCGGCTCTGGCAGGGGACGCTCGACGCCAAGGCCGGGTGGGCCCAGCTCCGGCGTTACGTGCGGAAGTCCGCCCGGTACACCGCGACGTTGAAGGGCAGAGTCTTCGACGCCACACACCCTGAAGAGATCGCGGGCTTCACCCGCGAGTTGCTCCAGCAATGGACACGCCCCGACGCCACGGTGTCGCGTGTCCGTCAGGTCGGCGACCGAATCTGGGCGGATGATTCGGCCAAGGTGGCCCCGGGCCCGGGCATCCGCGGCCCGCTCTGGATCGGCGCGGGCCGAGACCTGGCCGCCGGGGCCACGGCGATCGGGCCCTCGGTGATGTGGGACGCGCCCGGCCAGCGGCCCGAAGACAAGGGTATCAAGTGGCTCGAACTCGAACCGTTGTCACAGCCGATCCCGCAGATCGCGCGGCGAAAACTCGCGCCCTCGCGCGGGATCAAGCGGGCGTTCGATATCGCCTTCTCGCTCGTCGCGCTCTTCTTCACGCTCCCTCTTTACCCGATCCTTGCCGCGGCGATCGTGATCGAGGACGGGTTCCCCGTCTTCTTCCGGCACCGCCGCGAGACCATGGGCGGACAAGAGTTCGGATGCCTCAAGTTTCGATCGATGCGCAACGACGCGGAAAAAATGAAGGCCCAGCTCGTGGGCAAGAATCAGGCGGACGGCCCGCAGTTCTTCATGAAAGACGATCCCAGGAACACCAGGGTCGGCAAGCTGCTACGCGACCTGCAGCTCGACGAGCTGCCTCAGTTCATCAACGTCCTCCGCGGCGACATGTCCGTCGTCGGTCCCAGGCCCAGCCCGTTCAAAGAGAACCAGTATTGCCCGCCCTGGCGCGAGGCTCGGCTGAGCGTGCGCCCGGGGCTTACCGGGCTCTGGCAGATCAGCCGCACTCGGGCCGAGGGAACGGACTTTCAGGAGTGGATCAAGTTTGACATCGAATACGTCGAGCGTCAGTCGTTCTTCTTTGACCTGTGGATCATCTGGAGAACCGTCGCGATGCTGGTGCGGAGGCTCACACGCTCGTGAAATCCTGTTTGTGAGAAGCTCGCGATGAGAATGAACATATGAGAATGAACCCGAAGACGGCCCGACGGTTGCTCCTCATCGCCGCCGTGGTGGTGGTTGTGGTCGCGTCTCTTGTGAGCGTGTTCGTCGTCCGCACGTGGCAGATCACACGCCGCGCCGACGCCCTGAGGTCGCAAGGGCTGGACCACTTCGAGAAGAAGGAGTACGCCAGCACGCTCGACAAGCTCGGGCCCTACCTCCGCGTCCTGGCTCACCAGACCGACCGACAGGCCTTGATCGTCTACGGCAAGGCGCGCGAAGCCATCGAGGAAGGAAATCTCCGCCATATCCGCGAGTCCATCGCCGTGTACCGCACGGCCTTCGAGCTCGATCCCACCGACCACGCGACCGGGCTCACCCTCCTCCGTCACTACAACACCATCGGCTTCAGCCCCGAGGCACGCGATCTGGCGGTCCGCCTGCGCCCCGCAAATCTCTCGGACACGACCGCGCGAGATCTCGAAGCATTACGCGGGGAAGTGACCGCGCGGATCGTGCTCAAGGCCTACGACGCTCAACTCGACAAACTCCTCGGCCGCATCATCGAGCTGGCGCCCGACGACTTTGGAGCGCACCTGACCTGGATCCACGCTCTGCGTCAGACCGGCAGGCCCGAAGCCGCGGTGGTCCACACCCGGGACATCGTTCAAAGGTTCAACACCGATCCACGATTCCAGTACATCGAGGCCATCGCGAAGCTCGACGATTCAGGCTCGCAGAACGGGAGCGTGGATGCGTTCTTCAAGAGTCTGTGTACGCTCAGCGGGCTGGACCCTCAAAGCGCGGAGCGGCGTGAGGCGGTCACCTATACCGACCCCATGTTCATCGCGCGGCTCATCGGCTCGTTCGACGCGACCTTCCATTCCCCGCATTCGCTGGCGGTTCTTCGAGAGGCCTCGGCCCGCATCCCCGACGCGGACCTTCTTCGCGCGTTCGTCCGTCGCGCGTGGCAGGCGGGCTCCCACCAGGAAGTCGTCGACCGGCTCGCGTCGAACAACGCCCCCATATCCGGGACTCACTCAGAATTACTCGCGTTCAAGGCGATGAGCCTCACTCAGCTGGGGAGGGGGAACGAACTCGCGGCCATCGTCGAAGAGCTCAAGCGCCGGCGCGACGACTTCCGCGCGCGAGCTTGGGCGCTGGCGCTGGACAAGTTCACCGACACGAGCGTCGCCGGCCGGGTAGCGTCCGTGAAGAATCTTCAGGCCGCGCAGCGTGAAGACCCCTCCGAGCCGATCCTCGCATTCGCACTGGGCGAGGCGCTGGTCGCCCTGGATCGCACGGAAGAAGCACGCGAGCAGTGGCAGCTCGCGACGACCTCCCCGCTCTCTAATGGCTGGGCCGCGCCACACTCACGCAACTCGGCGACGCTGGTGGGGCAAGGCAGGCTCGACGAGGCGTTGCGTGCGGCCGAGCGAAGCCGACAGATCTCGCCCGGAGACCCGGTGACGAACATCGCGCTGCTCGGTGCCAAGCTCGCCATGATCGAAGCGGGGTATCGTCCTCAAGAAGACCCTCAGGCCATGCTCGCGCAGATCGAGCGTGCTCTCGCGCAGACCGCCCGCGTCGCCGACGACAAAGCCTCCCGCGGTTTGCGCGAAGTGCTGATCCCCGGTCGTGTCCTGCTGCTGGCGTATATGGGTGACGCCGAGGGCGCGAGTTCAGCCCTTAAAGAGGAGCTCGACCGAACCCCGCCAGCCGATCCGAGCGTGCTGGCGCACTTGGCGCTCATCTCAGGCAGCTACAAGCTCGGGCACCAGTACGAGTGTCTTGATCTGGCGCAGAAGCTGAGCCCCAGCGACCCGGTGCTCGGACTGACTCGTGCGCTCTTGTTGCACCGCGACGGGAAGACCGAGGAGGGCTCGCGGTCCATCACGGCCGCGGCCGCACAGTCGGACCCGTCGCAATCCAAGGGCTGGAAGATCGCGGAGGCTCGTTACCTCGACTCCATCAACAGCGAGCGATCACTTCCGAATTGGATCGACCTAGCCGACGCCAACCCCGAGGACCTTCAGGTGCAGCTCGCGGCCATCGAGTCGCGCGCGGCATCCGCGGACCTGGCGTTCGTGGACCGAGTCGGCCAGCGAGTCGCGCGCCTAGGCGGGTCGGACTCGCAGCGTCCCACCATCACCGGCCGACTCGCACGCGTCCGCGCGATCCTCGCCTCGGACGTCACCAAGGACCGGCGCGACGAAGTTCTCTCACTCATCCGGAGCGTCACCAACGAAGCGCCCGACCTCCTCGAGCCCAGGCGGCTCATGGTTCAGGCCCTTCTGCTGGAAAACCCGGAGCGTGGGATCAAACCTGACTTCTCGGCCGCCGTCGAACAGCTCAAAGCGCTCTCGCAGATCGTGCCCGATCGATCAACGGTCTCGCTTCAGATCGCCCAGATCTATCAACGGCAGCGCGATCGAGACCGCGCACGCGACGAACTCAACCGAGTGCTCAGCGACGCATCAGCACCGCGGGCAGCGCGCGAGCGGGCCTTGGAGATGCTCCTGGCGCAACGCGAGTATGCGGCCGCGATCCCCTCGTTGCAGGCGGACGTCTCGGCCGCGGGGAAGGACGCCCCACCAGCGATGCTCCTGAACCTCGCGACAGCGCTGCGCGGATCGCGCCGCACGGATGAGGCTCTCACCGTGTTCCGTCGGCTTGCCGCGGGTCCGATCTCAAACGGCGAGCAAGTGTTCAGCATCGCGGACGGGCTGGCCACATGCGGCGATCGTTCCGAGGCCGTCGCCGTGATCGCCAAAGTCGATGCCCTCAAGCAGGAGCCCGGCGTCGCCGAGTGGATCCGAGGCCGATTCGAGGCTCGCCACGGAGACCCAACTGCGGCCGCGGCTCTGCTCGAGCGGTCGGTCGAGCTTGGCCCCAAGTCATCCGCCTTGTGGCATGATCTCGTCACGCTCCACCTGTCGCGGCGCGACTTTGCCAAGGCTCGGGACGCGGTGGAGCGCGGGCTCAAGAGCGTTCCCGAGAGCCAGGAATTAGCTGTGCTGCAGCAACAGGTTGCGATCGGCGCGGACGGCGAGAGTGCGAGCCTTGCGGCGCTCATCGAAACTCTCTCAAAGGATCCACGAAACGGCGATCGAGTTGCCGGGCTCAAGGCGGTCGAAGACGCGCGAGTACGCGGCCAACTCAGCGACGTGAAGTCGCTCTCGGAGTTGGCCTCCAAGTTCCCCGACGACGCGGGCGTGCAGGCTGTCGTGCTGCGTTCGTTGCTAGATCTCAGACCGCCGCGGCTCGACTTGGCGGTGAATATCGCGAAGCGTTCTCAGGCTTCCTTCCCAGATTCCCCGGGGATTGCTCGCCTCTCGGTCGCGGCTTTCCGCGCTTCGGGTGATTGGACCAGGATGCAGGCCGCCGCTCTCGCATGGGAGCAGGCCGCAGGGTCCGTCGAGTCACGCCTAGCCCTGGCCGAGGCCGAGCTTCGCGGCGGGCGTGCGTCGCGCGCGATGAACTCGATCCTCCCCTTGATCGAGAGCGCCAAGGCCGCTCCTGACGAGTCGATCAACGCGAGCGTGCTCGAACTCGCGTGCCGGGCGATGATCGACCTCGACCGCGAGCCAGATGCGTTCGCGATCTTGTCGCCCCTTCTTGCCGGATCGAGCGCGGTGCGATCCAAGGTCTGGCCGGGGCTCGTTGCGTCCGCGATCAAGACCGGTGCCGCGGCCGAGCGATGGTCAAACCATCTTCTCGGCGTCGCCAAGCAAGACGACGCGACGGCCCGCGAAGCGATCGCGGGCGCGTGCCTCGACGCCGCGCAGCGCACTCCCGATCGGAAAACCGAACTGCTCAACCTCGCCAAGAGTGTGCTGAGCAAGCTGGCCGCCGCGTCTGCTCCCAGCGATATGGTGCTCGCGCGGCTCGGGCTTGCGCAGCAGATGCTGGGCGAGTCGCAGGCCGCGGCCGCGTCGTACCGTCGTGCCCTCGAAATCAATCCCAAGTCCGCCACAGCGATGAGCAACCTCACCGACCTCGCGATCGCGGGCGGCGCGGACCTCAACGAAACGCTGGCCGCCGCAGAGCGGGCTGTCGCCGCGGGCGAGGCTCAAGATGGGATGGTCCTGTTCGCGCTCGCAAAGCTCCAGACCGCCAAGGCCGAGGACACGAGCGGCGAGGCGGCCGGTGCCGAGCGTGAGAACCTGCGGAAGGCGCTCGCCAGCTACCGGTCGGCGCTGTCCCTGATCCCCGATCAGTTTGAGATCGCGCTCCGGGCGGGAGATCTTTACGGTCGTTTGGGAGACCAGGCGGCCGCTCTGGAGATGTTTGATCGCGTCCTGCTCACGCCGAATCTCGCTCCCCAAGTTGAGTCGATGGCGCAGAACAACGCCGCGTTCGCGCTGCTCCAGCTCAAACGAAACACCTCGGACCTGTCCCGGGCACGCGATCTCGCAAGGTCGGCCGTGAAGACCCAGGAGAATGCCAGCTTCCTCGACACGCTCGGCCAAGTCGAACTCGCCGTCGGGGACCGCCCGCAAGCTCAGGCCGCGTTCCGTCGCGCGCTGCAGTTAGAGCCCGCACTCGGCTCGTCTTTGCTCGGACTCGCCGCGGCGCTTCAGGGAGGAACGGACGTCGAGCGCACCGAAGCCTCCCAGGTTCTCGCTCGGGCAGAAAGCTTGCTCCTCACTCGCCCTCAGGAATACTCGGCGGAAGAGCGAGCGGCGATCAAGGCGTTACGTGCAAAGCTCTCTCAGGCAAACTGACCGACTGATAGCCTCTAGATTAACACCTCACCACGGCCCTGCGGCCGTGGTTTCTTTTTGGACGACCGGGAAGCCTGTCAAGCCCTCGGGGGCAACGCCGATCGTAGCTCGCGTGGCTCGCGTCGAGCTAAAATAACTCCTAACAAAAATTTGCATTCGTGTCACGTCAATTTTGGCCATTCTGGCCGGAATTTTCTTGTAGATTCTGAAGTCACTCCCTGAACAGGGTAAAATCCCTTAAGTTGGAGCGCGCTGAGCCTTCCACCTGCCGTCTTCCTTTAAAAGAAGGAGCGTTCGGGCTGATCGGTTTAGCGCAGCAGAGAACGTTTGACGCACTGATTGAGTGGCCCGGGGCCGGTCGGATGGACTTGGCTCTTCGCGGTCATCAAAGCCAGTCTGTCTATGGTTCGCGATGTTTGGTTTATATTTGGATTGGTTGCAGAGAAGAGGCGATGAAGAAGCTGCTCGAAAATGTCACCCGGACGGTTCTCGGGCCTCAGACCTTGGCTCTGGTCGGCTTGGTGATGTGGGCCTTGGTCGGTTCCGCAGCGTTGGCGGGCACCACCTCGATTGAAATGAAGAACGCTATCTTCCCGAGCCTTCGCGGCCCGAGTTTTCGCCCGCTTGCAGCGCCGCGTTCTCAAGGCTCGCTTTCGGAAATCTTTGCGGAGTCTCCCGCGAAGTTTGAGGGCGTCACGAGCCTCGGGCGAGGCGAAGTTGAGACCAACGATTTTGGCGCGATGCTTTGGGCAGGCCGAGATGGCGGGGAGGACGAGTTGGGCACGCAGATCCCCTATCTCTCCGAGAAGTTCATCACCCACGCTCTCATCGGTTCGGAGATCCGCGGCCTGGTGCTCCTTGATCGGAGCGCGGCCTCGGGTCAGTCTCGAGTACGGCTTGTCGAACTCAGTCTCGAGGCGGAGAAGTCGGCCAGCGAGACGAACTCAACCAAGGGCTCGAACTCATCGCTGGTCGACGGTTCTCGGAACCGGGGGTTTGTTCAAGCGGCCAACGTGTATTCTCTCGGTGTGACACGTAACGATTTTCAGAACTCGTTCGTCTACGTTCCGCTGCCGCCAGCCACCCATATCGGCGTGTTGGCTCTAGGAATGATCGGGCTGGGTCATGTTCGTCGGAACCATCGCCACAAGGCTTAGCGTTATTGTTCTTTGTTTGTGCTTGATCTTGCTTGGACGTGCTCGTGATTCATCGAGTTCTCGGAGCTGCTTTGTGAATGAGGGCGTCAGATATTTCTCGGCGAAACGTACACTGGTAAGTTTTTTGTCTTTACGGGAACTGCAAAGAACTGCCTGCGAAAAGGCTGAGACTTTGGAGAGTTTGATGCTGATTTTGCTTGGGACAATCTACCCAGATCGCCAAGGGAAAAAACCCTTGGACCTTGCATTCTTCGTCGATTGATGCATAGTTCGTATGTCTTGACTCAGATGGCTTTGAATCGGTTGGGTCTGGTAAGAAAACCTGTCAAAAAAGTGATCGTTCTTCTCGATTTTGGACGCGTTTGAGTGTATCATACTTCGTAGCTCTAACCGATCGGTTACGACTCTTCTGAAGAACTGATCGAGGTCCGAGCTGGTTTTGAGTAATAGTTCTCGGCGTGAAGACTTTTTTAAAAACAGACCGCAAGGTCGGTGGCGTCAGGAAGACGTTCACAAGAGATGAGCAAGAGGAGATTTGAGAGATGAAGAATTCTGTGTTGTTGTCAGCAGTAGGGTTGGCCTTGGTGGCGAGTAGCGCGGCGTCAGCCGCTACGATTCGCATGGACCTTTCCACTCACCCGGCCAACGGGATGCGCGGTCAGTACACGGCCACGGTGCTCAGCGGGTTCGCGGGCATCATCGACGTGACCGGGGTCGGGTCGAGCTTCGACACGTTCTGCCTCGAGAAGAACGAGTTCTTCATTCCCGGCCAGAACTACTCCGCAACGCTCGACGTCGCGGCCCGCAACGGCGGCGTGTCGGGCGGCTCGAACGGTGCGGACCCGATTAGCCCCGCGACCGCGTACCTCTACACGCAGTTCCGGGATGGCAATCTCGGTTTCAGCAGCTTCACGAACTCCAGCGACTCCGAAGCCCTTCAAGATGCCCTCTGGTTTCTCGAAGGTGAGATCTTCTCGGTCTCCGGGCAGGCCCAGACGCTTGTCAACCAGGCGCTCGCGGCTGGGTGGACAGACATCGGCAACGTTCGCGTCCTCAACATTATCGGGCCGAACGGTTCCTCGGGCAACGGCAGCGCGCAAAGCCAGCTCGCCATGGTTCCTCTCCCCGCCGCCGCTTGGGCAGGGATCGCCGGGCTCGGTGGTGTGATCGCCCACAACATCCGCCGTCGCCGGGCTCTGAACGCCTAATCGTTCGATCTGAGCCCTTTTAGGGCCAGATCACGCCTAGTACAGACTCAGCAAATGACAGCTTTCCACGATCGCTCCGGGCCTACCCGGGGCGATTTTCATTGTCTCAACCACTTTTTGCATCAGGGGGTGGCGCGTGCGAACAGATTCTGTACCATCATCATTGGTAACGACTAGGTTGGAGTCTGGCGGGGACGGCGTTGCATTTGGGTGATCTGGCTTTTCTTCAGCGGCCGGGATAGGCCTCGAGTGAGGCACGAGAACGCAGTCTCGCGTGGTCTCAGGAGTTTGGCCCGCTGGCGAAAGGCTCTCGTGGAGGGATGTGGGTGAGCGGATGGGAATTGACCATGCCACGAATGTTGACGGCGGTCGCGATCGCGATGACGCTCGTCTGGCCGCGGTGCTGTGACGCTCGCGAAGACTTCGTGAGCGCTCGGTACATCGGTCCTACAGACGGTTACACGCGGAAGATCGCGATCCAGATCGAGCAGTCCTCGATCTACAGTGGCATCGTCGATGTTGGACCGATTGACTATCAGTTTTTCGGCCCCGCGGACGGGACCGGTCGTTCGCTGGTCGGTGCTGTAATGCCCACGTTCGGCGTGGAGGTGGAGACCCCGCTCCAGAGCGAGCGCCGTTACACGCTGACTGAGATCGCGTTCGGACCCGAGCCGGTGGTGACGAATCTGGCGAGCCCGGGCCATTACGGTCAACGGCGTCAATCGCTCGTCCACGCGGTGGTCGGCGCGGCGATCCAGCTCGGTTGGCTGCGTCTCGACGGCACGATCCAAGATTCACTCAATGACAACCTGAACCGAGATCGGATGGCGGCGGTGCAGTTGTTGGTGTGGGAGTCAGTGTTCGAAACGCGCGAGGCACCAGAGCGGTGGAGTTTGGCGGACGGGAGCTTCACGGCTTCAATGGGCCAGACTCCGGGCGTGAAGATGGAACTGGTGACTCTCGCGGAGCACGCGACGACGATGCTGGAAGGGAACCTTCGCGTCGAGGGCCTGCGGACGATGACCACTAGGGATTCGCAGGACCGGCTGGTGATCGTGAGGACGCCGGAGCGTACACGAAGGCTGGTTCGCCGCGTCAATGGCGCGGCCGAGTACTTCGACAGTTCTGACACGAGTTCTCTGGATCCGAACGCGGCTATTCAGGGCCCGACCCCAGGGTCGCCCAACTCGGGCGGGTTCACGGTGTTCTCGCCGCCCCCGTTCCCGCCCACGTCGAACGTGGTGCCGCTGCCGCCAGCGGTCTGGCCCGGCATCGCTGCGATTATCCTCGTGGCTCTTTACCAGAGCCGAAAGCGTGCGGCCTGAGATCCATTCGAACCGGAAACGAAGCAGTGTTTCATATCTTCTGAGAGGCATTTCATGAACAATTCCACTTCTGCTTGCATGGTCGCTCTTGCGGTTCTTGGTTTCGGGATCGCGATTGGCGGGTGCAAGGGGCGTGCGGCCACGGTTCGCGAGACGGTCTCGGCGGTTGACGTCAATTCACGCGATTCTCGACAGCAGACGCCTCTTCACCTGGCCGCGCTCGCCGATGACGCCGACGAGGTGCGTCAGTTGGTGTCGCGTGGGGCGGTGATCGACGCGCTCGACCGCAAAAACCGCACGCCGCTGCACTCGGCGTGCGCCAAGGAACGAGTGAAGGCCGCCAGGGCGCTGATCGAGCTGGGCGCGAGCCTGAGCGTTCGTGACGACGACGGTAGCGTGCCGCTGCACTTCGCGGCCAGCAAGGGGCTTCCGGAGATCGCGCGAGCGATGCTGGACCGCAAGGCGGAGATCGACGTTCAGAACAAGCGCGGGTTCACGCCGTTGCACTACGCGGTGTTCGAGAACGAGATCGAGATGGTGCGAGTGTTGCTCGCGGCCGGGGCGGACACGACGGCTCGAGACAAGGACGGACGCACGGTGAGAGACTTGGCGGTGGTTAAGAAGCGTACGGCGATTCTGCCGCTGTTGCCGGGAAGTTAAAGGGACCAATCGCGCACACGTGAGATTCCTCACGCTGGGGCGGTGCACTCGTCTCGCGCTTGCGCGTGGGCTTTTATCCAAAGACGCACGACCGAACCAAACGTGCTCTACCGGCGTGTAGCGGTGTACTCGGAGAAGAGCCCGAGCGAAACGGAGCGACGGACTTCCGCCAGTCCGGCCCGGGTCATCGCGTCGAGCACGCTCTCGGGCGAGACGCAGCGCTCGATGGTCTCCCAGTAGTACTTCCAGAGTTCTGACGTGCGGGGCGCACGGCCGACGACGCGGGCGGCGATGGGGAAGACGACCTTGAAGTGTGCCTTGAGCACGAGGCGTTTAAGAGCGCTGGCTGGCCTCGAGACTTCGAGCACGCACATCCGGCCGCCGGGGCGCAGGGTTCGGGCCATCTCGGAGAACGCGGCGTCAAGGTCGGAAACGTGCCGGAGCGCGTAGCCCATGGAGACAAAGTCGAAGCGGCCTGACTCGACGGGGATCGCCTCGGCGCTGGCGACGATCGTGGGGATCTGGAGCCCGTCGCGAGCGTGCTGGAGCATGGCGGTGCTGGGATCGACGCCGACGACGGTCCCCGGTGCGCCGTTGGCTTGGACAATCGCGAGAGCCTCGCGAGCGAGCAGACCAGTTCCGGTGGCGACGTCGAGCACGGACATTCCGGGCCCCAAGCCGGCTCGGCGGAGAGCCTGCCCGCGGTACCATCGTCCACTTCCGAACGAGGCGATCGACTCCATCCGGTCGTAATCCTGGGCGGTCTCGTCAAAGATCTCGCGTAAATACTCGCGTTTTTCGGTCGAATCGCGGTAGTATGGATCGAGGATCGGGTGCGGTGGGAGAGAAGTTTGAGTCACAGCGTGCTCCAATCAGGGCCAGTCTACAGGACAGGCGATGCTCCGGCAACGGCCGACGCTCGCGGGTCGGGCGCGATGGTCGCGGCGCAGACCGGCGTGCGTGTTCCGTCGTTCGTGGTGATCGCGCCAACTTTTAACAACGCGGGCACGCTCGAGGCCGTGCTGCGATCGGTCGAGGGACTCGGGTTCGCGTTGATCGTGGTGAACGACGGCTCGACTGACGCGACCTCGAAAGCTCTTGAGGCGTGGTGCGGCGAACGCGGGACAGGTGAGAATCGTAACGTGATCCACCACGATCACAACCGTGGCAAGGCGGACGCGCTGAGAACCGGGTTCGCGGAGGCTGTAAGGCTGGGCTTTTCGCACGCGATCACGATCGATACCGACGGGCAGCACGACGCGGCCGATCTTGTGAAGCTCGTAGCGATGGCGAAGAGCAACCCTGCGGCGATGGTGGTGGGGGCCCGGCCAACGGACGGCGGCGCGTACCCGATCAAGAGCCGTGTGGGGAGATCGATCTCGAATGCGCTCGTGCGCGCCGAGAGCGGGGCGCGAGTGAGCGACAGCCAGTGCGGGATGCGGGTGTACCCGCTCGCGAGCACGAGGACGCTGGCGTGTGCGGCGGGGAGGTACGGCTTCGAGACTGAGATTCTCGCGCGTGCGGCGTGGGCGGGGATCGCGCTGATTGAGGCGCCGATCCGCTGCATCTATCACGTCGCGGGCGGGCGCGTGAGTCATTTCAGGCCGGTGCGCGATTCGATGTCGGCAATCGCGATGCACGCGCGGCTGCTTCTTGCGTCGATCGGGAAACGTGCGAAGGGTCGGCGTGCGCGGAAGGCGTGCCCTGCCCCCGCGGCGTTGCGCGCGTGATGCGAGCGGACCTGGTTTCCTTGCTGCGTGCTATCGCCGCGCTCGCATCGCCGCCCACAGGCTCAGGGGCCAGACGCCCGCGAGCATGACCAGCACGCACACGATAAGCCCGACGTTGATGAGCGTTCCCAGCGAGCGCACGGCGGGGACGCTCGTGAGCACGAGCGAGCCGAAGCCGAGGATGGTGGTACTAGCGCAGACGATCATGGCGGTACAGCCGGGCGAAAACTGCCGGAGCAGCGTGCGCAGGTCGGGGCGGTTCTGGACGAGCGACGCGGCGAAGACGCCATAGTCGACGGTGATCCCCATCAAGAGCGGGAGCATGACGAGGTTAACCAAGTTGATCCGTTGCCCGACCAGCCGCATGAACACGAGCAGGCCGAGCAGGCTGATGATCGCGGGAGCGGCGGCGATCAGAGCAAGCCGCAGAGACCGGAAATGAACGAGCAGGAAGATCAAGATGGCAAGCATCGCCACGGCGAGCAGCGTCGGGACCTCGTGCTGGATCGCGGCCTCGACATCGTGGGTGATCGCAACGGTGCCGGTGACGGAAACGCCGTCGAGGCCGGTAAGCGAATCGCGGAGCGTGGAGAGCAGATCCTCGCGTGCGGCGTGGGATTCGACCGGCGCGGCGAGCACTACGGTGACGAGGCTCTCCGTCGCGGGTGCGCCAGCGAGGGCCGCATAGGGGAGGAGCATGCGACCGACCGACGAGTAGCGCGACAGATCGGCGATCGTTGGCGGCGGACCGGGCGTGAGCAGTTGGCTCAGGAATGTTGAATACGCGGCGAACGCGCTGGCGCGGAACGCGCTTGACTCTGCCGCCGTTTGGAAATCGCTGGTCACCCGTCCGGCCCAGGCAGGATCGATCTCGTGAGCGCGAGCGGCGGCGCGATCCGGATCAGGAAGGAACGACGCGAGGCTGAACGAGCCGCGCACGCCGACGGATTCCATGCGCTGGCTGGAGAGACGTTCGCGGACGCGGTGCGCGAGCCGAAGTAAGTCATCGGAAGAATCGGCGCGGAGGTGGATGAGCACCGAGTCGGCGGGGAGGCCCATCCGTCGCGTGATCTCGCGCTGCGCATCGAGCGGCGGGTTGGGTCTGGGGTGGAGCGAGGTCAGTTCTGAGTCCACGTTGGGCCGAGCACCGCCCGCGACCCATGCCGTGATGACGAGCGCGGACGCGATGGCCGTGAGCGTGACGAGCGTACGGCTGTGTCTGGTCAGCCACACGGCGAGAGACCTTGGGGCGACCCATCGCGCGGTGACGGCCTTGGATTGCCAGCCGATTCGATCGAGAAAGATCAGGGCCGCGGGCAGCACGACGAGCGTGGCGAGCCAGCACGCGAGCAGGCTGATCGATCCGATGACCGCAAAGTCGCGGAGCACCCGCACGGGCGAGAACACGATCGCCGCTAGCCCGATGACCGAGGTGATGCACGCGGCGAACATGGGAGCCTTCATGTGCGTGATCGTGAACGCCGCGGATTCGGCCGATGTGTGTCCGCGTCGGCGTGCTTGTTCGTAGTGGGCGAGGAAGTGGATGGAGTAGTCGATGCCGATGCCGCTGAGCGTGCCGCCGACAACGGCCGCGAGCGGGGTGATGCTGGGGGTAAACGCGGCGTACGCGCCGAAGCCGCAGACGAGGCCGAGCGTGACGGGGAGCATCGCGAGCAGGAAGATCCGGATCGGCTTGCGATAGAGCACGGCGAAGAGGACAACGAACGAGACGAGCGAAGAGGAGATGCCGAGGATCGAATCAGAGCGGATCGCTCCGACGTTGTAGGCGGCGATGGCGTACGCGCCAGCGAACGAGACCTTGAGCGTGCCGGGGTCGGCCTTGTTGACGCACGTTGCGACCAGCGCGGTGAGATCGCGGCAGAACTGAAGATCATCGGGACCTTTAAGGCCGGTGACGCGGATTAGCAGGGCGCGGCCGTCGGTCGAGAGCAGGAGGCCGTCGTTGCCGAACTGATCGGCGGCGAGCGCGAGGGCGGACTGGCTGAGCGTGGCGCGGAGGAACTCGTGAAGTCGAAGCGGGTCTTTGAGAATCGCCTTTCCCAGGCCTTCGGAGCCCGGGCCCGGGACTGTGAGCACGGCCTTGCTGCGCGCGAGCTGGGCCCGCATTCCTCCCGGCGTGAGTCGCTCTTTCAACTCGGTGAAGACGGAAGAGTCGAGGTAGTACAGGCCACCCGGCACGACGACGCGCTCGAAGAACTCGCGTGTTTCCGGGTCGGTACGAAATCCAACGCTGGCGACGAGCGTGCCCGCGTTCGGCTGCGCATCGATCGCGGAGCGGAGCCTCTCTGCAAAGGCCACGAGGGGCGCGGGGTCGTTGGACGTCGCCTCGGGCGAGAGTTCGGCGAAGACGAGCAGATCGTTCACCACGGGAAAGTCGTGCATCACACGGCTCATCGCGGCGACGCTCGGGTCGCGCGCGTCGAGCAATTTTTGGAGTGACGCTTCGGGGCGCAGCCGCAGCATGGACAGGCCCGCGATGAGCGTGACCAGCGCGGCCAGCGTGAGCACGAGGGCCGGTCGTCGTACAACGAACGGCAGCGGCGTGGGCGGACGAAGTGCGTTCATGGCAGCTTCCGCGCCCGAAACGGCGGCGTGAATGCGGACTCCGGCGCCGCGTTGACGCTGAGGGTGCGGGTGATGATTGTCATCCGGCCCGAGCTGCTGACGGCGTGGATCTCAAGCGGCCAGGTGACGCCTTCGAGTTCGTGATAGTCCATCATTTCCAGCGAGAACACGCTCTTGCCGGTTGGATCGATGACGTCGGCTCGCGTGGTTGTGAGCGTTGATCGCGCGACGACGGTGCGGAGGACTCGACCCGCGGCGAGCGATCGCGTTGTGATGAGCGTGTCGCCCATCACCATCGGCGGCGCGACCTCGGTCGCCTTCGCGTCCGCGCGCTCGCGCACAATGTCGTTCGGAACAGCGCGACCCCACAGCACAGCCATCCAGTCGGGTAAGGCTTCGGATGTTCTCGCGAGCGAATCCGAGAGTGGCGAGGGAGCTTCGTTTGGCTGGTTGCTCGTGGGCGTTGTGGCGGTCGGTTCTTCGGCGGAATAGAGCCAAACTCCTTCGGGAACGACGGTGAGATCGAAGACGGCCTGGCCGAGCTTCCAGGCTCGCACGCGAGCGCGATCGGGTGGCTGCATGACGTACGCCGCTTCGAACCGCACGTTGCCGTGCGTCGGATCGTCGAGCACGAGTTCGCCGCGGCCTGAGAGCGTGCGGATCTGCGCCATCCGGTTCTGCATGGTCGCGATGGACGCTCGAGCGTCCGTCGGCGCGTACGTTGGGAGCGGCTTTGAAACGCAG
This sequence comes from uncultured Phycisphaeraceae bacterium, assembly GCA_964540295.1. Lineage (GTDB taxonomy): Bacteria > Planctomycetota > Phycisphaerae > Phycisphaerales > UBA1924 > CAZCPB01. The sequence continues at coordinate 37,795 of CAZIMT010000001.1, forward strand.
CCCGATAGGGGAGCGAGCGCGAGGATCGCGGTAACGCAGAGCGAGCCGGTCGTGTCGCGAAGGTTCATGGTTCTTCCAAGGCGGCGCGGAGGACTTTGCCGCTGGCCGAGCGGGGGAGTGAGGGCGCAAGTTCGATGATGCGTGGGAGCTTGCCAGCGGCGAGGCGGCCGCGCGCGAAACTGCGCAGGGAATCTTCCGTCGGCGGCGCGGCCGGATCGCGGGGGACGATGATCGCGCGCAGACGATCGACCGTGCAGCTCTGGCGCATCGGCAAAACAAGGCATTCCGCGACTCCCGCGTGTTCCTGAAAGACAGCCTCGACTTCGAGCGGGTTGACCTTGAGCCCGCCGGTATCGATCAGCAAGCGGCGGCGGCCCGTGATCGTGACGCGGCCTTGGAGATCGACGCGGCCCAGGTCTCCGGTGACGAAGTGACCGTGCTCCATCGGAGCGGGCTCTCCGACGTACCCGCAGAGCATCGACGGAGAGTGGACCAGCAGCTCGCCCTCCGCGCCCTCGGGCGCGCCCGCGCGCGAATCCGGGTCCACGACCAGGATCGACACGCTGCGCATGGGGCGGCCGACGCAGCTGGCGTCGAAGTTCGCATCGCGCGGATCGTTGAACGTGACGGACCCGATCTCGGTCATCCCGTAGACCTGGCCGATTTTGAGCGAGCAGTGCTGGGTGAATTGATCGCGGACCGACGCGGGGAGCGGTGCGCCGGCCGAATAGATCAATCGAAGCGTCCTCATGCTTGCGACTGGAGAGTTCGTGCCGCAGAGGATTTCGATCATCGCGGGGACCGCCGGGAGGATGGAGATGTCGAACCCGGCAAGCCGCGCGAGTGATGCGAGGTCCATCCCGTCGGTGAGAACGACCGATGCTCCAGCCGTCAGCGGGCCGAGCAGCCCGTGCTCGAGGCCGTAGGAATGCGTCAGCGGAACAGCGGCGAGCACGCGGTCGTGCCTGGTCAATCCGATGGCTTCGACCATGTCTCGCGCGACCGCATCGAGCGATTCAACGGATCGATGGACGATCTTCGGAGCGGACGTCGTCCCTGAGCTTGCAAGAAGAATGCCGGTCGAAGGCGTTTGCCGGGTGAACTGTGCGAGATCTTTGGGAGATAAGGCGATCGCGAAGTGTGTCGCAGAGTTCTCTGTGCCGAGAACTCGCGGCGTCAGGGATTCAGCGTCAACGCGACCGCGGACTGTGGTCACGATCGTCTTCGCGCCCGACTCGATCACGAGCCGATCTACTTCGAGCTTTGGAACGGCCGGGGACACCGGGAAAACTGAAACTTTCACCACGAGCGCTGCGAGGAACCAGATCGCGAAGTCGACGACGTTCGCGCATTGAAGGATCATCGGCCTTCGATCAGCAGCGATGACGAAGAGGTGGTCCGCCGCTTCAGTGACTCGCTGCCAAAGTTCCGCATACGAGAGCCCATCGCCGGACCGAGCGTCGATGTACGCGGGGTGGTTCGGCCTGTCTTGCGCGGTGCGCGCGATCGCTCGAAGAAGTTCCGAGGCGTCGGTTTCGGCGGTGCGAGAATGGATCTTCAACCTCCGGGTTCTGGTCAGCAACGCTCACACGCTCGCGGCCAACTCTGGGTGTGCTCGCTCGTGCGTTCGTTCCGGCGACGGCGCGACAGGACGCTCACGCAGGAGTGAGAAGCTGCGCCGGTGCGGCACGAGCGGGACGTGCTCCTGGAGTTGTACGCAGACCTCGAAGAACTTGAGCCGCCAGCGGAGCGACCATACGGGCCTCGGGAAGACCTGCCCGGCGAGGATCGAGATGATCGCCGCGTGGACGCGCACCGGGCCGGTGCCGTTCATGAACAGTTCGCGGAACGAGTGCTTGTAGTACATTCGGATGAGATTCCAGAAGACCGAAGTGCTGCCCTTGATGAACGTTCGGTACTGGTGCTGGGCACGCGAGGGCGAGATCGTGCCGCGGAACATGGCATCGGCGAGCGTCGCGGCGTGGTTACCTCCCATCATCGCGAGAGTCACGCCGGTCGAGAAGATTGGGTCGAGGAAACAGCCCGCGTCGCCGACCATAAAATAGCCGGGCCCGGCGAAGGGCTCGCAGGTGTAGCTGAAGTCCGACAGCACCCGGTTGTCCGTGCTGCCGACGGCGTTGCGCATGCGATGACGGACCACGGGGCAGCGTGCGATCGCCCACTGAAGGATCTTGTTGGCGGGCACGCCGAGCTCGCGCACGAAGGAGGGGCGCGTCACGAAGCCCACGCTGGTCTTGTCGGTGCCGATGCCGATGAGCCAGAACCACCCCTCGTCGCTCATGATGATCCCGGGGTGGCCGCCGTCCTCGCCTTCGAGACGCTCGACGCCGTCGAAGTGCTCAAAATACGCGACTTTCTGGAGTTCGGGCTCGTCAAACGTGCGGCGCTGGCCGAGGTGTCGGCCCACAACCGTGCCGTGCCCGCTGGCGTCGATAAGCAGTCGCCCATGAACCGGACCGCGGTCGGTGTCGATGGTGACGGCTCCATCGCGCAGCTCGCGGATCGCGCGTGCGGGTCGGTCCTCGAAGATCATCGCGCCAGCTTTGCGCGCCTCGTTGAGCAGCATCGCGTCAAAGTGCGAGCGTTCGACGTTGAACACCGGGAACCCGGGGAGAAGCCCGTCGGTGAAGCGGAATCGCCGCGTGTTGAAGTCGTCGCCGAAGCCGAACTCGGCACCGTACTTCGGAACGTGCGGGAGAGCGCGCACCGCCACTTCGAGCCCCAGTTCCTTGATCAGCGGCATGTTGCGGGGCAGGATCGACTCGCCGATGTGAAAGCGAGGGTGCTGGTCCTTCTCCAGCACGCAAACCCGGTAGCCGTCGCGCGCGAGGCGGAGTGCGGCGATGGAACCTGCCGGGCCGCCGCCAATCACGATGACGTCGTGCCGTTCGTGGGTCATAGGTACTTCCTCCTGGTCATCGACGAGGTTCTTGACGAGCCCGCAGAGGTTTTCAAGGCGGTCTTTCTGGCCACCCTTGCCACCGCTTCGATCTCCACCAGCAGCTCACTCCTGCAGAGCTGCGCTGGGAGAATCTCGATCGTTTGCGAATCGGGAAACGAACGCCGCGACCACTCGCGGACGCTTTGTTCGTCCTCGGCTCTCGCCATGTAGATCCGGGCGTGGTCGACGCGGCGGGGGGGAACGATCAGCCCGTCGGTGTCGGCGTGCTCGATCACGCGAGAGATGTTGTTGATCGTCGCGTCCCACTGTGCGCGGGCGTCCCCGTCGTGCACGCTCTCTTCTCCGATGACGGCCGCGGTGCCGGAGATGAGAAGCGTGCGGTCTTCATCGTTGATCGCCGTGGCACGCGCAAAGCATGGCGGGACACGGCCCCAGCGCGACGAGTAGTGATACGCGGGGATCTGGGCAGGATTCTCGACTGAGATGCCCGCCCGCTCCATCGCGAGCGCGTGAATGAACAGATCCGTCCCGAGATGGCCCACGCCCGAAGCCGCGGGAGCGTTTGCGGCGATGCCCGCCTTTCCTCTGTGCAAGTCGGAGAGAGCGGAAAAACGGCCTGCGTTGAAGGTCATATAGCGCGCTTCCCCCCCGGCCATACGGTCGTGGATCCCCGGGATGAAGTTCCACATTCGAACGACGTGGCGGTGCGCAGGGGCTTGGAGTGCGCTGTCATGTAGCGCCGACCGAACGAGCGCGTAAGCAGACGCGGTCAGATCGCCGAAGCGACCATCTCGAACTTGCCGCGCGCCTTGGACTCGCACACTGACCAGCGTGGCCACAGGCCCGCGCCGGATCCGCGCCGTCATCTGCTGGGTCGAAGTCTCAGGGCACACAAACTCTGCGGGCGTGATCTCATCATCGAGCCACGATTCCAGCCAGGGAGGTGGCGCAAGCTCGTCCGTCGGTTCGAACGTCTGCGGCAAAGCATCGAGATGGCGAGCGTGCGTCGTCATGCGAGGAGTTGGGCGGTATCGTACCGCGAACCCGGCCGGGCGTTCGGTCCTGACTCAACTTCAACCGCGATCCCTGTCGCGATTCCTCCCCAGTCGGTCGCGAGCACAGTGAACGAGCCGGTGTTCGTTTGGTCGTGCGGGAATAGCGCCCCCCGAGGTCTCACGCCGAGGCAGGCCGTCGCGAGGCTCGCGAGCGGGGTCGCCGAATAAAGCTCACCAACGTGACGGTAGACGCTGCCGAGATTTCCTCCGCACTCGGCCGCTTTGATCCCGCTGGCCTCGGCCTCGTCGAGCCAGGTCCCGCTAGCCGATCCAAGAATGTTGGTGGGCCTACCGAGTTCGACCAGCGCCCCTGCAACCGCCGCGGGCAAGCCCTCTGGTGAGGCCGTGCGCGACGCACTGCCCATGACGGTCGCGTATCGCTTCGCGCCACGCTCGCGTGCGGCTTCCGCGGATTCGAGTAGTATCGCGACTGACCCGGGAGAGCTTTGAAATCCTGACGGCAAGGGAGCGTGCGCGAAGTCGCCCTTGAGCGCTTGCAGCCCGCACGCCGTGTAGGCGCGGTCGATGACGGCCTGAGTTTCTTCGGTCGCGGCGACCAGGACTCGATTGCAATCGCCATTGCGGATCCGAAGCCACGCCAATCGCAGCGCGTCGAGCCCCGAGGTTCGTGTGCCGATAATCGTTTGGCAGCCGCCGCAGATCCCGAACGCCGCGCTGACATGGGCCGCGGCCGCGTTCGGCACGCCCTCCGCGAACAGCATCGGATTGGCCGCAAGGATCCCTTCACGCACGATCTGTTGGTAGTACTCCAAGCAGTAGTGTGGAGAGCCGTGCATGCTGGCCAGTATGGCCGACATGGCCGAGAGCGCCACAGGCTGATCGGAGAGCCCCGCGTCCGCGAGCGCGAGAGTCGCTGCGGCCACGGTCATCTTGACGCACGGGCTCATCCGCCGGGCGCGCCGGACGGTGATAAGCGAGTCCAATGTCACGTCGTCGATCACGCGGTGGTCGGCGGATCGAGCCATGTCCGACGCGGCCCCGTTCTCCTTCACGAAGACTCGTTGTGCGAGCGCGTCAAGCGTGCAGATGCCCGGGAGAACGACGCCGAGTCCTGTGATGCACACCTCGTGCGGTTCGATGCTGCGCACGACGTGAAGTGAGACGTCGTTCACGGTCCGCGCACGCGCGCCCGGGGGTAACAGGACGACGCACGTGTTGGCTCCGCCGAACCCGAGCGAGGTGTTTAGCGTGGCGCGGATTGGACGAGGCTCCGCGACGCCGACGCTCAGCCGGAGCGAGGGGTACTCGACCTCTTCGCGTGAGACGTTCGCGCACGGCGGGACGACCTGATCGCGCAGCGCGAGTGACGACAAGATCAATTCCACCGCGCCCGCCCCGCCCAGCGTGTGCCCGAGGTGGCTCTTGAAACCAACCACCGGCACCTCGGCCGTTCTCGCCCCCAAGGTCGCGGACATTGCGATGTACTCCGACGCGTCGTTGTCAGGCGTGCCTGTTGCGTGCGCCGCGATCATGTCGATGTCCCAAGACGTGAGCGAGGCGCGTGCGATCGCGTCGCTCATCGCGCGGATTGCGCCGAGGCCCTCGGGATGCGGCTTGGTCAGGTGGTAGGCGTCGGCCGATTCACCCCACCCCGCGACCACCGCGTGCGGCACGGTCCCTCGACCAGCCGCGTCGCCATGCCGTTCGAGCACGACAACCCCGTACCCCTCGGCCAGCTTCATCCCCTCGCGGCTCTTTGCAAATGGGCGCAGAGGCCCCTGCGCCACGACACGCAGCGCGTTGAACCCGCCCCACGCGTACTCGCTGATCGTGTCGTACCCGCCAGCCACCACAAGATCCGCAGCGCCGGTTTGCAGGAGCGTCACTCCCAGCGCGATTGCGCCCAGACTCGACGAGCACGCGGAGCAGGTCGTTGCGGAACCGCCGCCGAGCCCCAGATCGGCCGTCGCGTGCGCGGCGGTAGCGCCCGCGAGAAAATGCCGAAGTTCCTCGGGGTTGTCGGTACGCAGGAACCTGCCACCGGCGCGGATGCCGTGCAGCGTCGTGCCGAGCATCGTTGCGCAGCGTTCGGGGCGATACGGGAGTGAGTCCTCAGCGCCAGCCATGCGCAGAGCTTGCCGCACCGCGTACCGCAAGTACCGCGTCTCGCGTGGGAGCTGCGGCTCAAACTCCGGCGGAAGCTCGGGGGCCTGACCGCCGTCACGGTCAAGTGGCAGCACCGCCTCCATCGCGCTCATCAGACCCGAACCGCATCGGCCCGCGAGCACCTCGCGCCAGACAGTCTCGGCGTCGAGCCCCAGCGATGAAACCAGGCCGAACCCGGTGATCACAATCGGTTCGCGCGAGCACCGCGGCCCTGATTCACTCCACATCGGCGCGGTCCTCTTCGAAGGCTGGCGTCAGCACGAGCCACTGCTCTGGGTCGAGAACAACCATCGCTTCGATCGCCCGGCCCACGGCCTTCGCTCCCTCCTCGATCGCGGATGCCGCGTCGATGTCGTCTCGCAGCACGATCGCCTCGCTCATGCGAAGCACGAACCGATGACGCCCCCGTCCTTTCACGCCACTCCGAGTCGTGCTTACCGGGATGATCGGACTGCCGGTCAGATGCGCGAGCCGGATCGGCCCCAGCGGGAGCCGCAGGTGCCCGCCGCGGAACGGCACGACCTGCGAGCGCTGCCCGGGCATGGCGCGGTCACCCTGCATCACGACGACCTCGTCACGCAGGAGCGCATCGCGCAGCCGGAGCCACGCGTCCCAACCGTCGTCGATGGCGGCTTCGTGCACGCCGAGTATCTGCCGGAAGTGAGATCGCAGCGACTCAAACAGCGCCGAGCCATCGCGCTTGAATACCACATGCACGTTCCGCTCGGGCACGGTGAGCCTGGCTAGGCCGACCTCGAACGAGCCCATGTGCGCGGTCACGATCACGCAGCCGCGTTTGAGCGCGCGGCACGCGTCGTACCCCTCGCGTCCTTCGACCTTCTCGATGAGCGCGAGCAACTCGGCCGCGGATCGTCGCTGCGATCGACCCATGTCCGCGACAAAGTCGTAAAAGTTCCCAACCACCGCGAGCGAAAAGCGAAACGCTTGAAGCCATGAGAGCTTTCGGACCATGATCCGCTCGGCGTTCGCACGCGTGCCGCGACGAACGCGAGGCGAGCAGGCAACGGTCAGAACCACGGCAAGTGGCCGGAGTAGCGCGAGAACCCACGGCGCACGCCTCGAAAGCCCGAACAACGCCCCGAGCCAAACGCGGACCAGCATCCCCTGGGCTGTTCCCGCGGCAGAGGTGGTGCGATGGGCAACCGCTGGCGGCGATTGAAGTTCGACGACGGGTCGGTTCACGCGATGGTCCCTTGCCCGTTCAGCGTACGAGCTTTGCATCGAAAGGCCTCACCAGGCGGGCGTCGGTCGGGGCGCGGAGATCAAGCTGGTCGTCGTCGATGCCCTTGCTCACGGCGATCGACGAGAACCGGATTGTCGTGCGTTCGCCGTCGGGATCGGTCACCTCGAAGACCAGCACGGTGCCACGCTCGGCATCCAGCAGCACACGCACCGAGCCCACGTGCTTGCGAAGGTCCGACGAGATTGGTGTCAGCTTGACGCCCAGCCTCTGCTCCGCGGCCTGCAGCGGCGCCATCCCTTCGCACGCGTCCGGCGCGATCGTGAACATCGCGCGAAGTGTTTCCAGCTTCGGCAGCGGCGTGGCCGCCATCGAAGCCAGCCCGCGCTCGATCGAGTACTCCTCGATCACGTTGCTTTTCACGTAGTACACCCGCATGCTCGCCTGATCGATGCGCATCCGCGTCGCGTCGGGCTCGGTGGTGGACCAGAGCGTGACGCCGCCCTTGGCGATCACCTCGCCCTTGCTCACCAGCGGCTCGACCAGCAGTGAGGAGTGTTTCACCTGCTCGAACTTCGCACGCACGTCGGTGATCTTGGCGGCCTTGGCGTCGATCTCGGCGAGTTGACGATCGAAATCCGTGAGGGACTTAGAATCGGTCGAGGTCGTCAAAGGTGCCGCATCAAAGGTCGGAGGTTCCGCGATCGCAACCAGAACCGTTTCGTTGCGTGCCGCAGGGACGACGCTCGCAAGCGATGAGCCGCTGGTCGATCCAAGCAACGTGCCGGTAAGCACGAGCAGGCTAGCGCGGAACCCCGATCGATGTATAGATGTGGTTCGACGACCACGACCACGACCCGCTTCCGCTTCCGGGCGATCACACGGTTGATCGAGCCTGCGATTCGTGGGAAAGTTCAGGTCCATGGAGGTGAATAGTAACCGTTCCGGACGCGACGCAGATCCCCTCGACCTCGGCCGCGACGTCGTACTGGTGCAGGCCCCCCAGTGTGTTGCGGACCACCGTGCGGAGAGCGATCTGTGCCGGGGGCTTGACCGCGTGCATGAAACGCACGTCCACGTGCGCCAGATGACCGCCGCGCTGGTTCCCCGCAAGATTACGGGCGGCGTCCGCGCCCGACGCCGCGGTGAGCCCCGCCAGCTGCGCGAGCGCTTCGGAGATCAGCACGCCGGGCACGATCGGCCTGCCCGGGAAGTGGCCCGTCAAAAAAAACTCGTCCCCCATCACCCGCCAGATCCCGTCGGCGCGGCGGCCCGGATCGATCGAGCGCACTTCGGAGACAAACCGAAACGAGGGACCGTGTGGCAACGCGGTCAACCACTCCACGCCGCTCCGCACGCTGGACGCCGGTGCTTCAACCGGCCGGGCGTGCTCGCGCGTCTGCTCAACGAACGCCACCAAGGTGCCAACGGTTTGAAACGCCGACTTGCTGACCTTGTCGCTCGTGAGCTGAACGCCGAACTCCTTTTCAAGGCTCGTCAGCACCAGCAGGATGTCGATGGAATCCATGTCCATGTCGCCGCCGATGAGCACGGTCTGCTCGCTGATCGCCGCGGACGGCCCGAGCTTGAGATCACGGCGCAAGAGCGAAGAGATTCGATCAAGAAGAGCTTGGTCCACAGCGTCGCTCGGCCTCACAAAGAAAAACCAACGCCGCCCCGCGTGGACGGTCATTTCAGCACGCAGGCTACCCGTTTCGGCGGTCCGGGTCAATGAGCGATAGGCTTCAGGCCAACATCCTAAAGCCCATCGAGCAGCCTCGCCCAGACGCTCGGCCTTCTCGGCGAGCTTCCACAGACCCCCGGTCCACCATGAGCACCGCGTTCTACAACCTCTGCAAGCTCGGATGCACGTTCGTGAAGCTTCAATGCGTGCGCGAGTTCGTGCTCGCGCCCGAGCGGGCGCATAGACCCGGCGGGTTCATCCTGGCCTGCACGCACCTCAGCCATCTCGAGCCGATCATCGTGTCTTGCGCCGTTCGCCGCCATGTGCGATGGATGGCCCGCATCGAGTTCTATAAAGCGCGGTGGGGGGCCTCGATGCTGAACTGGGGAGGGGCTTTCCCGGTCGATCGATTTGGGTTTTCACTGCCCGCCGTACGCAACGCGATCCGGCTCGCGTCGCAGGGCGAGGTCGTCGGGATCTTTCCTGAGGGCGAAGTCTCCAAGGGCGAGCGCTCGGCCCTGCGCGGCGCGGCGATCAAACGCGGCGTCTGCGCCGTCGCCATTCACGCGAAGGTTCCCGTGGTCCCCGTCGTCGTGCTCGGCACGGACAAACTCAACCGTGTGCCGCCCTGGCTGCCATTCAAACGAGCCCGCGTTTGGATCGCGTTCGGAAACGAAATCGTGCCTGACCTCGCATTGCACCGCCGAGCGGCTCGCTTCGAGATGGCCGACCGGCTCCGCGCTGAGTACGTTCGCACCTACCGCGAATTGCTTCAGGCCGCGGGCCTACGCGATGATCAGGTCCCGTAGAAGCGCCCCTGAACCGACCCAGCGACTGAACCGATCGTCTCCGCCGTGCCAGGCCTACTCGATGAACGAGCTTCTTATCAAACTTCGGAGTTCGCACCGCTCGTGAGCGATCTTTTCTACCAAATTATCCGCACGCTCGGCACGCCCGCCTTCTGGGTGAGCAGCTCGCCAGTGGTCCTCGGCCTCGAGAACCTGCCGCGGCAAGGCCCCTTCATCCTCGCGGCGAGTCACACCTCGCCCTACGACGTGCCGTTGCTTATCCGGCACTCACCCCGCCCGCTCGACTTTGTAAGCATCGTTGAGGTCTTTCGTAACCCGCTCGTCGCGTGGTTCTACGGCTCGCTCAACGCGTTCCCGCTCGACCGAGGCCGGGCCGATTCCAAGACGGTGCGCGTGATCCTCGATCGCCTCGGCCGCGGGCGCGTCGTCGCGATGTTCCCCGAGGGCGGCTTCCGTCGCGGCGCCGATTCCGTGTTTGTCTCTCGAAAAATCAAGCCCGGGACCGCCCGACTCGCGGCCATCGCCGCGGTCCCGATCGTCCCCTGCGTCATCATCAACTCCGAGGCCTACTCACGCATCGCAAGCTGGCTCCCGCTCCGTCGCACGCGTTACGGCCTGATCTTCGGCCCGCCGCTCGCCGCGCGCGATGACCCCGCGCTCGTCGAGTCCATGCTTGTCGATGCGCTGCTCGCGCTCCACGACCGTCTCACTCAGGAACTCAAGTAGGATCTGCCTATGGCCGGACTCTTCGACGGAACAAACCTGCAACGCCCCGTGACTTGCGAGCTCTGCGGCACACCGCTCGAACGCTGCAAATGTCCGCGCAACACCGCCGGTAAGCTCACGCCCCCCAAGCTCCAGCTCGCGCGCGTGCGCCGCGAGAAGCGGCGCGGCAAGCTCGTCACCGTGATCGCGGGCCTCGACCCCGCCGCGACCGATCTCCCCGCATTGCTCAAAGAACTCCGCACCACGCTCGGCACCGGCGGCACGATCGCCCAGAACGAGATCGAAGTCCAGGGCGACCACCGCGAGAAGATTCTCGCCAATCTCATCGCGAAGGGTTATCCAGCCAAGGGCTCGGGCGGATGAAGTGAGCACGATCGAAAGCTGCCATCAGCTGCGCCGGGCCGTCATCCCGCGCCACACGCTGACCAGAACGATGGAGATCGGCAGCATCGCGAGCCACGCGAACCCCGAGCTCGATCCCTCCGCCTGCGCGTTCGCTTCAACAGCCTTGGTCGGCGTGTGAGACGCTTCGACCACTGCCTTTGGCGATCCCTTCAGCGTCCTCAAGTACGCCACCACGTCGCGTACCTCGCGCGCAGAAAGGAACTGAGCCATCGGCAGCATCGTCGACACCGCGCCGTACCCGGGCGCGACGACCGCGTTAGGTTCCACGATCGACTCGACGAGCTTGTCCGCCGTCAATCTCGACGCCACCGCCGACAGATTCGGCCCCGCGTTGCCGCCCGTATCCCCGACCACGTGGCACCGCACGCACTCGGCCGACCCGTGATGCAGGAAAATCTCTCGTCCAAGAAATGCATCACCACCGTTGCGCAGCAGCCCGCCGCTGTACCCCGCGGGGCGATTGGGTGCCACACCGAACGGCGCGACCGCACGCCGCGTCTCCGACTCGGCTGGCAACTTCATCGCCGCCTCGTACACGTCCAGCGCCACCGCCCCGCCCAGCAGCCCGGCTTGCAACCGGTCCGTCAGCGCCGACAGCGCGTGACCGGCCTCGGGCGTCGAGATCGATCCAAGAATCTTCACCGCACGTTGCCGATCAACAACATCACCAGATCCCGCCGATTTGGCGAGAAACTCCACCGCCTCGGCCGGGCTGGACTTCGCAAGAATCTCCTCGGCCTTGCCGCGCAACACTCCGCGAGTGTCCGTGCTCAAGAGCGCCTTGGACGATGAGGCCGCCGCTTCGGGCGAGCGCCGCGACAACTCATCCAGCAGCGCCACACGGTCGTCCGAAGCGATCTTGTCGTCAAGAATCTGCGCCGACACGTCCGCCACCGTCGACGCGTGCCGCGCTTGCAGACGCCGGGCCCGCGCCAGCACCCCCGGCATTTCCTTCGCCGATTCGAGCACCGCCTCGATCCGCGACTTCACCGCGTCCGCCGCCGCCGCGACCGATCGGCCCGGCAGATTGGCCCAGTTCCCCCACACGCCCTCACGCTTTAAGGGACGATCCCACGCTTCGACCACGTCCAGCGCGAGCTCTCGCCATTCCGGCGCGATCTCGGCCCGGGCCGCGAATGCGACCAACCGCGCCGCGCACTCGTCGGTCCCAACCAGCACGTTCGCCTCGATCGCACGCCGGAGCAACGGCTCGATCGCACGCTCCACCTCGATCGGCTTGTCAAGCAAGCTCGCGAGCACGGTCATCCCTGACTTAACCCGATTGTCGTACACCGCGCGAGCCGCTTCCACGGCCACCGTCGCGTCCGCGTCATTCAAGAACCGACCGACCGCCTCGTGGTTCAACCGGCGCAACACCACCACCGCGCCAAGCCGCCCCGCCGCGTTCAAACCGCTGGCCCGGCTCGCGATCGCATCCGCCACTCCCGCGCTGCGCTCGCCGATCATCGTCAACGCGTAGACCAGCCCGTTCCCCAGCACGAGATCCGCGTTGTTGTTCTTCTCCAGCGCCGCGAGCAGAACCTCGACCGACGAAGAGTTTCCAAGCTTTCCGAGCGCGATCGCCGCGTACATCCGCGTCCGTTCCGAGAGATCCTCCAGCAAAGACACGTACCGGGCCGAGCCCGCCGTGGATTCCTTGCCACCGACATCGCCCAGAACTTTCAACGCCTGGGCGCGAACCTCCGTGTCACCATCGTCCAGCAGGCTCCGCAAGGCCGCAGCCGCGGAATCATCAGCCCGCGCGATCTGTCCGAGCGCCCACATCGCGTGCACGCGCTTCACGATCCTGGCCTCTTTCGAACTCGCGATCGCTGCCAACCGATCGACCACCGCGTGCCCGCGCTTGGCCAGCTCGTACTGCGCTTCAAGCCGCGCGCGCTGATCGCGGTGCCCCAACAATTCAAGCAACTCCGCCTCCGGCCTCGAGGCGAACCCGGCCTTGAACATCGCCCGCACCTGCTGGATCGCGGCCGCCTCGCCAGCGTCCGCGTGTACCGATTTGTTCGTGATCGTGAAAACGTTCCCGTTAGGGTTGGGCTGCCACCCGCCGCCCCAGTCGCTCAGGTACAGCCGCCCGTCGTACCCCCACGCGATGTCCGTGACCGTCGTCCCGCGATAAAACTCCTGGTGATCGGCGAGCGTGAACCCGGCCCCGCGCGGCACGCAGCGGAACGAGTGCACCTTCGCCCCTGAACCATAGAAATCCACGAGAAAAAGGCACCCGTCGTACGCGCGCGACTCGCCCGTCCCGGGGTACAACGCCATGCCCGATGGCCCGTCGCCCAGGTACTCCACCGGCGGCAGCGACCACGCTGGCCGGGCCGGGCCCGACACGTCCTTGAGCGTCTTCCACATCGCTTCACGGTTCCAAGGCCCGCGCGACGGCAGCGACTGCACGTCCTGCCGCCAGCCCGAATCGCCGCCCTCGACCACGTGTACCACTCGCGCCCGATCGCCCGAATCGCAGTTGTTGTCGCCGGTGAACAGCTCGCCCATCTCGTCAAACGCTAGCTCCTGCGGGTTCCGCAGCCCGTCGTAGAAAAGCTCGAGCCCCGTGCCGTCGGGCCAGCACCGGAAGACCCCGCCGCGATCAGAACCCACCAGGTGCTTGCCCTCTTTGGTGGTCACGTTGTACCCGCGATCGCCCATCGAAAAATAAATCCGCCCGTCAGGGCCGTTCACCAGCCCGTGCAGGTCGTGGCCGTAAAAGCACCAGCGCACGCCGTACCCGAAGGACAAGCTGTCGCGTGTTTGCGCCACAAAGGGATCCGCCCCCGGCTTGAGCGCCCACAAGTTGGGGATGCAGGTGTAGTACAGCGTCTCGTTGCGCCACAGCACGCCCGCGCCGATCCCGTCTAACTCGTTGTTGAACCCGCCCGCGAAGACCCCCGCCCAGTCCGCCACGCCCTTGCCAGCGGTGTCGCGCAGCACGCGCACACGCTCCTCGGTCTTGCTGAAATAATCTGGCGCGAACGCGCCCTGCGCAACCCACCGCTTGATCTGGGCCCGGCGGTCCTCCACCGATTTCATCTGCAGGTCTTCTTCCACCGCGTTCAGGTGCCCGATCTGCCTCGTATCCTGCACCGCGTTCCCCGCCCGGTCCGATTCCGCAACGTACACGTTCCCCTGCCAATCCAGCGTCAACGACACCGGGTTCCTCGTCATCCCCTTCGCGGCCCACGGCGTCGCCACGCGCTCCTGCCCGTCCTTCACAAACGTGGGGGGGTCGGCCAGCGCCGTCCCCGAAAGAGCGAGCCCCGAGACAGCGAGCCCAGATAGCGCCAGGGGCACCCCGATCGACCAGCGCGTGCGCTCGCCTGCGCGCCCGGGAATTGTTGAAAACAATCCACAAGCGAATTGCCCGACAGCCCGGGCCACAAGATGACCGATGAAATGATGGCTCATGCTTCGAAAAGTGTACGACTTGCAATCTCCGCCCCGCACGCTGCCGTCCGGGTATTCTTGACCACTCGCGCTAGCGCAAGATTCAGCCCGGTAACGGATCGCTCCGGACACCATCGAACCGCACGAGGCCCGGCACTCGGGCCCACACTTGGGAGTTTCACGAATGGAAATCGGAATCATTGGCCTCGGAAAAATGGGCGCGAACATGGCCGAACGTCTGGCCCGCGGCAAGCACCGCGTCGTCGCCTTTGACCGCACCCCCGCGGCCGTCGCCGACGCCAAAGCTCGCGGGGCCGTGCCCGCCAACTCCTTCGACGAACTCATCGGCCAGCTCAAGAGCCCCCGCGCCGTGTGGATGATGATCCCCTCCGGAGCTCCCGTCGATTCCACCATCGCCGAACTGCTCCCCAAGATGTCCAAGGGCGACACCTTCATCGACGGCGGGAACTCCAACTACCAAGACTCCATCCGCCGTGGCAAAGACCTAAAGGCCAAGGGCTTCAACTACATCGACGTCGGCACCAGCGGCGGGATCTGGGGCCTGAAAGAAGGCTACAGCCTTATGATCGGCGGCGAAAATGATGCCGTTGATCGCCTCCGCCCAGTCTTTGAAACACTCGCACCCTCACCCACCACCGGCTGGGGGCACGTCGGCCCGAGCGGCGCGGGGCACTTTGTGAAGATGGTCCACAACGGCATCGAGTACGGCATGATGCAGGCCTATGCCGAGGGCTTCGCGATCATGAACAAAAAAACCGAACTCAAGCTCGACCTGACCCAGATCTCGCAGATCTGGCAAGTCGGCAGCGTGGTCCGCTCGTGGCTTCTCGATCTCACGGTCGCCGCCCTCAAAGCCAACCCGACCCTCGAAGGCATCAAGCCGATCGTTTCGGATTCTGGCGAAGGCCGCTGGACGGCTAAGGAAGCCATCGACCTCGGTGTCGCCGCGCCCGTCATCTCGCTCGCGCTCCAGGCTCGCTTCATGTCACAAGACGATAACTCGTACTCCGACCGCATGCTCGCGGTCATGCGCAACCAGTTCGGCGGCCACGCCGTCACCAAAGGCCCGGGGCACTAAGCACAATCATGACCAATAGCCACGCCCAACCACATCTTCTCATGGTCTTCGGCGCAACCGGCGACCTGGCCCACCGCAAGGTTCTCCCGGCGCTGTACCGACTCGCCAGCGACCCGCGCCAGGCCGAGCCGCACGCGATCCTGGGTGTCGCTCGCGCCAAACTCACCGACGCCGAGTACCGAGCCCAGGCCTGCGCAGCCCTCGTCGCCTCCGGCATCGACCAGGCCGGGGCTCAACGCTGGTGCGACACTCGCCTCTCCTTCCAATCTTTGGGCGACTCTTCGCCAGCCGCGTACCGCGAGCTGGGCGCACGCATCCAGAGGATCGAGGCCGAGCGAAAGCTCCCCGGCAACCGCGCTTTCTACCTCGCTCTCCCGCTCCCGGCCTTCGCACCGACCGTGCAATCACTCGGCGATGCAGGCCTGAACAAGAGTGCCGGCTGGACTCGTCTGGTCATCGAGAAGCCCTTCGGCAACGACCTCGAATCCGCCAAGGCCTTGAACACGCTCATCCACAAGTTCTACGAAGAGTCCAGCGTCTACCGCCTCGACCACTACCTCGGCAAAGAGAGCGTTCAGAACCTGCTCGCGTTCCGCTTCGGCAACGCCCTGTGGGAGCCGCTCTGGAACCGCGACCGCGTCGAAAAGGTCGAGATCACCGTCGCCGAGTCCATCGGCATCGAAGGCCGCGGCGCGTTCTACGAAGGCGCCGGTGCCCTTCGCGATTTCATCCAGAACCACATCACGCAGTTGCTGTGCCTGACCGCCATGGAACCGCCCGCCGCTCTCGAAGCCGACCAGATCGCCAACGAGAAAATCAAAGTCCTTCGCGCCATCCGCCCCATCACGCCCGAGCACGTCGTCTATGGCCAATACGCCGCCGCAAAGTCCAACGGCGAACAACTCAAGTCCTACCGCCAGGAAGCTGGCGTCGCGCCCGGCTCCGACGTCGAGACCTATGCGGCCGTGCGCCTGCAGATCAACAACTGGCGCTGGCAGGGCGTCCCGTTCTACATCCGCACCGGCAAGCGCCTGCCGCGCCGCGTCTCGCGCATCGTCATCAGCTTCCGCTGCCCGCCCGTTTCGGTCTTCCATCCCTACGACGCCTGCCTTTTGCAGAGCAACCGCCTCGAAATCACGCTCCAGCCCAACGAGGGCTTCAACCTCAGTTTCGAAGTAAAAAAGCCCGGGTCGGCCATGGAAGTGCAGACTCAGCAGATGCGCTTCCGCTACGCCGAGGTCTTCGGCCCGCTCCCCGACGCTTACGAAACCTTGCTCATGGACGTTCTTCGAGGCGACCGCACGCTCTTCGTCCGCTCCGACGAGATCGAGGCCTCGTGGGAGCTCTACGACCCGCTCCTCAAACTTCGCCCTGCTGTCCGCCCCTACGCCGCTGGCTGCTGGGGCCCGCCCGAGGCCGACGCCCTGCTCAGCGAGTGGGGCACGACGTGGACGAACCTGTGAACGCGGCACGCCGACTGTTCATCCACACATATCCGACCGCAAACGACACCGTCCACGGCGTCGCCAACCGCATCGCCGCGCTCGCGCAGCGCGCTATCGCCAAACGCGGTTTCTTCTCACTCGCTCTCGCTGGCGGCAGCACCCCGAAAGCGCTCTACACCCTCCTCGCGCGCGATTTTCAAACCTTGATCGACTGGCCCAAAGTCCACGTGTGGTGGAGCGACGAACGCTGCGTCTCGCTCGACCACCTCGACAGCAACACGCGCATGGCCCGCGAGTCGCTCTTGGCGAACGTGCCGATCTCAGAGTCCAACATCCACACCATCCGCACCGAGCTCGGCGCCGAACGTGCCGCCGTCGATTATGAAGCCCAGCTTCGGGCCTTGGACCCGCAGGCACCATTGGACGTCACGCTGCTGGGCATGGGGACCGACGGTCATACCGCGTCACTCTTCCCCGGCGGGTCCGCGATACACGAGAATCTTCGCTGGGTGGTCGCTGCGGAGGCACCCCCAAAGTCCCCGATCAAAGAACGTATCACCTTCACCGTGCCGCTCATCGAGTCGAGTCAATCGGTCGTGTTCCTGGTCGTCGGTCCCGAAAAGCAACGGTTGGTTCAACACGTTCTCAGCGATCCGTTCGGCGAAGTGGAGACGAGGCCGCCCCTCCCAGTTCAGCACCTCCGGGCCGCGGCCTTGGTCGAATGGTTTCTCGACGCCGAGGCCGCCGGTTCGGTCCGCCCATAAGTCCGCCGAGCGATTGTTCAGTACCAAAATCCTGAAGGACCGTGTATGCTGTTCGGGCGTGCGCCACGCCCGCAAAGGATCCTCACATGCCCCCCCACTCGCTCACCGCCACGCTCCGCCGCCTGACCTCCCTCGCCCTTCTCGCCGCGTTCCTCACGCAAGCACCTTCCGCCTCCGCCCAGATCAATCGCCTTGGCGTCCTGGGCGACAGCCTCAGCGATGAGTACGCCGAGCAGTCCTACTCCTACGCCAAAAACTGGACTATGCAGCTCGTGCTCTATCGCGGCGTGAACCTCGGCCCGACCGCCGCCGCCGCGGGCCAGGCTGGCGGCACCTGGGGCGAGCCACGCCGCACTCGCTATCAGACCAACTGGGCTCGCTACGGCGCGGACAGCTCCACGCTCCTCTCCCAAGGCCAGCACACCGGCGTCGCGGCCCAGGTCAGCACCGCTGGCGTCACGCAGGCCGTCCTCGCCATCGGAGCCAACGACTTCGCGCCCGCCCTCGGCGGCGCGTATTTCAATATCTACAACGCCCTCTGGTCCAACTCCCAGATCGATTCCTACGTCGCGGGCCGAATCGCCAACATTCAGACCGTCGTCAACACGCTCCGCTCAACCGGCTGCGGGCTCGTCCTCGCCAGCTTCCCCGACTACGGCGTCGCGCCCGCCACCTGGATGAGCATCTTCTTTAGCAACGCCACCAAACGCGAACGCGTCTCGGCCGTCATCCGCCGCGTCAACACCGGCGTCCGCGGCATTGCCCAGACCGAACGATGCCTCTATGCCGACCTGAACGGCCTCGGAATCGCCATCTTCGGCACCAACGGCGCGCCGCGTCAGTTCCTCAAAATGGGCAACCAGAGCATCCAGCTCTGGGTCGCCGACACCGCCTCCAACAGCAACCCGCTGGCTGGCACGGTGGACGACGGCGTACACCCGCACACCACGCTGCAAGGCCTCTTTTCCAACGTGATGATGACCGCTCTCAACCTCGGCTTCGGCGCGAGCCTCGTTCCCTTCACCGAGACCGAGATGCTCCAGCACGCCGGGCTGGCCTACGGCGGCTCCGACACCCTCGAAGCCCAGATCGGCCGGACCGAAGACTTTGTCACCAACTTCCGCTGCCAGGCCGACTATGACAAAGACGGCTTCCTCACCGGCGACGACTTCGACCGCTACATCAGCGATTTCGAGGCTGGCAAGAAGTCCGCAGACTTCAACGGCGACGGCTTCGTCACCGGCGAAGATTTCGACGACTTCGTCAACGATTTCCAGATGGGGTGCTGATCGATTCGAGCGTGTTCACTGCGGCGCAACCGCAGCCCGCACGATGCTCACAAAGTCCGCCGGCTTCAAACTCGCTCCGCCGATCAACCCGCCGTCGATATCTGGCTGCCGAAAAAGTTCCACCGCGTTCGACGGCTTGACCGACCCGCCGTAGATAATCCGCACCCGCTGGGCCGTGTCCTCGCCGTAGAGATTCCCGAGCAGCTTCCGCAGCTTCGCGTGCACCGCCTGCGCATCCTCGGGCGTGGCCGTCTTGCCCGTGCCGATCGCCCACACCGGCTCGTACGCCACCGTCAGCCGCTCGATATGGTCGCCCGGGACGTCGGCCAATCCCGTGCGCATCTGCCGCTGGTTCACCGGGTCGGTGTGCCCGGCCGTGCGCTCATCGAGCGTCTCGCCCACGCACAAAATCGCCTCAAGCCCGGCCTCAAGCGTTGCCCGCACCTTGAGATTGACCAGCTCGTCCTTCTCACCGATCACATGCCGCCGCTCGCTGTGCCCGCACAGGACAACTCCCGTGCCGCAGTCCTTGAGCATGTCCAGCGAGACCTCGCCCGTGAACGCCCCGTCGGGCTTGGGGTAGCAGTCCTGGGCCCCGAGCTCGATCGACGACGAACGGTCGCGCAAAATCGAGCGCACGCTCAGCAGGTACGGGAACGGCGGAAAAATCGCCACGTCCACGCCCTCGATCCGCGTCAGCCCGTCCACCACGCCGCGCGTCAGGTCCGCCGACGTGGCCCGGTTCGTGTACATCTTCCAGTTGCCACCGACATACGGCTTGCGTTCTTTCAATGCGGGTCTCCTGCCAGTGATATCGGCCTTTCAGGCCGCGCTGATGGGCTTTTCGGGCTTCTTCGTGGAGTCTAGCGTCGTCGTTCGCAGGAATGAACCTTCCACACGCCCCCGAGCCTACCCTTCCGGCCTTCCGGGTTTGCACCAGCCTAAACGCCAGAGCCCAGATTTCGCCGCCAGCCCCGCGTCAGCTCCTTTACCACTCGATCACGGAGATTTTCGCATGGAAACCACCCTCATCATCCTCAAGCCCGACGCCGTCCAGCGCGGGCTCGTGGGCCGCATCCTCACCCGCTTCGAGGACAAGGGGCTGCAGGTCGTCGGCTGTAAGCTCATGCAGATCAGCCAGCAGCTCGCGGCCACGCACTACGAGGCCCACCAAGCCCGTCCGTTCTACCCCGGGCTGGTCAAGTTCATGACCAGCTCGCCCGTCCTCGTCCTGGCTGTCCGCGGCATGGGCGCAATCGGCATCGCCCGCAATTTGATGGGCGCGACCTTCGGCTCCAAGGCCAACCCCGGCACCATCCGCGGCGACTTCGGCGTCTCCAACAGCTTCAACCTCATCCACGGCTCGGACAGCCCCGAGGCCGCCGAACGCGAACTCGGCCTCTTCTTCCAGCCCGGCGAAGTTCTCAACTTCACACGCGCCAGCGAGGTCTGGGTGTACGACATGAGCGGCGGCAAGCCCGAGTAAACTGGTTCGCCGTTTTCTTCACTTTCAATCTCGCAACCTTGTGAAGCAGGCGCCCCGCCTGCTCTGTTTTTTGTACGTCTTCATTTCTACGTCTTCGCCTCTGATCGCAGACGCTCGGCTGGCGTGCGCTCATAGCGCCTCGCGCGAGCTCGGTATCCTCCCGAACGCGATTTTGTCGTCCATCGGCTGCCGCACGTGGTGCATCGACCCGACATAGATTGACGACAGCCCCCATTTGCCGTGGATCGCGTCGATCGTGCGCGAGAGCCGCACCGAACGGTCCGCGCGCTCGAACAAGTTCCCCGCCACCTGCCCGACCGGGACCAGCCCCGACACCACCGCGCCCACCTGCCACGGCGGCCGCGCTCCAACCTCACGTCGTTTCCAAAGCCGGTAGAACGCTTCCAGAAGACTCGCGTTGTCCTGCACCGACGGCAGTTCGAGCGAGCTTGAAAAAGCCTCGTCGCGGTCGTCCGACACGCTGACGCTCAGCGCCGTGGCGAGGTACCCGTCGCTCCGCAGCCGCCCGCCAAGCCTGCACACCAGCCGCGTCAGGATCCCGCGGGCCCCGGCCTCATTACGGAAGCGTGGCTCCAGCACGTTCGAGTGGCTCATCGATCGCCGCCGCGTCGAGATTTCCGGCTCGTCGATCCCATGAAACCCGGCCCACCACTGCGCCCCCGACACCGACCCCCACACGGCGACGCTCTGCCGCCGATCTAGGCCCCACAGGTCGCGGATCGTGCGCACGCCGTTCGATTCAAGCCGCTTGACCATCCCAGCCCCGATACCGACCAGACTCTGAAGAGAGTGCCCCTCGAACCGGTCGGGGAGATCGCGGATTTCGAGCACCGTCATTCCGTCAGGTTTTTGCAGATCGCTGCCGATCTTGGCGAGCAGCCGCGTCGGCGCGATGCCGATCGAGCAGGTGATGCATGCCCCGTGATCCTGAAGAATCTGCGCCTTAATCTGCTGGCCGAGTTCTACGGCTTGATGCGCTCCCCGCTGGGCCTTGCAGAGCCTGATCGCCCACTCGTCGATCGAGTACGCCTTGTGGATGAGGGCGTGGCGGTTGATAGACACCGCGATCGCGTGATGGCTGCGCACATACTCCGCAGGCCTGGCTTTGACGAACCGGATACCTGGGCACAGCACGCGAGCCTCACGCACGCCCGTGCCGGTCTTGATCCCGAACCTCTTGGCCTCGCGGCTCGCGGCGATCACGCACGAGCCGTCGCTCTCGACCGGGATGACCGCGACCGGCATCTCGCGCAGCTCGGGCCGGAGCTGCTGCTCGACGGAGGCGAAGAACGAGTTCATGTCCACAAAGAGCCAAGCCAAGGGCAGCGAATCGATGGACGGTCCGGTCTTCATTACCGAACAAAGTACTATCAAGTTGAGCGTCAGTCAACGGTTTTGTGCGAAATTCGCCGCACTAAGGTGGTTGAAAATCTTTACGAGCCAACGCCGGGCGCGCGGAGAATGACGGACCACTTTTCAAGGGTGCCGTGTTACCACGCGAGCTCAGGTTTGAAATCGCTTAGCCGATCGGCGCGGGACTGGCGTTGGACTTGACGATCACTTCCACGGTCATGCCGTCGCTGGTGTTCACGACCGAGCCAGCCCCGTCTTGGGCGAGAATCTGGTCCGCGATTTCGCGGCGGTGGATGTCCACGTCGCGCGGGAAATCGAACGCGATCCGCACGCGATCACCCTTGACCGAGGCGATCCGCAACACACCGAGCGGATTCTTGGGGTCGCCGATAACGACCTCCTCGCCCTCTCGCCTCGTGATCACCAACATTCTGCGACTCCTTCCGTCACTCCGCGAACATCCAGCGCCCACCAGCGACTCGGTCGTTCGCGTTCCGATCCCTCGGGTATGATTTATACCGCGCCGTGGCGGCAAAGAGAAGAGACAATGCTAGAAAAGTGCGGCGCGATATTTCCAAGACCGATTCAAACCCTTTGTGAGACTGCGTTTGCGGAATTCTGAGGTCGCGCCGCCGGTGTGGGGTGTAAACCCTGTGCGTAACTAGGTGCGGACGTTTAGGCAACACGGCACGGTGTTGAAATGGCGATGCTGCGTGGTCTGGGTGACCTAAAGATCTGCCGCCAAGATTAAAAGTCGGGCTGCTCTTATGCCACCGCTTCGACCGCCAGCACCTCTGGAACGTGGGCCTTGAGGTTTCGCTCGATTCCGACCCGGAGCGTAATCGAGCTGGACGGGCAGCCGACGCACGCGCCGTGCAGGCGGATTTGCACCACTCCGTTGGGGGTGACGCCGACGAGTTCGAGGTCGCCGCCGTCGGCTTGGACGGCGGGTCGGATCAGGTTGATGACCTTGGCGACGCGCTCGTGCAGCGGCTTGGGGTCGGCGTTGAACTCTTGGGCGGCAGTAGACATGTTCAGACGAGATTGTAGAGGGGTGCGACGGCTCGCGTCGGTCGGTGAGGCGAGGCTTAGACTCCGGTCATGAGCATCGTGAGATTCCCGGGCGTGCGGACGGCGTGGGTGAATGTGGGGCTGGCGGTCGGTGCGGCGATTGTGCTGATGATCAGCGCGGGCTGCTCGGGCACGTCCAAGCGGCAGGCTGCGGACCCGACGGTGGAGATGCAGAACGCGGGGATCGACTCGGTTGATCGGGCGGCGGCGTTCGAGCGAGCGTGGGCGAGCACGAGCGATTCGCCCAAGGACCGGGCCGTGCTGCGTGAGGCGGCCAAGACGCTGGCGTGGAAGGTCTCGACGCCGATGGTTGTGCGCACGCGGATCGTGACGACGCTGGTGAACGACACGGACCCGGCGGGGGCGGCGGACGCGCGGACGATGGCGCGGCTGATGATCTCGCGCGAGACGAGCCGGGCGATGGTGGCGTTTTTGTGCGAGTTGGTTTCGACGCGGGGGTGGGCCGAGTGCGGTCCTGAGCTCATCCGGAGTTACGCGCGGCCCGTGCGCGAGGTGCCGGATTTGCAGCGCGGCGAGCGTGTCGCGTTGACGATGCTGTTCCCGGATCGGAAGCTCGAGGACCTGGTCTTTGACTTATTCCTGCATCCGGAATCTGGCTCGCGCGCGGGTGCGGGCGCGGGTGAGGGCGCTGGTCTGATCGCGGAGAAGTCGGGGACTTCGGCGCGGGTGGACGCGAGAAACTGGGACGAGCTGCTGCGCTCTGACTGTTGGGACTTGCTGGCGCGGCTGGACGCGGACGGCACGTATCGAGCAGAGATTTTGGTGGGGCCGGTCGGGGCGTCGTCGAGTGAGCCGATTGTGAGAGATTTACGGGCGTGCGTGGCGGAGTTGAAGGCCGTGCCGTTGACGGGGAATGAATTGAAGTGGGTGCGTTCGCTGCACGACGCGAGCAAGGCGGGGAATGCGGGGTGGTGGGCGGAGGCGTCCTCGGCGATCGCGGGGCTTCGGACGGAACAGACGAAGGTGTTGCAGGTGCGGCACGCCGAGCCGGTGCGGTGGGCCAAGGCGCATCGGGCGGCGTGGCTGGCGATGTCGCGGGCGGAGTTGTTGTCGGAGATCAGCAAACGGATCGAGGCGCGCGACCGTTATTCGCGGACGGGCGACGACGCGACAAACGGCATCCCGGTGCGGCAGGACCTCGCGTTCTGGGCGGGCTCGATGCGGTGGGGCGATCTGCTGACGATGCTGGTGCTCGATGACGCGACGCGGCAGCCGCTGATGGTCGCGGAGTTGTTCCGGCACGCGGAGGTCGATCGGCGCGATACCTCGACGGAGATGGGCGGGCTGATCGAGCCAGCCGCGGCGCTGAAGTCTGGAGAGACGGGCAGGAGCGACGATCAGTTCCGGGCGCGGTTGTTCCGGCCTCGTTCGGCGGAGCGGCGTGGTGATGAGCAGTTCGTGGCGTCGGACGACATGGTGGCGGCGGCGGACCGATCGACGGCGAGCTATCACTTTCACGCGCAGAACGCGCGGAACGGGGAGTACGCGGGCCCGAGCGTGGGAGACTTGCAGTTCGCGGCCCGGTCGGGGCGGAATTGCCTGGTTTTTACGACGGTTTCGCGAACGCGGATCAACGTGGACTACTACCAGCCAGATGGGGTGGTGGTGGACCTGGGGTCGATCGATCAGGCGTCGCGGTGATGGCGTAGCAGCGACGTGCCAAGAGCGTGCGGCTTGCTACGAACCCTGCCGTGGGAGTGGAGCATGTTTGCGTGAGAGTGCCAATCTCAAGCTCGCGCGCGAGGTTCGTTGAGAGACGATGAACTGTGTTCACGGGCTGGGCACGAGGATCGTTTGCCCGCTCTCGGCGTCGCGTTCACCGGTTGCGCACTGAACGATGACGCTCGCGACGGCACGAGGCGTCAAGGTTCTCGTGCGTGGTAAGGCATCTTTAGAGATGATTGCGCGGAGCATGTCGGTTTCGACAGCGCCGGGAGCGACGGCAAAGGCGCGGATGCCGTGCGTGCGGCCTTCGTTGGAGGCGGCGAACGCCAGCAGGTTCATCGAGGCCTTGGCTGCGGAGTACGCGAAGAAGCCGGGGAATGGATCGACGGCGGCCAAGGAGGAGACGTTGACGATGCGGCCGGATTTCTGGCGGAGCATGGTCGGCCAGACGGCGGCGATAAAGATCGCAGGGGCGATGGCGTTGATGGCGAAGACCTCGCGGATGAGCTGGGGATTGTGCTGATCGATCGCGGCCATGGGCGCGAAGCCAGCGTTGTTGATGAGCGCGTCGATGCGGCCGAAGCGGGCGAGGGTGGATGTGATCACTGATTGGAGTTGAGTTTCGTCGGAGACGTCGGCGGGCGCGGCGAGCCATTGAGAGTTGAGCATCGCGCCGGTTTCCGTGAGGCGATCGAGACGGCGGCCGACGAGGACGAGGCGGTGGCCGCGGGCGGAGAGGAGCTCGCTGGTGGCGCGGCCGATGCCCGAGCCGGCGCCGGTGATGATGGCGACGAGGTGTGAAGTTTCGGCTTCGCGCGCGAGGTCGGTTGGTGCGTTGCCTGGCATGGGTGTGATTGTAGAGAGCGGCGTGTGAGGCGCTCGGGAGCGAACGGTTGCGCGGTGCGTGGGCTGTTCACGAGCGGAGCGGCCGTACACTCCGGCCATGCCGTGGTTGCGTGTGATCCTGCCGTTGGCGATGCTGTTGATTCTGGGTGTGCCGTTTTTGCTGCGTCCTGCGGGGGTGGGTGAGAAGGACGTGCCAGCGGAGCAGACGGTGGTGATCGTGACGCCGCATGTGACGCAGTTGCGGTACGAGTTCGAGCTCGGATTTGGGCGTTGGCACCAGCGTGTGTACGGCAAGCCAGCGCGGGTGGTGTGGCTGGTCCCTGGCGGGACGAGCGAGATCGTTAAGCAGTTGCAGGCCAAGTACAACGCGGCGCTGCGGACGGGCGAGATCAAGCCTGATGGATCGTGCGAGGCGGGGACGATCCCGATCGACCTGATGTTCGGCGGCGGCTCGTTCGATCACATGCGGCTCAAGAACGGCGACGGTGTGGAGATCGAGGTTGCGGACTCGGCGGGCGGGCTGGCGAAGAAGGTGAAGATCTCGATGTCGGTCCCGGCGAGGTTCTCGAAGGAGCAGCTCGACGGGTGGTTCGGCGAGAATCTGGTCGGGGTGCAGAATCTGTACGACCCGGGGCAGTACTGGATGGGCACGGCGTTGTCGGGGTTCGGGATCGTGTACAACCGCGAACTGGTCGCTAAGCTGGACCTGCCCGAGCCGGCGGCGTTCGAGGATCTGTGCAGGCCCGAGTATTTCGGGTGGATCGGGCTGGCGGACCCGCGGCAATCGGGGTCTGTGACGACGACGTTCGATGCGATCCTGTCGAGTTCGAAGTGGACGCAGGGGTGGCGGATCCTTCGTGACATGACGGCCAACGCTCGGTACTTCACGAACTCGTCGACCAAGCCGCCGATCGATATCGGTCAGGGGGACGCGGCCGCGGGTCTGGCGATTGATTTTTACGGGCGGAATCAGTCGCAATCGATCCTGCGCGACGGGCAGGACCCGGCGACAAGCCGCGTGGGGTATGTGGACCCCAAGGGCGCGGTGAGCATCGATGCGGACCCGGCGTCGATCTTGCGCGGCGGGCCGAACCCGGTGATGGCAACGCGGTTTGTTGAGTTTTGTTTGACGGAAGAGGGGCAGGCGTTGTGGCAGTTCAGGCCGAGCACGGACTCGGCTTCGGCGGGCAACCCCGTGGGCGCGGACGGCGTGAAGATGGGTCCGGAGCGTTACTCGTTGCGGCGGATGCCGGTGCGGCGCGTGATGTTCGAGAAGTACTGGTCGCACTTGACGGACCAGGTGAACCCGTTCGAGCTGGCGAGCAAGACCAAGCCAGCGGGGTGGCGGAACGCGATCGGGATCATGATGGGCGCGTTCGCGATCGACACGGCCGACGAGCAGAGAGAGGCGGCGGCGGCGCTGCGTGCCGCGCGTGGGCGTGCCGGGTTCCCGGCGCAGACGCTGAGCGAGATGGAGGGGCTGTTCTACGCGTTCCCGAGCCAGACGATGGTGGACGGCCGGACGCTTGAGTTCACGGAGGCGAACTTCTCGGCGTTCAAGGAACACTGGCGCGACGCGGAGCGCACGAGCCTGGCGAAGGTTGACTACACCACGTTCTTCCGTGCGAACTACCGGCGGATCGTCGAGCTTTCGAGGAGTTCCGGGGTTGTCGCGGGTTCGCGTTGAGCGGGCGTGGCGACAATCCGATGAACGTTTCATAAGTTCAAGCTCTTTGGTGCCGCGGCCTTCCTTGTTGTCGTATTTGATCGTGGAGAAAGTTGGAACATCGAGCGCCGTTGGGCGCAAGGGAGAGGCCTTGGGCGAGCAGTTACAGGTTCACACGCTGGCGAAGGTTGTTGCGACGATCGGTCCGGCGAGCGATTCGCCGGAGATGGTTCGCAAGCTGATCGAGGCCGGGGTGGGGATCTTTCGTTTCAATTTTTCGCACGGCGATCTGGCGGGGCACAAGGCGCGGCTGGACACGGTGCGTTCGGTGGCGGCGTCGATGGATCGTCCGATCGCGTGCCTGGGAGACCTGCAGGGGCCCAAGATTCGCGTGGGGAAGGTCGCGGACCCGGGGATCGTGGTCGAGACGGGGCAGGACGTGATCTTCCGCGCGAGGTTGGGGGTTGCGCAGGTGGAAACGATCGGCGGCCAGCGCGTGGCGGTGTTCCCGACCACATACGAGAAGCTGATTGACGAGGTCGAGGCCGGGCACAAGGTGCTGATCAACGACGGCGCGATCCGGATGCTCGCCGTGGATGCGGACAAGGGCAAGGGTGAGCTGCGGTGCCGCGTGGTGGTGGGCGGGCTGGTGACGTCGGGCAAGGGGATCAATCTTCCGCAGAGCGTGATCTCGGCGCCAGCGATCACTGAGCGTGACTGGAAGTGCGTGGACTGGGCGTACGACAACGAGATAGATTTTCTGGCGTTGAGCTTCGTGCGGCGGGCGGAAGAGGTGCTGGAATTGAAGGCGTATTTGGCGAAGCGTTGCCCGATCGGGTGCGAGGACGACCCCAAGTACGCGGGGGCGTGGACGCCGCTGATCGCCAAGATCGAGAAGCCGCAGGCGGTGGCGGATATTGACCGGATCGTGGCGGCGGCGGACGGGTTCATGGT
>CAZIMT010000002.1:0-42117 GCA_964540295.1 uncultured Phycisphaeraceae bacterium
GCCCCGCCCTGCTCGGGCGGCGGTTCCCACGCGGCGGCGAGGTCAGCCGAATCGCCGCTGGTGCTGGGAACTCCCGCGTCGCCAACGCGAAACGTTGCGGTCCCGTACTTGGGCACCAGCAGGCTCATCCACACCCGCGCGCGCTCGATCGGCTGCCCGAACACATGGTCGATGATCGTGAGATGAGTCCCCTGCACCCGCTTCTCGCGGATAAGGTTCGCGCCACCCCAGGCGATGACCGTGAAGACGCCCGCGGCCACGACGTACCCCAGCCAGGCGTGCCGCACCATGCCGCGTTTTTTCAGCACCGCGAACCCGCCCGGACCGGCCACCAGCCAGTAGACCGCGAAGAGCACGAACCCGAGCAGCACACCCGTGGACGCCTTGCCCGATTTGGCGATCTGTCCTGCGATATCGCCGTCGAACTTGATCGCGGTCCGGTTCGGGAAGCCCTCGCCATTGGCGGCCTGCCGCTTGTCAATATCGGTCTGCGTCGGCGCGATCCCGCGCCGGCCCAGTACGCGATTCCAAAACACGCCCGGGTCAAGCCGCTCGGCCTCGGCGAACGCGCGGTGGTTCAGGTCCAGCCCTATGAGCGTGACCGCGCCTACGCCGTGCAGCCGCCGCGCCACCACGCACAGCCCGTCGGGACCGTTGAGAATCCGCATCGCCTCGCCGGGCGCCGCGTCGGGGGCGGGCGTGAAGTCGTGCACCACGCCGTCCTTGGGCATCACGGTGTTGGCGCGCTCGGTGAACAGCGCCCGGAACGCCGTCAGGTCCACGCCCTCGCGGCGGCGCACGCTCACGATCGGCAGCATCGACGAGAGTTCCGTCGCTTTGGAGTTTGTCCACGTCTCGCCGACGGGCGGCAGCACGATGACCAGGTGCCCGCCGCGCCGGACCCACTCGCGCACGGCTGTGGCTCGCTCGGCTCGCAGCTCGCCGGGGTCGCCGCCGCCCCAGACCAGAAAATCAAAGGGTGCCAAGCCTTGCCAGCGGTCGGGCAGCTCCGCGGGGGAAAGACCAGACTCGACGCGCGTGAGCTCTTGCCCGAAGGGCGCGGCGTCGGTGTTGTCCAGGCGTGTGCCAAACCGGAGAAGCCCGAACGACTTGTTCCCCACCACCGCGGCCAGCCCGACCACCGAAGAGACCGCGTTGCGGGTCGAAACTTTGGCGCGGGCGAGTAGTCGTCCGCCCTGCAGCGCCCGCCCGCCGCCGACGGCGGTGGATTCGATCCCCTCGAACGCCGCGAGCGTCAGCTTGTCACCGGGCTTGAACCTCGCGGGGAGTCGGAGGTAGAGCCACACGCCCTGGCGAACGCCGGGGTTGGTCGCGATCTCACGCTGGTTCAGCGGCTCGTCGCCGTCGAGGTCCGGGTGAGAGAGCCGGATCACGAGTTCGCGAGGCTTGGTGGCCGCGTCTTGAACAACGACACGCACGCCGATCCAGCTGCCCGGCCTGACCACACCCCCGACGCCGAAGCGTTCGACGTCGAGCTTGAGATCGGTTGAACTCACGTCGCCGACGACCTCGGGAGTGTTTCCCGGCGCGATCGAGTCTTGGGCTGCGGCAGGCCCGGCCGCGAGGGCGAGCACGAGCAGGAGGGCCGACGCGATCGCCCACAGCACGCGGGAGGCGGCCATGCTGGCTCGTTTGGAAGTTTGAATCCGCGCTGCGATCATCTCGCTCCCGTCACAGGCTGCGCCGTCGTCATAAACCAACTCGCAGAGTTTACCCGCGCTGCTGCACTGGTGGTGCGACGAGAAGCTCCGCCCGATAGAGACCTGGTGGGAACTCTCCCGAATGAAGTCTGGTTCGCCATCGCTCTGCTTACGGGCGGCTGCGTGCTGGGCGGGTTGCATACTTTGGCGGCGCAGGCCAATTATGCGACGAAGGTTCACGACCTTAGGGTCAGGGTCGGCAAACTTCAGGACGCGTACTCCGCCCACCTCGAGGAGATCGCCGAGCGCGACGGGATCGTGCTCAACGAAGTGCCGCTCAAGGCGTTGAAATCGGGCAGGCACGCCGCGTAATCTCCTGTCGCTTTCGATCCTGTTATTTTCCCACCAAACGCAACCGATCCACGAACATCGCGTGCGAGCGCACGCCCATGCGGTAGCACGCGACCTCGAACTTCTCGTTGGGCGAGTGAACGCGGTCGTCGTCGAGCCCGAAGCCCATGAAGATCGTGTCCAGCCCGAGCTTGTCCTTGAGCAGACCGGCCACGGGGATCGAGCCGCCCGATTTGATCAAAGCTGGCGCCTTGCCGGTCGCCGCCTTGATCGCGGCGCTCGCGGCCGCCATCGCCGGAGAGTCGATCGGGGTCGTGACGCCAAACCCGCCGTGGTGGTCGAGGAACTCCCACCGGCAGCCCGGCGGCGTGCGGTCTTTGCACCACTTGAAGAACGCCTTGGTGATCTTGCGCGGGTCCTGGTCGGCAACGAGGCGGAAGCTCACCTTGGCCATCGCGTGCGACGCGATGACGGTTTTAGCGCCCTCGCCGGTGTAGCCGCCGAGAATGCCGTTGATCTCGGCGGTCGGTCGGCCCCACTCGCGTTCCATAGCGGTGAACCCGGCCTCGCCGACGTCCGCGGCCGGAGACAGGCCAATTTTTTTCAGCGCGGCCTTGGAGTTGAACTTGAGCGCCTTCCAGTTCGCACGCTCCTGCTTGGAGATCGAGACCACGGCGTCATAAAAACCGGGGATCGCCACGCGCCGCTTCTTATCCCACAACTGAGCGAGAACCTTCGCAAGCTCGGTGATCGGGTTGGGGCAACGCCCGCCCCAGAGCCCCGAGTGCAGGTCCTGGTTCGCGGCGTGGAGGCGGATCTCGGTGTACGCCATCCCGCGCACGCCGTAGGTGATTGCGGGGCGCGTGCGCGAGAGCATCCCGGTGTCGCTGATGAGGCACACGTCGCACGCGCCGAGTTGTTTCTCATGCTTCTTGACGAACCCTTCGAGGCTGGTGGAGCCAGACTCTTCTTCGCCCTCGATGAGGCAGGTAAACTTCACGCCGCCCGCGGTCAGGCCGGTCAGTTCTTTCCAAGCCCGCATGGCCTCGATGAACATGAGCACCTGGCCCTTGTCGTCGACCGCGCCACGCGCGACGACGCGCTCGCCGCCCTCTTCGCCGGGCTTGGGGCCTCGGATCACGGGCTCGAAGGGCGGGCTTTCCCACAGCGAGACGGGGTCCACGGGCTGCACGTCGTAGTGCCCGTAAAAGAGGACGTGCGGGCCCTTGTACTCGGGGGATCCCTCGCAGGATGCGAGCACGATGGGGTGGCCGGGGGTCGTGCAGAGTTCAGCCTTGAACCCGCACTCGCGTAGCTGGGCCGCGCACCATTCCCCGGCCTTGGCGACGTCGGCCTTGTACTTAGGGTCGGTGCTGATGCTCGGGATTTTCAGCCAATCGATAAGCCGAGCGATCGACTTGGGCTGTTCACGATCAAGCCATTCCAGAACGCGCGTGGCGGTGTCAGTCATGCCTACAGGATACCGCTCCGAACCGGGCGCGGTGGCGGGCGACTTCACTTCATTAGTCTGGGTTGATTGCGCCGACTATCCGCGAGTAGAACTCGTTCTCCGCATCGCCCGCGTGCCAGCGCCAGACCACCACGAGGTCGTGCTCGGGGTCCACCCAAACCGTGTTCCCGCCCGCGCCCTGTGCCGCGTAACTCCGCGCCGGAGCACCCTTCCACGCGAAGGGGTGATCTGGTTTCCTCGCCTCGGCGTTAAGCCACCAGAGATAGCCGTAGCCGGGCGCTTTGCCCTTGGGCGTGGTGGCGGACTCGATCCACTTTTCGGACAGGATCCGTTCCCCGGCCCACTCTCCCTTGCGGAGCATGAGCAGCCCGAGCCGCGCATGGTCGCGGGTCGAGATCCACAGCCCGCCTCCCCAGCGCGTGCCTCCGCCGACGGAAGTCATGGGCTTGCCGTCAAACTCGATGGTCGAGTTCGAGTAGCCGTGGTACGTCCATGTGTCGGAAGCCCCGATCTTGTCCATGATCTCTGACTTGAGCACCTCGGGCAGCGGTCTTTTCCAGACTTTCATGAGCGACATGGAAAAACGGTTCACGCGGACGTCGTTGTACTCGTAGAACTTGCCGGGCTCAAGCAGATCGCGCGGTTTGCGCGCACCTTGGCCGAACTCATCGGTGCCGATGAACGTGCTCACCTTGCCGAAGAGTTCGCCGTCCCACTCGCTGGTCTGGGTGACGTGGTGGGCCCAGGTGATCTTCGCGTTGTGAGGCGAGTCGTAGCCGGAGTCGTGCTGGTTGCCCGGGCCGGTGTCGGCGACGTACGTGGCGACGAGGTCCTCGATGCTGGCGATCAGGCCTCGATCGATCGCCAGCCCGAGAAGAGTGGAGAGATAGCTCTTGGCGACGCTGTATGTCGGATCAACCGCGAGCGTGTCGCCCCATTCCGCGACGATGTAGCCATGGCGGAGGACGAGGCCGTTGGTGAGGGCGCGGGTCGTCGGCACCGGGCCGAGCGGGCGGCCGAAGATCTGCCGCTGCGTGGAAAAATCACGCGGCATGTCGTTTTCGCGAGCTTTGGCCCACTCAACAGCGGCGGCGAGAGCGGCGGGGTCCATGCCCACGTCGGCGGCGGGCCTCGAGAGCCAGGCGTCGCGCGCGGGGAAGTACTTTGGCCAGATCGACTCTGGTCGCGCGATGGCGACGGGCGCAACCGCAGCGGCCGGGGTCGCGGCGGTCTGCGCGAGCATCGCGAGGGTGAGCGACGCGAGAACGAGAACAGCAAGAACCCGGAAGTGCGCACGCTTGATGAGCATGAGGTTCAGCGTAGACGGCTTCGTTCTAGTTTGTGCGCGCGATCGAAGTCGATCCGGGCCTTCGCAAAGCCTCAGACCTGGCGTCCTGAGAGCGGGTGTTCCGTCGCGCGTTCACAGCGCTATGGGCGCGGGACGTGTGCTCGTCGTGAGGCCCAGCGATTCGAGAAGGCGGGTGACGCCTTGGACATCGTGGGCGTCGAAGGCGCTTTTCTCGTAACTGTCGGCGTCGAGGACTCCCCAGCAGGAGCCGTCGTTGTCGAAAAGCGGGATGACCAGTTCGGATTGGTCGCGAGGGTCGCAGGCAATATATCTCTCGCCGAGGGTTTTCACGTCGGCGACGAGGAGGGGGACGCGGCGCGACCAGCTCTGCCCGCACGCGCCGTGGAGGCCGATGGGGGAGCAGGCTGGCTTGTCGCGGCGGGCGATGAGGACCATCTCGTCGGAGGTGGGCACTTTTTCATAAAAGCCAACCCAGGAGATGAAGCCAGCGTTGGGGCCCGGGGCGCCAGCCGGGCCGAAGGCGTCCCAGAGAAGGTCGCAGGCGTGGGTCATGGCTTCGATGGTGGAAGAAGGCTCTGTGTGTCTCGACCGGAGGAGGTTGTAGCTGCGGGTAAGGCTCATAGGTTCTTTTCGCGAGTGTCGAGTGTGGAGAGCGCGTAAGGGAGAACGAAGACCGTAGGAGAACAAGAGGACAGGCGGCGACGCCTGTGCCACGAGGCTTTATAAGAAGGCCGCAGATCTGGAGGTATGCAGCAGAAAAGACGCGGGTTGAGCCGCGTCTTTGAGATGAGATTTGAGATGAGATTTGGGTGTGACCTGAGGCCGCTGGCTTACAGCGTGGCCGAGGTGTAGGGCAGGAGGCCCATGAAGCGAGCCCGCTTGATGGCCTGACCAACCATGCGCTGCTCGCGAGCGGAGGTCGCCAAGCGTTTGCGGCCCAGGATCTTGCCGTTGGGGCTCATCATCCGCCGGAGGGTCTCGACGTCCTTCCAATCGACGAAGATGGCCCCGTTGCCGGAGGTCTTGGCGACGCGGATTTTTTGGACGGGGGTGAAACGGTTGAACTTGGACATGGGTCAAACCCGCGTTGGCGGGCTCCGTCGTGGGTTGGGCCCCGGGTTAGAGTCGGCAACTGGCCGACCGTCCGGGGCGACGGTTCGCAGGGGAGAGCTTAGGACGCCGGAGGATGGATGTCGAACGCGGGTCGAGTCGGTTTCTGAAAGTTCAGATCTCGTAGATGGGGCGAAGCTTGCCTTCCAGGTGCCGCAGCAGGGCGTCGGAGTGCAGCGGTTTGCCCGTGACCTTGCGGCACAGTTCGCCCGCGCTGTAGCGCCGGCCGTGGACGTGGATGTTCTTCCGCAGCCACTCGCGCAGCTCGCCGAACTCGCCCTTGCCGATCTGCTCGTCGAGGTTCTTGATCTTGCTGTTGATCGTTTCCCAGAGCTGGGCGGCATAAAGGTTGCCGAGGGTGTAGGTCGGGAAGTAGCCGATCAGGCCGAACGACCAGTGGACGTCTTGCAGACAGCCGCGGCGGTCGTCGGGGACTTCCAGCCCTAGGTACGACTTGAAGCGGCTGTTCCACTCGCCGGGGAGGTCCTTGACCTTGAGATCGCCCGCGATGAGCGAGCGCTCGAGCCCGAAGCGGAGCATGACGTGCAGGTTGTACGTGGCCTCGTCGGCTTCGACGCGGATGAAGCTGGGCGTGGCGGTGTTCACGGCCGCGTACATTGTTTTCAGGTCCGCCTTGCTGAGCGCCGCGCCGAAAGCTTTCTTGGCCTTGGGCAGGGCCCACTTCCAGAAGGGCTTGGAGCGACCCACGAAGTTTTCCCACATGCGCGACTGGCTCTCGTGGATGCCCAAGCTGATCGAGTCGCCCAGCGGCTCGCCGAAGTGCTTGTCCTTGAGGAGCCCTTGCTCGTAGAGCCCGTGCCCGGCCTCGTGCATGGTGCCGTAAAGCGCGTCGGTGAACTTTTCGTCGCGGTAGCGTGTGGTCAGGCGGGTGTCGCCCACTCCGATGCCCGAACAGAAGGGGTGTGTCGTAACATCAAGCCGGCCCGCGTTGAGGTCGAACTTCATGGCTTGGAGGATCGTGAGCCCAAAGGCGTGCTGTTTTTCAGCGGGGATCTTGGCCGAGAGGACCTTGGTGTTGACCTTGACCTTGCTGGCGGCGATCTCGCCCAGCAGCCCGCTCAGGCGTGCTCGCAGTGGGGTGAAGATCGCCTCGATTTCGCGGGCCGAGGCCCCGGGCTCGTACTCGTCGAGGAGCGCGTCGTAAAGCTCGCCGCGGGTGCCGTTGATGGCGACGGGCGCGCCGTAGCACTCGGCCTTGCGGCGTGTGAGCGACATCATGCGTTCGAGCCAGGGCGTGAACATCTTGAAATCGTTCTTGGCGCGGGCCTCTTTCCACACTTCCTGAGACTGGCTGCCGACCATGGCCAGTTCCGCGACCAGCTCGCCAGGGAGCTTGGTGGCGCGGTCAAAGTCGCGGCGCATCTCTCGGACGTTGGCCCGAGAGGCGTCGTCGAGCGCGGTGTCGGACTCGCACTTGGCGATCAGCTCGCCGACCCTGGGGTGGGTCCGCCGCTGGTGCGTGATCTCGGCCAGCATGGACTGCTGCTCGGCCCGGTGAGCCCCGCCAGCGTGAGGCATGTACGTTTCCTGGTCCCAGTTAAGCAGCGCGTTGACCGCGCCCAGCGTCGCAGCCTGACGGACCAAGGAACGAAGCTCGACGTACGCGAGGGGTTCTGTGGGCATGAAACTCTCCAAACGAGGACTCTCGAACAGGGACGAACAAATGGAGACGACCAGACGGGGACGACCAAACGGAGACAAGGAAACCCGGACCAAAGGGAGAAGTTCATGGTACCAAGCCTCGATATCGAGCGTTGCGAAGGGGCGGTCAATGCGCGAAAACACCGCCTATTTTTCATTCCAGCGCGCTTCGATGAGCTCGAGGACCCAGGGTGCAAAGTTTTCTTTGGTCATCATCCCGGGGGTGGACGCGGAGCGGCCGTCGCGGTAGAGCACGGTCGCTTCGACCGTCGGGCTGTCCATTGTTTCGAGCGGGTTGGCCACGACCATGTCGATCGACTTGCGTTCGAGCTTGGACTTGGCGGACGCGATGAGTTCTTCGCGTGGTTCCAGGGCGAAGCCGACCATGAGCTGGTCGGGCCGACGTGATCTGGCGACCTCGGCCAAGAGGTCGGGCGTGGGTTCGAGTTCGAGCGTGAGCGAGGTGTCGAGGCGACGGAACTTGCCGCCGAAGAACTTGGGGTCGATCTTGGGCCGATAGTCCGCAACGGCGGCCGCCATGACCAAGATATCTGCTGATGAGGTTTGTTCTCGAAGCAGATTCCTCAGATCTTCGCAGGTGCGGAACCGGAGCAACTTTACCCGCGAATCGGTGGGCGTCATGGCTGCTGGTCCAAGCAGCAAAGTCACGCTCAGCCCTCTCCGAGCGGCCTCGTCTGCTAAAGCAACACCCATGCGACCCGAAGAACGATTTCCGAGAAACCTGACCGCGTCAATAGGCTCGTGCGTAGGTCCGGCGGTGATGAGAAGGTTGGCTGGTGTCTTCACGCGAGACATTAGCGCAGCGACTCCGGATCGGTCCAGCGGGCCGGGGCGCGGTCGCGCGCGGGTATCCAAACGGGCGGATGGTTCCCCGGCACAGCGCACGAACGCATCGGTCTGACCGTCGCAACGCGAAAAGATCTGTCGTTTCATCGCCTCGGAACGCCGAGTCTGAAGTGCTGCGGAGGCCCGGACTAAATCGCTCCTGTGCGCGTTCTTGGCGAGCCCGAACCGATCGTGCGGTATTGGTCCGACCGGCGTTTGGCACTGTCTACAGACATTCTCATTTTTCTTCGCGAAGATACACTACAGATAGTGGCTTGCGTTCTCGTCGAGTATTCTCGGCTGAAATGGCCACTACACTCTTCCTAACCGGTATGAGAAGGGGGGCTCTGTTATGCAAGACCTGTTCTTTGGCGGCGGGGCGGGATGGTTCACGGTTCTGGCGATCTGCGGCACGTCGGTCTTCTTGGGCCGACTGGTGCTGCTGATGTTCGGGCATCACGCGGGAGATCTGCACGCGGACGTTCATCTCGGTGGCCAAGGAGCGGACCAGCACGCCGATCCGGGCGAGGCGTTCAAGCTGCTCTCGCTGCAATCGATCGCGGCGATGGCGATGGGGTTCGGGTGGGGCGGCTTGGCGGCGCTGAAGGGAAGCGGGTTGGCCTTGCCGGGCTCGTTGCTTGTCGCGGCCGGGTGCGGGGCCGGGATGGTCTGGCTGCTGGCGGTTCTTTTGAAGGCGCTGCACGACCTGCATTCCAGCGGCAACATCAACATCGTTGACGCGGTAGGGCGCGAGGGAGACGTATACGTGAGCGTTCCCGTGGCGGGCCAGGGCGAGGGGCAGGTGCGGATCACCATCGGCACTCGTCAGCGGATCTACAACGCGACCTCGGCTGACGTTTCGATCCCGACCAACGGACGCGTCCGTGTGCTCGGCGTGGGTGCGGGGAACACCTTGACCGTCGTCGCCATCGAGACTTTCGCGACACCCGAGGGCGCGGCCGGGCCGGACGGCTCGGCGAACGAGGCGGCGGCCTATCCGGCTGTGTAGCAGATTTTCCGGTACCGTGCTCGGGCGTTTTCGGCTATCGGTGCGCTCGCGCTACTTGGGAAAGGCTGACTTGGAGCGGTGATCGAGTTTTTGATTGAGAGAGTTGTTGATTAAGAGAGGCTTTGGCCGCGGCTCGGGGCTTGTCCCAAGTTCGGGCACGCGTCACTTACACGAGAGGAGGAATCGCATGACATCAGTCGCCATCATCCCGTTGTTCGGGCCGTTGTTCGGGCCGTTGTTCCAGCCGTTGTTCCAGCTTCCGATAGATCTCCACAGTCCAACATTGGCCCAGGCTTTGAACAGCGGCAACCCGCTGATTTACCTCGGGGTCGTCGGGGCGGTGCTGCTTTTGCTCGTGTTCTTTGCGGTCTTCGTGGTCAAGCAATACAAGCGATGCCCCAGCAACCGCATCCTTGTGATCTACGGGCGGGTGGGCGGCGACCGCGCGTCCAAGTGCATCCACGGCGGCGGCACGTTTGTCGTCCCTCTCATCCAGGATTACGCCTACCTCTCGCTCGAACCTCTCGCCATTGACATCCCGCTCGAGGGTGCACTCTCGCTCAACAACATCCGTGTGAATGTTCCCGCGACTTTCACGGTGGGTATCTCCACCGATCCGG
Source organism: uncultured Phycisphaeraceae bacterium (assembly GCA_964540295.1). Taxonomy (GTDB): domain Bacteria; phylum Planctomycetota; class Phycisphaerae; order Phycisphaerales; family UBA1924; genus CAZCPB01. Next base: position 10,040 of record CAZIMT010000002.1, read on the forward strand.
TGCTGATGAACAACGCGGCCGAGCGGTTGCTGAATCTGCTTGAAGAGCGGATCCGCGAGCAGGCTCAGGACATCATCCTCGGGCAGCTCCGGCTGGTGATCGCGACGCTATCGATCGAGGAGATTAACAAGGACCGCGAGAAGTTCATGAAGCTCATCAACGAGAACGTTGCCAAGGAGATCAACAAGCTCGGGCTCGAGCTCATCAACGTCAACATCCGGGACATCACGGACGAGTCGGGATACATCTCGGCGATCGGCAAGCGAGCCGCGGCCGAGGCCATCTACCGCGCCAAGGTTGAGGTCGCCCAGCAGGAGCGTGACGGTGCGGCGGGCGAAGCGTTGGCGGTGCGCGAGCGCAACGTCAGCGTCGCCAAGGAACTCGCCAGCGGCGTGCAGGGTCAGAAGGAGGCCGAGCAGTCGCAGCGCATCGCGGTAGCCGCGATGGAAGCTCATGCGGTTGCCGGTGAGATGCAGGCCAAGCGTGACCGCGAGATCACGACCGCGCAGCGCGAGGCGGAGACGGCGGCGGCCCGTAAGTTGGCGGAGCAGGAGCAGCGCATCCGCGTGGCCGAGGCGGAGGCTCGGGCGGTGACGGGCGAGAACCAGTCACGCGCTCAGATGGCCGAGTCTAACGCCAAGCTCTCGGAGATTCAGGCCGAGGCGAAGCGTCGATCGGAAGTTGCGGCCGCGAAATCAGCCGAGGCGGTGCTGATCGCGCAGCGTGAGCAAGAGCTAGCGCGGCTTGGGAAGGAGATGCTGGCCGGTCAGGAGATTGAGAAGAAGCGGATCGAGATCGCGGCGGATGCCGAGGCCGAGAAGCAGCGTCGCGAGGCTGGCGGTGCCGCAGACGCAACGCTGGCGCGTTACACCGCCGAGGCCGAAGGTATTCGCAAGGTGTTGGAAGCCAAGGCCGACGGCTATCGCAAGCTGATCGAGGCGTGCGCGAGCAACCCGCAGGTTGCGCCGACGCTCCTGCTCATCGAGAAGCTGCCCGAGCTGGTTCACGAGCAGGTTAAGGCGATTCAGAATCTCAAGATCGACAAGATCACGGTATGGGACTCGGGCCGGAGCGTGGACCCCAAGACGGGGGCGTTGGGTCGGGGCTCGACCGCTGATTTTCTGTCCAGTCTCATCGGAGCTTTGCCGCCGATCCACGAGCTTGCCCACCAAGCCGGGATCGATCTGCCGTCGGCGCTGGGTAAGGTGAGCCCGAGCCCGGCGGCCAAGCTCGACGCCTGAAACTCGTGGTGACCGCCCTATTTCAGTTTGCACGAGTCGGCCGCGCACCAGCGCGGCCGATTTCATTGGATCGCGATCAACCGGCGGCGACTCGTCGCCCTCGTCGAAAGTCGTGCTCTTCCACACGAAAGCCTCCTCCAGAACAGAAAGCACAGCGCGCGGCCGTTGCGAACGATGCGCCTTCCTACTAAATACCCGATGCTTTTCTGGCCAAACTGTAAATTCGTTGTACATTCGTCCTGTCCGATATTCATCACGGACGCGGCGTGTTCGCGCCGACCGAGGGCCCATCCCCATGCACCGTCACGTCGCTGTCCACGCCGCCGTCCGTGCTGCCGTCCGTGTCGCGGCTCTTGGCTCGCTCGCTCTCGCGGCGAACGCCCGGGCGGAGTTCTCCAAGACGATCATGATCACGGGGTATTGGCCCCCGACCAACGACATGATCCGGCCCTTCAGCCAGAACGCAATCCAGAACCCGGGCGGGTGGAAGGGCGGGAACTGGGAAGGACGAGGGTACAACATCGTCAGTTACTTCCCCGAGTTCCCCGGCGGCGTGGGCACGAACCCCAAGGGCGAGGGCGACTTTCGCGTTGACTACCAGCACGCTTCGGACGACTTCTGGCGGATCACCGGCCAAATCAAGCCGGTGGCGATCATCACGTTCAGCCGCGGCAACTTCGGCAAAAGCTGGGAGATCGAGTCGCGCCACCGCAAGCTCGCGCTCGAGGACTGGACCCCGGATTACGAGGCCCCGTTCCAGCCGACTCTCGACCTTCCGATCGCCTCCGAGCTCGACGGCACCATCCGCAACTCTTCGCTGCCGATGCAGAAGATCAAGGACTCTGTGAACGCCGCGGGGCTGGGCTTTAGTTCGTTCATCGACACGAGCAACAACTTCGGCGGCACGTTCGTCAGCGAGTTCACGGGCTATCACGGCACGTGGTACCAGAACCTGCACAGCAACCCTTCGGACCCCGCGTGGTGCGTGTCGGCCGGGCATATTCACGTGGGGACGTCAACTCCTCTGGCGGGCGCGATGACGGCGACAGAGATCTCGCTGCGTGAACTCATCGGGTATGTTGATTCGGTGGTTCCCTCGCCGGGGACGATGACGGTGCTGGGGATCGCAGGGCTCGCATCGCTCAGAAGAAGACGCGATTCGTGACTGCCGATGAGGAGCTTCCGCGCGAACGTTCGCCGTCGAGCAACTGAGACTTTCTCGGCCGCCGCACTACCGGATCCGCGCTGGTTTACTTGGCCCGGGCGGGATCTACACGAAGCTTCCAGCGGCGACGGTGTGTGCGTAGGGAACCCGGCTCATCGCGGGCAGCTCGACCGCCGCTGGCTTCTCAAACAAGACGGTCAACGCCTCGGGCCATTGCCAGAATCTGTAGCGATCTGCCAAATCTCTCGGGTCTGCGCGCACGATTTCCAGCCCGCTCGCTCGCCCCCAGGCCGCGACCTCGCGGACGGTGTGGTGGGTCGCGACCGGCGCGGTCCACCAATCTAAGTTGTGATGCACGGTCGGCCAGTTCCGCAGCACCTGGTACCACATCACTCGCGAAGACATCTGGCTAGGCACACGGACCGTTCGCGCCTCGCGGACCACGAAGCTTGTTCCGAGCTTTGCCATGGCGCGCGCGAACCAGAGTTGGATCGGCTTGCTGAGCCTCGTTGTGAGACTTCGAATCCCGCGATCGACGATCTCGTGCGCCCAGTTCCCGCGATGGTAGAGCCGGACCGCGAACAGGCCGCCCGGCGCGATGAGCGAGGCGATCTGTCCGAACGCGCGTGCCGCGTCTCCCGTGTGCATGAGCACTCCGATCGAGAACGCGGAATCCACGGCCTTGATCGGCAGGTCAAAGAGCGACGCCTGCACGACGTGGACGCGCGGGTCGTCTCGGTGATGGTCGAAGGTCGCGTCAACACCCCAGCCAATATCGACCGAGATCACCTCTCGCGCGCCCCCGGCGAGCGCCGCCGCGGTGAAGCGGCCGTTGCCGCAGCCAGCGTCCAGAACGAGCTGTCCGTCAAGTCGGCCGTCGAGGAAGGTCTTGCTGCGGAAGGCCGCCAGCGTGTTCTCCCACAGCCCTCCGCGAAATTCCAGAGCGTCGCCGTTGGGCGGTGAAGGGTGGTACCCCCAATCGCGGAACCGCAGCCATTCGGACCCAAAACGATCGATGGTCTTGGATTGAATACGTCCTAGGCGTCCGCGAGCGATCGTGGCTGCTGGCGCTTCGAGCCCGAGCCCTTTCAACTGCGGAGCATACTTTTTAGTGAGCTCGTCGTTGCGGTACATCTCGGGAGAGAGCAGCCGCGGAACTCCCGCGGCGATCCACCACCATCGACGATCGGGCGCGACCAGCACGCCTTCCATAACGTGGTCCCCGTCTCGAAGAAACGCGTGCAGCGTGAGACGCGAGGACGCGTCGGAAGGGTTGGATTGGGAACCAGCGCTCGACGGCGCGCTTAGGTGTTGAAGTGTTTCTTCGCGCACGATGGCCCTTTCGGTTTCGGAAGAAGCATCGACGCGGCGACGAGCGGGCCGTGATTCGCGGGCTGGCGGAGTCATGGAAGGGCGCGATAACTCAAGACTGTGAGAGGCCATGCATGGCGTGCCCACGGGTTGCCCGGGTAGATCGCAAGGCCGCCGCGAGACTCTGTCGCGCGGTGCGGCGGGCTGACACGCTATTAACGATTGTTGGCCGTTGGTGCTGGACCTAGCGCGGGCGTGACCAGAACGAGAGCGTGGGTTGGACGTCGGCGGCGACGAGGGTGTCGTTGGTGACGACCTGCAGCTGGGTGCCGGGGACTGCGAGTTCGTGCTTGACTTGCGCGAAGCAGATGGAGGCCGCGCCGAGCATGGGGCTTGTCGTTGAGCTGGTGACGGACCCGACGGGGTCTCCGGGCGCGGTGTCGGTGGCTTCCTTGCGAAGCACAGCCGCGCCGCTGTCGGGCTGGCGCGGGGTGGAGTCGGTCAGGTTGAATTGGCGCGCGAGTTTCAGAGCGACGAGCATCTGCTTGGGATGACCGCGGGCGTGCATGCGGGCGACGATTTCCTGGCCAAGGTAGCAGCCCTTGGTGAATGAGACCCGGTCGAGGAGAACGCCGGTCTCGGCGGGGAGAGAGGTCGGGCCGAAGTCGATGTTATACAAGGGAGTGCCAGCTTCGAGGCGAGCGATGTTATACGCGTGCCAACCCGCCTGGCGGAGTTTCACGCGTGAGCCAAGCGTGTGCGTGGCCGGGTCGGTGAGTGCTTCCGGTGTGCCCTGATTGGGGTCAGAGCCAGTATCGACGAGGTGTTGATAGACGCGGGCGGCGTCGGCGGTCGGGATCATGAGTTCGTAGCCAGGCTCGCCGGTGGTGTCATCGCGAAAGATGATGGTTTCGGTTCTGGCGATGGCGCGGGTGATCGCGTGCGCTGGTTCGAGTGAGAAGCCCGGATCTTCGGGAGACTTCAGATCCGGCATTTCGGATCGCGTGGATTGATTGAGCAGGAGTTCGGCGGTCGGGCCGTGGAGGGCGAGGCGGTGAGTTGATTCGGTGAGGTCTTGGACCCGGACGTCCTCGGTGATGATGAACGCGGCGAGACCTTGGAGAGTTCGGGCGACGGCGTGGGCGTCGAGTTCGAGGAGGGTCCGGTCTTCGAGGTGAACGACGCGCAGGTCGGCATCGATTCGGCCTTTTCGATTGAGCCAGAACGAACGGCAGACCTGACCAGGCTTCAGGCCTTTGAGCTCTTGCGTGAGCATGCGGTTGAGAAAGTCGAGCCGATCGGGGCCGGTGAGCTCGATGAGGCCGCGGTTCGGCTGGTCGAGGATGACGCAGGTTTTGCGAAGTGCGGCGTATTCCATTTCGAGTTCGCCAAACGTGGCAACCAGTTCGATACTAATGGTTGATTGATCCGTGATGGCGTTGGAGAGAGATTCGGCGGGTGATACGGCGGGGCCGTAGGGGAGAAGGAGAGCCTCGGCTTCGAGGTGGACAAGCTGGAGCGGGGAACGTCGGGCCATGGTGAATCCTTAAGAGGTGCGAGATGGTACGATGGGCGACCACCTTTTGGAGAATCATCACGTGAACATCGATCTGCTGAAGCGTTTGTGCGAGACCCCCGGCGTTCCTGGGCGCGAAGACCGAGTTCGTGCGTTGATCGAGAAAGAAGTTGAAGAGATGTTCGACAGCGTTGAGACCGACGCGATGGGGACGCTGATCTGCCGGCGCGGGCCTCGGGCGACCAAGGCGAAGAAGGCGGTCGGGAAGAAAAAAGGGTCTGCGGATAAGGGGGATCGGCCTACGCGGGTGATGCTGCTGTGCCACATGGACGAGATCGGGTTTTTCGTAAGTTCGATCGACAAGCGCGGGTATCTGTGGGTGAATCCGGCTGGCGGGTTTGACTCGAGGAACCTGTTCTCGCGGCGTGTGCTGGTATGCACGGACACGGGCGATTACGTGGGCGTGATGAACCCGGCGGGGCGACCGATCCATATTTCGAGCCTGAAGGACCGTGAGAAGGTGCCGGAGGTGAAGGAGTTTTTCGTTGATGTGGGGATGTCGGCCGACGTGGTGAACCGCAAGGTTAAGGTCGGTGATTTCATCGTGATGCACGAGCCGTTTGTAGAGGTCGGGAACAAGCTGGTGAGCAAGGCGATGGACAATCGCGTGGCGTGCTGGCTGGGGATCGAGGCGATGCGAGCGCTAGACAAGGCGAGCACCGGACACTCGTGCGAGATCATCGTCGCGTTCACGGTGCAGGAAGAGGTCGGGCTTCGTGGCGCGAAAACCGCGAGCCACGCGGTGCTGCCGGATATCGGGATCGGGTTGGACGTGACGTTGGCGTGCGATACGCCGGGCGTGCCGGAGGAAGAGTCGGTGTCGGTGCACGGCAAGGGCTTTGCGCTGCACATCAAGGACAGCTCGTTTATCTCGGATAAAGCCTTGGTCGATCAGTTCGAAGCGATCGCCAAGAAAGGGAAGATCCCGTACCAGCGGTCGATCCTTGCTGCGGGCGGGCAAGACGGCGCGGCGGCCCAGCAAGCGGCGGCCGGGGCGCGGGCGGTGGGGATCACCGTCGGCACGCGGTACATCCACACCGTGACCGAGATGATCGACCGGGTGGACCTGAAGGCGGCGCGAGACGTGCTCGCGGCGTACTTGGGTCAGGTCGATTGAGAGCACCGCGGCTCTCGGCGATCATGCCCGGCGATCACGCATGGTGCCAGACTAAGCTCCGGGGTGCTCAAGAACTATCTAGGTTCTGCGCCTTCTCGATGAGAGTTCCTGCCGCTTCGTGCACATTACGGTCCCGTGTTCGTCGCTGGTTTGGTAACTGCAACAACCCGAGGTGGCGGCACGTATACTTTGGTTCCCGTGGATCGGTGCGGTCTCTTCGGCGGTTGCCGGTGGACGCATCGTCACGAGGCTAGGAGATCGCTCATGTTGAAACGTCTGACCCCCGCCGCGTTGTTGGCTGTTGTTTCCCTCGCCGCTAGCATCGGCTCGACCGCCTTCGCTCAAGCGACTACCGACGCCAAGGCCCAGCCCGCGGTGAAAGTTGAAACCAAGGCCGAGCCGAAGACTGAAGCGAAAATCCTGACAGTCGGGATGGCGGCGCCAGAGTTCAAGGTGCAGGAGTTCCTTAAGGGCGAGCCGATCACGGGCTTCGAAAAGGGCAAGGTTTACGTGGTCGAGTTCTGGGCGACGTGGTGCGGGCCTTGCATCCGCGCCTTCCCGCACCTGACCGAACTACAGGCTCAGTATAAAGAGAAGAATGTTACGTTCATCGGAACGAACATTTGGGAGAAGTACGACGGCGACACGCTCGCCAAGGTGAAGAAGTTCGTCGCGGGTCAGGGCGACAAGATGGCGTACACCGTCGCCTACGACGGCGAGACCAAGAGGATGGACAAGGCTTATATGGGCGCGGCCCAGAAGAACGGCATTCCGTGCGCGTTCATTGTGAATCAGGACGGCAAGGTCGCGTGGATCGGGCACCCGATGAGCATGGAGAAGCCCTTGGAGCAGATCGCGGCCGGGAAGTATGACCTCGCCGCCGCGGTGAAGGAATACGAGGCAGGCCAGGCCGAGTCGCGCGCCGAGCAGAATAAGGCGAAAGCCGAGGCCGAGAGCCCCGCCGCAAAGCTCAAGGAGAAGGTTCAGACGGCGACGAAGGCCGGGAAGTGGGACGACGCGGTCGCGGGGCTCGACGAGATCGTCAAGGCCGACCCGAAGCAAGCGTCAGGTGCGCTCATGACCAAGTTCGATATCCTGCTGACCAAGAAGAAGGATTTTACCGCGGCTTACGGCATGAAGGACGCGCTCTTGGCCGACAAGACGATCTCGAACAATCCGATGATGCTCAACCAGATCGCGTGGGGCGTGGTTGACCCCGAGGGCAAGGTTGAGAAGAAGGACGCGGACTTCGCGGTCGCGATCGCCACTCAGGCGGACAAGGCCGCGGGTTCCAAAGACGCGGCGATTCTGGACACTCTCGCGCGAGCGTACTGGGTGAAGGGGGACAAGGCCAAGGCGATCGAGATCCAGGAGAAGGCTGTGAAGCTCTCGGAAGGGCTTGATGACAGCATGAAAGACGGGATCGCGGCCTCGCTGGCGGAGTATAAGGGAAAGAACTGATCTCGGGATGAACGAGACAGCGATTCAGCGATTGAGCGACACAGGGGTCGGAAAGATCCCGTGATAAAGACAGTGATAAGGATTGTGAGGCCCGGGTGCGTTGCGCCCGGGCCTTCTTTTTGTGGAGTGTATTCGGAATGTATACAGAGCTACCTCGTATGTTTCCGCGCCATCTCCGTGAGGCAATCAAGCCCAGCGCGGTGAGGCGGTCGATGGTGAGTCTGTGCTTCGCGGCGAACGCGACGCGGACCACGCTCGTCCCCTGGTCGGCTCGGGCGGGCTTGAATATGGCTTGGAAACCGGAACCGAAAGATCAAGGCTTGGAGGAGATGTAATCTGACGGAACGTAAAGAAGCTGGCCTACAAGGCCGGGCCAGAGGCGGAGGATGCTGCGAGAGCTTGCTACTTCTTGCGCTTGCGGCGAAAAAACGCGCTGATGGGTCGTTCCACTCCGTAGGTTAGCGCAATCGCCAGAGCGAACGAAGCAATCGTGGCGAGCACAATCCCGGTGTAGGTGTGAAGGCCGTGGGCGTACGCCGCCCGCATGATCACGTAACCGATGTTCTGGTTGACGACGTACAGCGCGTACGAAAACGTACCGACGAGTGCAAGAGGCCCAACCAGGAGCTTGCCAGCGAGTCCCCGGAAACGAAAATTGGCACCGATAAACATGACCGCGGCCGTGATAGCAATGACGAGCCGGGCCTGGTTGTCACGCGGGATAAACATGTCGGCCGAAGCAAGAACGACGAGCGCCAGGTGCCACCAGCGGAAGCCCGCCTTCATGATCGCGATCATGATGCCGATCAGGAAGAACGCGGCGTGGCCAGAGACGCTGACGCTGGTTGCGTACCAAGAATTCGCAGCGGCGCTGACGTTCCCGCTATCTATTCCTAGCTTTGCGATGAGGTGAAAGGTTGTGATCGTGCCAACAACCAACCAGAGAAAACGCGAGGCACCGACGGCGATGGTGAGCGCGACGAGTATGAAGAACCCGAGCTGGATCTGCAGAGTCCAGTATGCGCCGTCGATAGCCCGGGCGCCGAACAGGCCGGGCAGCATAGTCAGGTTGAGATAGGCCTCTCCGACTCCGACCTCGCGGCCCGGCAGCCGGAAGATGCGGACGATGGTGAAGGTGAGGATCGCGCCCGCCCAGAAGACCGGCGCAAGGCGGATAAGCCTGGTGAGCATGTAGTCTCGCGCCGAACGAGCGCGGCCTATGGTGGCGGCGGTGACGAATCCGCTGATGACGAACATGGCGTGCGGGCCCACGTTGTCTTGCGGGATGATGTAGAGCGGGTCGGTGGGGAAGCCGTAGATCTCGCCGAAGCGGGTCGTGAAGTGGTTGGCGAGCACGATGAGGATGGCGAGTCCGCGGAGCGCGTCGATCTCGAGGAGGCGTTCGCCCGCCGAGGGCGGAGCGTGAACAGGTTTGAGTGACGCGTCGAGGTTCACGCGAGGTCTCGGGTGTCAGGGAACTTGATGGTGCCTTCGAGCGGGCGAGATCGAGCGATCTGGCGCGAGTTTAAGGATACCACAGTTTCTGGCGCTCAGACTTTGGCTTGCCGCTCTGACGTGGTAGACTGAGCCGATGCCTGACCTTGCACGATTCAAGCACCTTGTTCGTGCGCGTCACGCGTGCATCCGGATCGTGACGGACGATGAGCCGGTGGCATTCGATCTGGCGTGCGAGGCGGCGGCGATCGCCCAGCTCGGGCTGCTGCAGTGGTCGGTGCTCGACGGGCTGCGCAACGGGAACCTCGCGGATGCCAAGCCGGTGGAAGGGACTGAGCAACCCGCGGCCGCGCTGTATTCCGTACGCCGGAGCAATGCCGCGGCGTGCATGCTGACGACGCTCGACCTGGTGCCGCACCTTGATGACCCGCGCGTGCTGAGGGCGTGGCGAGAGTTGGTCGAGCACTTTCGAGTGGTGGGCGGGTGCTTGGTGATGATCGATCATCGAGAGAGCGTGCCGCCGGTCGTCGCGGCCATGTCCACGCTCCTGAGGCCGTCGCTGCTCAACGACGAAAAGATCGACGAGATTGTTCGGCGGACGCTGCGGGCGCAGAACCGCGAACGGCCCTTGGAAGTGAAACTCACGAAGAAGGAGGCTGGTGCGCTGATGCGGACGCTGCGAGGGCTGACCGCCCGGCAAGTCCAGCAAGTGGTGCTCGACGCGATCGCCGACGACCGCGAGCTTTCGATTGGCGATCTCGACGAGGTGATCAGGACCAAACGTCGGATGCTGCAAGTGGAAGGGCTGCTGGAGTTTGTCGAAGCGCCGACGGCGCTCGAAGACATCGGCGGTCTGAACGCGTTGAAGCTGTGGTTGTCGCGGCGTGCCAAGTCCTTCTCGCCCGAGGCAACGGCGTTCGGGCTGACGCCGCCGCGCGGGATGTTGTTGCTCGGCGTGCAGGGCGCGGGGAAGAGTCTGTGCGCCAAGGCCGTTGCGACGAGCTGGAAGAGGCCGCTGCTCAGGCTCGACCCGAGCGTGCTCTACGACCGCTACGTCGGCGAATCGGAGCGGCGTCTGCGCGACGCGTTGCGACAGGCGGAAGCGATGTCACCGCTCGTGCTGTGGATCGACGAGATCGAAAAGGCGTTCGCGTCCGCGGCCGCGCAGAGCACCGACGGCGGGCTGTCGCAGCGCATGTTCGGAACATTTTTAACCTGGCTGCAAGAGCATCGCTCCGGCGTGTTCGTGGTGGCGACGGCCAACACCGTCGAAGCGCTGCCCCCCGAGCTGCTGCGGAAAGGTCGATTCGATGAGATCTTCTTTGTAGATCTGCCGTCCGCTTCGGCGCGGTTGAAGATCTTCAAGGTGCACATCACCAAGCGGAAACGTGACCTCGCAAAGTTCGACCTCCCAGCGTTGGTCGCGGCTTCCGAAGGCTACAGCGGGGCCGAGATCGAACAGGCTGTCGTCAGTGACTTGCACACGGCCTTCGACGCGGGGCGCGATCTCACCACGGCCGGTTTGCTTGAGGCGATCAAGGGCTCGCCGCCGCTGTCGGTAACGATGGCCGAGTCGGTGGCGGAACTGCGAGAGTGGGCGAAGACTCGCTGCGTGCCAGCCGACTGAACGGACACGGCGAGGCCGAATGAAGTCGCGAGTTCGTGGTTCGTGGTTCGTGCGGGTACTCATCGCGGACCATCATCCGGGCACTCTGGTACACTGGTCCACTCACCAATCCCCGAACTGAGGAAAACCAATGAAGCGCACCCGTCACCTTGTGATGTCATGGAACCTTGTCGCGACGAGTTACGCCGCATTCCTGCCGTCGATTCTGGTCGCAATGGCCGGACTCGGAGTTTCCGCATCGTGCTGGGCTGGCGGCGGTGTCGGCGAGGGCGGTACGGTCGGCACCATCGTCCCTTCGCGGGTCGCGTACATCGACGGTAAAGAAGTTCCCACGCCGAATATACGCATGGGCGATGCCGAAACGATCAGCCGCATCTTGGACGAGGGCGTGCACCGCAACCAGGTGATGGACCACCTCAAGCACCTGTCCAAAGAGATCGGGCCGCGACTGACGGGGTCGAGCCACGTTCTCAAGGCCAATAACTGGACCAAGTCGATGTACACGCTGTGGGGGCTCGATAACCCGCGTCTCGAAACCTGGGGCGATATCGGCGTCGGGTTTGATCGCGGCCCCTCGACGGGAAAGCTGCTGCTGCGCAAAGAGAAAAAAGCCGAAGACGGCACCATCACAACTGAGTTCGAAACACTCCGTGATTTTCAGCTCAGCACGCTCGCCTGGACCGTCGGGACGAACGGTGCGGTGCGCGGAAAAATCATCAAAGAGCCGCGAACAGACGAGGACTATGCGGCCGTGAAAGACCACGCCAAGGGGAGCTGGGTCCTGCTCGATCCCCCGGCAGCTCAGGGACAACGCGGGGTCCGCAGCGGCGTCAGCACGTTCTTCGAGCGTCGCAAAGCCGCCAGAGCAAAGCTGGCCGAGGGTGGGAAGGTTGAAGATCTCGCGATCACGGAGCGTTTGGCTCAAGACGGCGTGGCCGGTTTTATAACAACCATCCGCGACAATCCGCGCGAGCGGATCTGGACCGGGGCGGTGGCGGGCTGGCGTGACCTGACTGTCGAGACCCTGCCGCCCGACGTACACGTCGTCGTCCGCGGGTCGGATTATGACGCGATCAACTCGCGGCTTTACGACGGCGACACGGTCGAGATCGAGATGAACCTGCAACACACGTTCACGCCCGGGCCTGTGCCCGTCTACAACACCATCGCGGAGATCCGGGGAACGGAGCTGCCCGACGAGGTCGTGATCGTCTCGGCACACATGGACTCGTGGGACGGGCCGGGGTCGGAAGGGTGTACAGATAACGGGACCGGCACGGCTGTTACTCTAGAAGCGGCGCGGATCCTCAAGGTTGTGAACGCCAAGCCCAAGCGCACGATCCGGTTCGTGCATTGGACCGGCGAGGAGCAAGGCCTGCTCGGCTCGCACGGGTACGTGGAGAAGCACAAGAACGATTTGTCGAAGATCTCGGCCGTGTTCGTCGACGATGGAGGAACGAACTACCAGGGCGGCTTGGCGTGCATCCCCAGCATGGTGCCGATGCTCGCGGCCGCCACCGCGCCGGTCAACGGCATGTTCTTCGATTCAGCAGACCAGAAGCCGCTGATCGTGAACATCCGCGCAAGCGAGAAGATGCCCAAGGGCGGCAGCAGTGACCATGCCTCGTTCAACGCCGTCGGCGTCCCCGGTTTTTTCTGGGACGAGGTCGGCCGCGCCGACTACGGGCACGGCTGGCACACGCAGTTTGATCGATACGAACTCGCCATCCCCGAGTATCTCATGCAGAGCTCCACGTGCGTCGCGGTGACGGCGTACAACCTGGCGTGCGCGGAGACGTTGTTGCCGCGAGAGGTGAAGGAAGTCGAGGAGAAGAAGACGACGAATTGAGCGTGGCGTTGAAGGTATGGGTGCCGCCGAGGAGCGAGGCGGGTTTCATCAACCACGTTGACGAGCGATTTTAGCTCGGACCGCCGCCGGTCGCAGAGTTGGCGCGTGGTGTGCCACGGGGCGGGCGGTTGTTTCCTCCGCCATCCCCGCCGCGATCGCGCCGGCCGGGGCCGTTGTCTTCTTCCTTGGGCAGCTTCGTGGCCTGCTCGGGCGTGAGGATCTTCCTGGTCGCGTCCTCGGTTTTTCGGTTGAGCTGGGCGCGTTTGCGGTTGAGGTCGCCCGTGGGGCCGTCTTCGCCGCCGTTGCGGAACATGGACATCATGGAATCAGCGGTGATCGTTGTTTCGAGCTTATCGGTGGCGGTGATCATGTCGGAATGGATCGCTCCGAGGTCTCGCGTGTAGGACTCATTGAGGGCGGTGAGCCCGGTCCTCTGCTCGTCCGAGAGATCCTTCAAGGCGACGGCCGCGTCGAGCATCCGCGTGGCCCGAGTCTGCTGGAAAACGCGAGGATAGCTCTCTTTCTTCACCGCGTCGGCGATGATCGCCTTCTTGTCCTCGGGCACAAGGTCCTGGATCTGGCGTGCGTAGCGGCGGTTCACGTCGCGGACGCGGACGCTAAGATCCTTGCCCTTCTCGAAGAGATCCTGCAGCGCCTTGGTGTCGCCGGAAAACATGAGTTCGCCGAACTTCGACATGTTCTCTTTCTGGAACGTGGCCCGGGCGGTCAGTTCGCGGTCGAGGTCCTGCTCGTAAAGATCAAGAATCGGCGTGATCGAGCCCTTGGTGTCGTCGGCAAGGTCGGCCTTCTCGGAGATCTTGAAGAGATCCAGCCGCTCGCCGCTCATCATGCCGCGGCCCAAATACTGCTCGCGCCGCATCGATCGCTCAAAGTGAGGCCAGGTCTGGGCCTGGTTCTCGCGAAGCATCGCCTTGAGGTCGCCGAGGAAGGACTTCTCCATCTCGTCGCGCTGTGGGCGAAACTTTTCCATGTCCTTGCGGACGTCCTGCCAGATGCTCGGGTCGCGGTTCTCGCGGAAATCATCGCGGGCTCGTTCCATTTTGGACCGTGTCGGCTCAGCCTTGGCGCGAAGTTGTTCTTCGAAGGAGTCGTAGAGCAACTTGGCGGCCTCTTCCTGGTCGGTGTCGAGCTTGAGGACTTTGGAGATGCGAGTGAACTCGCGAGCGTTGAACGACGGGCCAAGGTCGCTGCCCCCGCCGCCGCCGAACCCACGACCTCCGCCCCATCCGCCGCCACCGCCGGGCTGCGCGAAAACGGTTGACGTGAAACTGATCGTGGCCAGCGTCGGCGCGACGACAGAAAACGCGGACGCGAGCGCAATGGCGAGGCCGCGGTGATTCATCTTGATGTTCATGAGGTCGCTTTCAGAGAATAGAACCGAAGGACAGTGTATCGGTGAATCACCCGAGCAACGTGTGAACGCTGCCTAATGGTGCGTAACGCTGGTGGGCTTCGAGTATTGCTGGCGCACGGCCCGAGGGCGCGAAAAACACGAGATCACACTTTTTCAACGTCAGGACCGTCGAAGATCTTCCCGTCCACAATCCGAACAATCCGGTCGGCGCGGCGAGCATTCTCGGCGTCGTGGGTGACGACGACCATGGTCTGGCCCTCGCGGTGCAGTTCGCTGAGCAGCTCAAGGATTGTGCCGCCGGTCTTGCGATCAAGGTTTCCCGTGGGCTCGTCGGCCAGCAGGACTTGAGGCTTGTTCACGAGGGCGCGAGCGATGGCGACGCGTTGACGCTCGCCGCCGGAGAGCTCGACGGGGCGGTGCTTGAGGCGTTCGCCCAAGCCCACGCGAGTGAGGATGGCGATGGCTTCGTCGCGAAGGCGTGAGCGTTCGCGCAGATAGCCGAATCGGCCGTGGAGGACCATCGCCGCGAGCAGCACGTTTTCGAGGACGTTGAGCTCGGGGAGCAGGTGATAGAACTGGAAGACGAAGCCGACCGTGGCGCGGCGGTAGTGGTTCAGCTCTCGACCGCTGAACTTTGTCAGTTCCTTTCCCTGGAAGAGCACGTCGCCGCGCACGGGCTTGTCGGTGAACGAGGCGGCGCATTCGGGGCACGGCGTGTCGGCTTCGAGCCCGCGCAGGCTGTAGCCGCACTTGGAGCAGACCAGCGCGGGCTTGTCAGGGTGGTCGAGCGCGCCGAGCAGGTGGAGGAGTGTTGACTTTCCCGAGCCCGACGCGCCGAGGACGGAGACCCACTCGCCAGCCGCCACGTCGAGAGAGACTCCTTTCAGCACGCGCACGTCCACCTTGCCTAGGCGGTAGGTTTTGCGGAGGTTCTGGGCGGCGAGGAGAGTCATGAGAGAGGGATCAGGACTGAGTGCTGAGGAATGACAAGTCAAGGACGAATGCCGAATCACAAATATTGAATGCCAACTCTACTCAAACCGCAACGCCTTCACCGGGTCGAGCCACGCGGCGCGAAGAGCGGGGATCAATGCTCCGACGACGCTGCTGAGCATCCCACCCGCCAGCACCCACTTGGCCTTGTCGGGCTCGACCTTGCTGGGGATCTCGGTGAAGTAGTACACGCGTGGATCCCAGATATAGAAGCCGAGATGAGTGCCGAGCCATTCGTGGATGGGGTTGATGTTGAGAACGATGGTGTACGCGAGCGCGCCGCCCAAGGCCGCGCCGACGATGCCGATCGCCAGGCCATAACCTAGCCAGAGGCCTGCGACGCCGATGCGGCTCGCGCCCAGCGAACGCAGCACGCCGACGTCCTTGGTTTTCTCGCTGACCATGGACCAGAAGATGGCGAGCACGAGAAACACGGCCGTCATCGAGATGAAACTGAAGATGAAAAGCACCAACCCGGTTTCCTTTTTCACGGCCGTGATCAGCGTGCGGTTCTGGTCCTCCCAGGTGCGGATGCTGATGGTGAACTGGTCGGGCACCTCGCCCGGGTGGGCCTTGGCGAAGCCGTCGTAGATGCTGCGGCAGCGCTCCGCGAGTCGCTGGGCATCCTCGCCCGCGCCCGACTCGGCCTTGCCGCGCACCAGCACGGTGGTGACGCGGGCTGGCTCGTCGATCTCTTCGGTGCTGGTGACGGCGGTCTCGATACCGGTAACAGAGTCCTTGACGACCTTGAAAGGCCGACCTTTCACGTCCTTGAGACGCTTCCCGGCCTCCATGCGGAGCATTTTCTGCAACGCGCCCAGCTCAACGAGAACGGTTTTGTGATCGATCTCGAAGAGCCCGGAGTAGAACTCGTTGGCGACAGGGAAGCGGCGAGTCTGCATGTCCACGGCGATGCCCGTCGAGTCACGCGGCGCGACACTCAGGTTGACGAAACCGTTGTCGGGCGCAAATGTTTCTTGCGAGATTACCTTGCCCGATGGTGTCCGTTGCATCGGTTGGTACGGAAGGAAGTACCCCTCGGGCGTGCGGTAGTTCTGCCCGCTGAGCTCGATCCCGAGCACGACCGCAGGGCGACGTTGACCGGTCGAGGGGTCGCGGCGCGTGAGCCTCTGGCCGTTGTCGAACATCACGGGCCACTGCTCGCCCTTGAGCCGCGGGTCGGCGCGGGCGATGTCCTTGCGGAGCGGCTTGCCGATGGGCTTCCACCAGAGCGAGTCTTTGTATTCCGTAACGCGAGCGTAACGAGGGCCGTCGATGCCCTTGATAAGGACGTTCTCCGACATGCCGTTGGGCAACCCGATGAGCCCGTAAGACTCGATCATGGGCGCGGCGGCCGCGATCAGCTCGTCCTTCTCAAGACGATCGATCAGGTCGTCGTAGTACGCAAAGCCCGAGTTGGGCCAGGAGATCAGCACATCGCCAACAAGCGTGCGGCCCGAGTCCACCAGTTTGGCCAGAAAGCCGCCCATGACGGACCAGACGATGAGGACCATGGCCGTGCAGAGCACGACGGCGAGCGAGGCCAGCAGCGGCATGATCTTGCTGGTGAGGTAGCGTCGGATGAGGAGCCATTGGTACACGGGCGGATGGTACTCCGGGCGAAAGCGAGGGAAGAAGCTATCAAACTTTCATCGGCGAAACGGATGCTGGCGGGTGAAGAGTCGGGCGCGCCGTCCACGACCGCGACGACGTCCGCGTTACGAAGAGCGGATAGATCCTGCACGTCACGGCGGTCGCCGATCCAGAGAGATGTGCTCGAGATCTGTCTCATTTCAGAGCGCCTTGTTGAGCCTGCGATCCGGTCAGTGGGTAGCGTCGGCGGGGGCTGGCTGAAGAGCCTAAGAATCTGCCGTGCACCAGAGCGGCGACCAATCAGACTAGTTCGAGCAGTACGACCGCCTCGCCGAAATGGTTGGGAATCCGCCGAGCGATCATTCAACGTTGACAGCCATCGCTGCCGAAGTTGTGGCAGACTTTCGCACACGAGCACGTCAGAATGAGGCAGCGTGCAGGCGAGGCGAAGGAGGCGAGAATCAGCAAACGCCATCAGGCGGCAGCGGCTGGAAACGAATCGCGTGGCCGATTGGATTGAGTATCGTTTCGTTGATGCTGCTCGTCCCGGACAAGAGCGCGGCGCAGAACGTGGTTGTTGTCAGCTTCAACATCGCATTCTTCTTCTTTGTGTGGTGGTATCTCTGGCGATTGGAACGAGTAAAGAAGCCCGAGGATCACTTAGATCAGATCCGGGCGTGCCCCGCCTGCACCTACGACCTCACCGGCCTACCCGACTTCATCCCCCACGAATGGATCGCCGCCCACGCCAGCCCGCGGCGTTGCCTCGAGTGCGGCGAGCCTTGGCCATTGGTACCGCGGACCGTGTAAATCGCAGTTCTCACACGACGCTCGTTTCACCGCGGCGCCGTGCGTGACAGCCCGCCCGTCGTGTGATACAGCTTCGCGTCGTCCTCGGTGCCGATCTTCTGATCTTGACCGGCCGACACCAGCGAATAGCCCTTGCCGTCCGGGTTCATCACGTAGACATACGGCGTACCCCACGGGTCGGTCAGGTCTTCGGGCTTCGTGCTGGTGAGCAGGTCGAGCGTCGGCGGGTACTGGCCTGCTCTTGTTTGATACGCGTCGAGCTGCCGCTGGAGCGACGTGGCCTGCATCATCGCGGCGTAGTTCGAGCCCACGCCGACCCACGCCAGCGCGCCCGCCAAGCCGATGATGAAGAGAATCCAAAAGAGCCATCCCGACCCGATGATCCCCAGCGCCAGGCCCAGCGCCGCGAACAGCCGGGGCCGCTTGAAGATCGCGATCAGGCTCAGCACCGCGCCGATCGGCGAGAATAGCCCGCACGAGATGAACCCGATGAGAGACGTAACAAACCCGGCGATGCCGAGGCCGTTGGTCGGCTCGCGAAAGCGCGGGTCTCGAGCGAACTGTTCGGCCTGTTCAAAGTCTGCGGGCATGACGAATTCCTTCCTGCTGATGATGATGAAGCCTATTCCACCTTGTGGGCTACGCGCCCAGCGTGCCTCTCTTCATTCGCTTTTCCTCGGGCGGGTTTCATCGGCCGTGGTCGGGGCGCGGCCAGCGGTTCTCGGGTGAACCGCTCTCTGCAGCCGCGATCAAGCACATCCTACCATTGCCAACACCATGCTCAGGCTCGGACCAGTCCAACTTTCAACCCCCCTACTGCTCGCGCCGATCGCGGGCTATTGCGATCTCGCGTTCCGAACAATCGTTCGCGAGTTCACCCATGCCCAGCCAGGCCAACCCGCGCACACCAGCCTTGGCGTCGGGCTCGCGTGTACCGACCTGCTCAGCCCACAAGGCCTGCTGCGCGGCACCGAGACCAGCCTTGACCTGGCGCGCACCAACGATTTCGACAAGCCCGTCGGCATGCAACTCTACGGCGCCGATCCCGAGCTGATGGCCGAGGGCGCGCGGTGGGCCGTCGAGCATGGCGCGACCGTCGTCGATATCAACATGGGCTGCCCGGTCGACAAGGTCACCAAGAAAGACGGCGGTTCCAAGCTCCTTACCGATCTCTCACGCGCGGTCGCCATCGCGGCGCGGGTCGTCAAGGAATTGGAAAAGTGCCCGCCGACGCGCGAGCAGTGGGCCGCGCGGATCGGCAACGCAACGCTGGTGAACTCGGACGGCTCCACGCTCGAAACGCACGGCAACGCACGCATCCCCGTCCCACTCACCTGCAAAATGCGTCTCTGCTGGTCCACCGACGACTATCACGCTGGCCAAGCCTGCTCGCCTCACTTGGCTCGAATGCTCGCGGACGTCGGCGTCGTCGGCGTCACCGTCCACGGCCGCACGACGGAGATGAAGTTCTCCGGCGACGTCATCCGACCCGGCATCGCGCGCGTCGTCGAAGCTGTCAACGGCCAGATCCCCATCATCGGCAACGGCGACGTGCGCACACCCGAGGACGTGGTCACCATGATGCGCGAAACCGGCTGCCAGGGAGTGATGATCGGCCGCGCGGCGCTCTCGACGCCGTGGATCTTCCGCGATGCGTGGGCGCTCATGTCGGGCGGCGCCGTGCCGTACGCGCCCGACGTCCCCGAGCAGATGACGATGATCCGCCGTTACTTCGACCTCATGCGCGAGTACCGCGGCGATCATTACGCGATGGTGCAGATCCGCCGCCGCGTGACGTGGTTCGCCAAACGCTTGCCGCCGTGCAAGCCGTTCAAAGAAGCCCTGCGCACGTCGCGCGACCCGGCCGTGGTCTACGAGGCTCTCGAACAGTTCGCCGCCGGCGGCCTGCGCTCCAGCGGCCGAGAGATCGAGCCGGAACCGCTGGTCGAGGCTTGATTCGAGCACGCTCGCGTGAATGTGCATCGCGCAATTCATACGCACGCCGAGGCAGCTTCGAACGCCACCGCGCAAGGCGTGCCGTCCCGGAACCTACCCGCATCTGCAACGTTGAGCTTTCACACAAGACATTGTCTCGTTGTTGATGCCCCGCCCGATCTCCGCCGCACCGGGGTCTATTCCCGGAAGGAGATCCTGATGCCAGCTTCAAAATCACCGATCGCCAACGTCACCCGCGCTTCCATCGCCGCTGCCCTCGCTTCGCTCGCGCTGGCGATGGGCGCGCACGCCGAACCGCCCGTAATTTATGTGGATGATTCTGCACCGGCCGGAGGAGACGGGTCGTCGTGGGATCTCGCGTTCAACGATCTCCAAGACGCGCTGGAGCGATCAACCGGATACATCGACGGCGTGATCATCAGAGTCGGACAGGGAACGTACTACCCCGACCGCGGCACGCTCGATCGCGGTGCGTCGTTCAAGGTTCCTCCAACCCACGGCGCGAGCGCGACGACGCTCTCTCTCGTCGATGGCTATGCGGGATTCGGCGCCGCAGATCCCAACGCGTTCAACCCTGCCGCCTTCGTCACGGTTCTCAGCGGTGACCTCAAACACAACGACAAAGCCGGGTTCGCTAACCGCTCCGACAACGCCCGCACGGTGGTTCTCTTCCAACCGTTCGGACGACTCGACGTTGACCTGAGAGGATTTACTATCGCTGGCGCTCGTGCGGATCCCCTCGAACTTTGGTCGGGCGGCATCGTGACGCCATTACGTGGAGACGATTATGGAAGAGGACTTTACTTGCGAGACTGCGTTGTAGCCGACAACGAGCCGAGCGCCGACAGCGCCGCGATCGCGACAGATCAGCGAGATCTACAAATCTACAACTGCACCGTCACGAACAACCGAGGTCGCGGCGTGTTCGCGGACGACGGGCACACGTTCGTTTCTATTCCGAAATATCGAACAATTCAGGAACGGGCGATGAAGTGGCCGGGAACGGAGCTGTCGGCCTGTACAACTCACTGATCGCTGGCAACGGCGGCGCGGGGGGGCCTTCGGCAGTTCGCGCGGTAAGTGGCTGGTTTATATATCTCACAAACTGCGCTGTTCTTGGTAATCATTCCGGGGATCGGCCGATCGTTGAGGCCATGTACCAATTCGACGCGAGCGGATGCACGTTCAGCGGAAACGTCTCGAACGCCCCCACCATCGTGATCGGTTCCATGCCCTCTTGGGTTCAAGACTCCGTGATCTGAGGGAACACCGCCCCGCGGGGC
Organism: uncultured Phycisphaeraceae bacterium; assembly: GCA_964540295.1. GTDB lineage: Bacteria > Planctomycetota > Phycisphaerae > Phycisphaerales > UBA1924 > CAZCPB01. The sequence continues at coordinate 30,852 of CAZIMT010000002.1, forward strand.
ATCGCCATTGCGTTCTCGGGTCTCGAGTCCCGAATTCTCACGATCGACCATTGCGGTATTCAGGGAGGACGGGCGGCGATCCAAGCGGCTGGCGACGCGACCTACACGTGAGGCCCGGGAAACATCGACCAAGATCCACTCTTCAAAGACCCGCTCGGCGAAGACGGCGACGCGTCAACCTGGGCCGACAACGACTACTCGCTCCGCCTTGACTCCCCGTGCATCGACTCGGCCGGGCTCTACGTGAATCTGTATGACCATGACGTGACCGGCGCTCCCCGCTTCGTGGACGGCAACGGCGACAGTATGGTCGCCGCCGACTTGGGTGCGTACGAACTACAGGGGAAGTCGTGCCCCGCAGACGTCAATCGCGATGGTCTCGTGGACGACCACGATTCCTTCTATTCTGGAGCTCCTTCGATCGGGGTTACGGCGGTTATACTGACTTCAACCACGACGGCTTTGTCAACGGCGACGACTGGGACGAGTTTGTCGCGGCGTTCGTCGCCGGCTGCTGAGCAACCCGCGCCCGCGGGCGTTGCAGCACCAACACCTCTTTCCGCCTCGCTGTACACTCCCCCCATGACACCTCCTATGCAAGACGTCTTCGCTGGCGCACTCGCACGTCTCGACACCGCCGCCGGGTTCACGAAGGTGGACCCCGAGGCGCTGCAGCGGCTGCGACAGCCCAAGCTCATGGTGGAAGTTTCGATCCCCGTCCGCATGGACGACGGGGCGCTCAAGATCTTTACCGGCTTCCGCTGCCGCTACGACGACACGCGCGGGCCAGCCAAGGGCGGGATCCGCTTTCATCAGGACGTTCACCCGGCCGAGGTGCGGGCGCTGGCGTTCTGGATGACGTTCAAGTGCGCCGTCGTTGGCCTGCCGTTCGGGGGCGGCAAGGGAGGCGTGATCGTTGACCCGCACACGCTTTCCAAGGCCGAACTCGAACGGCTCAGCCGCGGGTACATCCGCGCCGTCGCGCCGTTCATCGGGCCAGATACCGACGTGCCCGCGCCAGACGTGAACACCAACGCTCTTATCATGGCGTGGATGATGGACGAGTACTCGACCATCACCGGCTCGCGCCAGCCGGGCGTCATTACCGGCAAGCCCGTCTCTCTCGGCGGCTCCGTAGGCCGCGACGACGCCACCGCACGCGGTGCGTTCTACTGCCTGCAAGAGCTTGAAAAGAAGCTCAAGTGGGACTCCACGCAGCAGCCCAAGACCGTGGCCGTGCAAGGCTTTGGCAACGCGGGCGAGCACTTCGCCAAGTTCGTCAGCGAGGCCGGGTACAAGGTGGTCGCCATCAGCGATTCCCGGGCGGGGCTTTACAACCCCGCTGGCATCGACGTGATGAAAGCGATCGCCGCCAAGACCGCAACGCATCACGTCAAGCCGATCGGTCAGCCCGGCGAGAAGACGATCAGCAACGCGGAACTGCTCGAATTGCAGGTTGACCTGCTCGCCCCGGCCGCCGTCGAGAGCGTCATCACGCCCGACAACGTCGAGCGGGTGAAAGCGTCGGTCATCATCGAACTGGCCAACGGGCCGGTCACCAGCGACGCCGACGGCGTGCTGAATAAACGCGGCACCGTCGTCGTGCCCGACATCCTTGCCAACGCTGGCGGTGTCACGGTCAGCTACTTCGAGTGGACGCAGAACAAAAGCGGTTTCTACTGGACACTCGAAGAAGTTCACACGCGGCTGCGGCAGGTAATGTCGCGCGAGTTTGCGGCGGTGTACGACCTGGCGATGGCTCGATCGATCGACCTGCGTACCGCAGCCTATGCGCACGCGCTGGGCCGGCTCGGCGCTGGGCTCGCGGCGTTCGGGACGAAGAAGACGTTTAAGGAATGAGGCGGGCCCGCACGGGCCGCTTCACGGGGCGATCGTTCAACGCTCCTTCGCGGTGGCGCTCAGCGAAAGGCTCGCCATAACGACGGAAACCCCGGGCGGCACGCAGCTCAGCAGCGTGCTCGCGGGCTGGCTGGCGAACGGAGCGGTGCCAAGGCACATCGCGAGCAGTTCCGCTTGGGCGTTGGTGCGCGGGAGCGAGCCGTCGGGGCCGGAGAGGCCGATGACCGTGACCTGTTCGACAGCCGAGCCGCAGCGATCGCCAAGAGCGAGCTTCAGGAGTTCCTCGTCAGACATCTTGGTGGGGTCGCGGCCTCGGAGCTCATCGTGGTCGTGCGTGACGATACAGGTGCGCTCGCCGCACTCGTCAGTGAAAACGGCTAGCATAATGTTGCCGGTCAAGCTCGTGCTGCTCGCGTGAGCGAGCGACGGAGTGACAGTCAGCTGCGAAGAATCGAACGGGCGAGAGTTGGCGGACGATGCCGGGGCGCGAGCCGCCGCGAACTCCTCTCCAGCCTGCCGCAGCACAGGGTTCCACGAAACTGAGACAACCGCGATCCCGATCGCCGCCGCCGCGGCACCGGCCGCGATCCACCATCGCGCAGCGTAAAACCCGGTCGCAGCGTGAACGCCACGCCCAAGCTGTGCGGCTGGCATCGAACCGGGCCCCAGCACCGCCGCAGGGAGCCGTGCGGCGCCGCCCGCCAGCCTGTCCGCTTCGGCCGCGAGCTTCAGGAGTGCCGTGAGTTGTTGGTCGTTCATGAAATTGTCCCTTCTCAGAGCCGAGGGGCCCCGAACTTTGTTCGCGTGAAAACACTCAGCGCTCGGCTGATTGGTCGTCGGCCCGATAGCCAAGTTCGGTCAGCGCTTCGCGCAGCTTGGAGAGTGCGGCGACGCGGCGAGCGTGGGCCGTGCTAGGTGCCACGTTCAGTTGCACAGCGAGCTCGCGGTCCGACGCCCCGCGCGACAGCGCCACAAGCACAGCACGGTCGCCCGCCGAGAGGTCGCCCTGGCGCCCCGAAACGCGGCTGAGCACCGCCTCGATCAATTCCGAAAACCCGACTGTGCGGGCCGGGTCCGGTTCGGTGCCCAAGAAGGATTGAGCGACCTGCTCTGAGTCCGTCATCATCTCGCGCGAGTTCATCGACTTACGGCGGTGCCTCAGCCACATGTTGGACGCCACGGCGTATAAGAACGTGCTCAGCGCGGCCCGGACCGGGTCGTAGCGGCCATCTCGAACGCTTTTCCAACACTCGGCCCACGTCTGCTGGCAGAGGTCGTCCACGCTTGCCAAGTCGTGGCTCGCGTGGCCGCGGAAGTTCGCGAGCCGGGCCTGGAAAAACTGTTGGAGACCGGGCCCGAAACGAGCGTGAGCCTCGTCCAGAGCTGCGCGGTCCGTGCTGACGAGCGTGTCAGATCGGAAAACCGGACTGGCGATGTGCCCCGCGACGTGGCTGGGGCCAGCGGACTGTTCACTCGGTTCAGGCACGCTTAGCTCCCCGGGCCAGTCCCGGCGAGCGAGCGAGCCCAGCGGCGTGCGGCACGGCGAGCGGCGAGGGGTGCGAAGAAGGTTGTTGGAAACGAGCTGTTCATGCGGGCGACGGTGACTCCTCGGTCAATTTTACGCTCCGATCGTCCGAGCGCTCGCCCGACCGCGAGCGAATACCCTTCTGGTTGGGCGCAATGACCGGCTACGCCTTTCGTGACGAGGCCAGCTGCCGAGTTTATCGGAAGTTGGTCGGGCGCACCCACGCGTGTCGTATCGCCCTTCGTTTTTTCTCGCCAGTTCACCAAACGCCAGATCGCCAAACGCCAGATCGCCAAACGCCAGATCACCAAACCCTGTGGAGGCCAGTCTGATGAATCGCACGCCCAAGAATGTTCGTTCCTGTCGCGCGAACGCGCCGCGCGCCCTTATCGCCGCCGCGGCGTTGACGCTCGGCCTGGCCTCGGCCCCGGCGCTCGCGCAGTTTGAGAGCACGGACAGCAATATTCTCGCCGTCGAGAAAAAATCGGCCCTCGAGATCACCAAGACCACCTACGACATGGGCACGGTCATGCAGACTGATCGACCCGAGTTCGACTTCCAGTTCAAGAACACCGGCAACGCCACCCTCGAGATCATCCGCGTGCAGTCCACCTGCGGCTGCACCGTCCCCGAGCTCGACAAGAAGATCTACGCTCCCGGCGAGTCTGGCAAGATCCACGTCAAGTACGACCCCACCGGCAAGCTCGGCACCCAGCACAAGCAGCTCCGCGTCTTCAGCAACGACCCCGCCAACCCCGACATCGCTCTCACCGTCCAAGCCAATGTCGAGCCCGTGATCTTCATGGATCCCAAGGTGGTGAACTTTGTGCAGATCGGCAAGGGAGAAGTCAAGACGCTGACCATCAAGGTCACGGGTCGGGCCAAGAACTTTGCGGCCTCGCTCGCGACCGTCGGCCGCGGCGACCTGTTCTCGATCAAGGTGCTTCCCGCGATCCCCGTCAAGCTCAACGACAAGGAGATGCAGGAGTCGACGATCGAGATCACGCTCTTGGGCAACTCTCCCGTCGGTCGGTTGGCCGACACGCTGAGCATCCGCACTAACGACCCCATCGAGCCGCTGGTCACCTGCACCATCTCCGGCTTTATCAACGGAGATCTCAAGGCCGAGCCGCAGGTGGTGGCGTTCGGCGTCGTCAAGCCGGGCGACACGTTCGAGACTGAAATCAAGGTCATCAACCGCGGCGGCAAGCCCTTCAAGATCTCCAAGGTCGAGGTGAAGCAACCCAACCCGATCCAACTGACCCTCACCGCAACTCCCGTGGATCCCTCCAACCCCACCGCGTACACGATCAGGGCCACGGGCATTGCCAGGGCCGCGACCGAGCGGTCCAACACCCAGCCTATCCAAGGCCAGCTCGTCATCACCACCGACGTGGACCGCGAGGAGACGATCGAAGTCCCCTTTTACGCCCAGCTTCGCATGGTCCCCACCACCAAATAACCTGTACCCAGGAACGGACCTAGGAACGGACCTCGGTAACGAACTCTCTACTGATCGGAAGGGCTTGGCATGGGCTGCGGGTGTGCATCGGGTTTCGTTCCCAAGGTCGCGACGCTCGCCGCGCTGGGGCTTTTCATCGGCGCGGGGCATTCCTGGATGCACCCTATCTACCTTCGGCTCGCGAACCCCAAGGCCAGCCCGGCGAATCTGGTTTCCGATTCCGCCAGTTCAAGTTCAAGCTCAAGTCCGGCCAAGCCTCATGGGAGCGTGGCGCCGCAGGCCGACGCTCCCCTAGGGCTTCATGTCTCGCTCGCTCAAGCCAAGCAGCTCTGGGACGAGGGTCTCCCCTTCATCGACGCGCGACTCGCCAAAGACTTCGCTCTTGGTCACATCGCCGGGGCCAAGGACATCAACCCCGTCAACTTCAACGAGCCCGAATCGCTCGATGCCATGAAGTACATGGACCTGTCCAAGCCCGTAGTCATCTACTGCGGCGGCGGCGACTGCCACGATTCGGAGAACACCGCCATTCTGCTCCAGCAGTTCGGTTTCACCTCGTTCCACATCTTCACCGACGGCTTCCCCGCCTGGAAGGCCGCGGGGTACGAGGTGGAAGTCTCGTCGAGCAGCGAGGGCACGCGATGACCACGCCAGCGACCCGCCCGGCTCATTCCCGCTCGAAGCTCGCGTTCGTGCTGCTCGCCCTCAGGCTGTTGCTCGCCGCGTTGTTCGCGTACGCGGCGGTGCTCAAGCTCGACAACCCTCAAGCCTTCGCAAACTCGGTCAAGGCCTTTGAGATCCTCCCCGACCACCTCGCCCAACTGGCGACCTTCGCCGTGCCGTGGACCGAGATTGTGATCGCCGCGTGCCTGATCCTGGGATTCTGGACCCGGGCCGCCGCGACCCTGCTGGCGATCGTGCTCGCGGTGTTTATCTACGCGATCGTGTCGGTCCTGACTCGAGGCCTGATCGTCAGTTGCGGCTGCTTTGGCGACGCCGCCAAGGGAATCTGCGGCGACACGCTTGGCTGGTGCAACGTCGTTCAGAACTCGGTGCTGCTGGGGTTGACCCTCGTGGTCGCCATCGGCGGGTATGGGCGAACCGGTCTGGATTGCATGGTCCGCAGGGCCTGATGACCAAACGTCGCACGCAAGTCCGATCACGCCGGTGCGGTACAGTACCGGCTATGAGGCGGGAATGGCGCTAATCCTCGCGGGCATCGACGAGGCGGGCTACGGCCCGCTGCTGGGCCCGATGTGTGTCGGGATGTCAGTCTTCCGAGTCGAGGATGCGCCCTCGGACACTCGGCAGGCAAACGCCCTCGATCCGCCTTGCCTGTGGGAGCGGCTCGCCCCACAGATCTCCAGGTCGCCCCGGGGTGCGGCGTCCAAGGGGCAGGCCCGGAAGCCCGCCAGCAAGTTCGCCACGCCGCCCGTGGCGATCGGTGATTCCAAAAAGCTCAAACTAGCCAACAGCGCCGTTCGGCTGCACCCGCTGACGCACCTTGAGCGTGGGGTGCTGGCGATGCTGCGGAGTTGCAGCGTTGGTGCGCACGAGTGCGCCAGCATCCCCGCCGACGACGCGGCCCTGTTGGCGCGGCTGGGTACGGTGCTCAGCGGGCACGAGTGTTATGGTGGAGAACCGATCGCCCTTCCGCTGGAAGGAACGGCCGGGCAACTGAGCATCGCTGGCAATCTTGCTTCGTCAACGCTCGCGCGCGGCGGAGTCGGCGTCGTCGCCATGCGCTGCACGGCGATCGACGAGCGGCAGTTTAACACGATCGCTACGCGGGAGGGCTCCAAGGCGGCCGTGACGGCGCACGCCCTGGGCGGTTTCCTCGGGGAGCTCTGGCACGGGCACGTCGGCAAGGGCGATGATGTGCTTCTGGTGTGCGATCGATTGGGCGGGCGAGCGTCGTACGGCGAGCTGCTGGCCGGGCTGATGCGCCAGATCGAGCCGGGCGGGGTGGTGCGGGTCGTGAGTCAGAGCGAACGGCGAAGCGAATACGTCATCGAGGGTGCGCGCGGTTCCGCGCAGGTGACGTTCGAAGTGGAGAGCGAAGAGGCGAACCTGCCCGTGGCGCTGGCGTCGATGATCGCCAAGCTGGTCCGGGAGCTGGCGATGATGCGGTTTAACAGGTACTGGGCCGAGCGATTCGCGCGCGCGCGCGGCAGCACGGTGGAGTTGAAGCCGACCGCAGGGTATCGCAACGACGGCTGGCGCTGGCTCAAGGACGCCAGCGACGTCATAGGTAGCGACGACCGGCGTGCGCTCGTGAGAGAGTTCTGAGCGTGGCCATCTCCGATTCATCCTCGTTCGAAACCAAGCGAATGCTCGATCTGGCTGCGCGCGCGGCGTGGCGTGCGGTTGGGGACGTCGAGCCGGGCGTGCTCGTCGGGGCCGTGATCGTGCGCGCGGGCGTGGTGATCGGGATCGGGCATCACAAGAAGTTCGGCGGCCTGCACGCCGAGCGAGGGGCGCTCGCCGACTGCGCACAGCGGAGAGAAGATCCTCGCGGCGCAACGATGTACGTCACGCTGGAACCGTGCGGTGCGGCCGGAAAGCAGCCCGCGTGCGTGAACGCGGTCATCGAGGCTGGCATCGCCCGGGTGGTGTGCGCACGGCGCGATCCGCACCCGGTGAAGGGCGGCGGGGCCGAAAAACTTCGGGCCGCGGGCGTCGTCGTTGAGTTCACGGACGCGAGCCCCAAGGCGGTGGCGATCAGCGAGCCGTTCATCAAACGGCAGACTACGGCCCTGCCGTGGGTGGTGGCCAAGTGGGCCCAGACGCTGGACGGAAAGATGGCCACGCGAACGGGCGAGTCCAAGTGGATCAGCGGGCCCGCGTCGCGGCGGAGCGTGCATCGGCTGCGGTCGCGCGTTGACGCGGTGATCACCGGGATCGGGACCGTGCTGGCCGACGATCCCATGCTCACGGCACGCGGCGTCGCACGCATCCGGCGACGAGCGGCCCGCGTGGTTGTCGACACCGAGCTGCGCACACCCGACGGCGCCGCAGTGGTGCGGACCGCGCACGAGGCCGTCACGATTGTGGTGTGCGCACAGGACGTGCTTGATTCTGACCTCGGCGCTCTACGGTCGCGGCAATTGCGAGAGGCCGGGGTGCGGGTGATCGGAGTTCGCCGGGCCGCCGGGCCGAGAGGCGGCGTTGATCTCGAGGAGATGTTGCGAGCCTTGAGAGCAGATTTCGCGGTGAGCACGGCGCTGCTCGAGAGCGGGCCTCGTCTGCTCGGGGCGATGATCGATCGCGGGCTGGTGGACGAAGCGATCGTCTATGTCGCGCCGGTGGTGTTGGGAGACAACGAGGCGATGGGGGCCGTGGGAGGAAGATCGGCCCCCAAGCTCGCGGACGGAGTACGTTGGGAACTTGCGCACCACTCAAGAACGGGCGAGGATCTGAGGCTCGTGTACCGAAAAGCCTAAGCCCAGAGAGATCCGGAGAAAACGAGGAAAAAAGTGACGCAACGACTCGCGGCACCGCTCGCGCGAAGAACCCTCGAGGCCACGGGTGCGGCGAGGACGTTCCATCTCTCAAGAACTCGAAGCGATCAGGTCCTGATGAGTAGGCCGTTTACTTCTTGTCGGCGAGCTTCTCGCCCTGCTTCAAGATGAACGGGATGAGTTTATCGTTGGGCAGATTCAGCGCGCCCATGAGGGCCGCGGCGGCGGTCGCTTCGGTGTCCACGCCGCTGCTGGCCAGCTCGACCAGTTCGTTGACCTGACGCGAGGGGAGCAGGTTGCCGAAGCGTTTGGCGGAGTCGGCGACCTTGCCCAGCAGTGCAACGCGCTCCCCGGCCTTGGAGGTCAGGGCGGATTCCATGAGCGCGGTCTGGGCCCGCTCCTGCGGGACGCGGCAGAGGATCTCGGCGATGCCTAGGCGTTCTTCGCCCTTGGCCTCGTTGATCGCGGCGATCAGCGGGAGCGTCGCGTCGCCGACGTTGAAGACGGGGCTTTGAGAGACCGCCAGGTCACGAAGCGCGGTCAGCGCACGCCCTTGGTAGTTCTTGGCCTCCTGCTCGGTGATCGGCCCGCCGCTGGCGTTGGTGACGACGAGTTCGATGGCCTTGGCGATCTGGGTTTCGCCAGTGGCCGAGGGGCGGACGGCGATGGAGTTGTTGCGCTCGTAGCGGCGCTGTAGGTCGGGATAGGCCTCGGGGCTGGTGAGGGCGAGCACGGGCGCGGCTGAGAGTTTGGCCGTGGCGCGGACGTCGTCGATCAAGGTCGGGATGACCTCGCCGCGCTGGCTGTTGAGAACCACCAGGTCAACCGCGGCGGTCTCCGAGAGCGGGGTGGCCATGTCGGCGACGGAGCGGCCAAACGGAAGCACCGTGAAGCCTTGCTTCTCGAGCATGCCGCGAAGGACGGTGTAGGTCTCGTTCTCGGCGGTGAGGACGATGGCGGTCTTGACGGCCGAGCCGCGGATGGCGCTGGCGAGAGTCGGGACCACGCGGTCGGACCCGCTGAACGCGGTGCGCGGCTGCGCGGCCGCCAGAGCCAAGGCCGCCTCGTACTGCACGCGGCGGTTGGGGTAGGTCAGCGCTTCAGGGAGCGGGCGACGGCCAGCGGCGCCGTCGGCGGCCGACCAGAGGCTCGCGCCACCAGCAGATTTTTCCAGAGCGGAAATGGCTCGGCGGGCGAGGTTCGTATCGGTGGCATCTAGCGCCCTGGCCAGCACGGCCTGCTCGATCTGCGAGCCCGACGCGACGGCGTAGTACATCGCTTCGCGGCGGCTGGAGGAGTACGCGGGGTTGCTGTAACCACTCGGGGTCTGGATCTCGCGGCGGAAGTTGGACGCGATCCAGAGTGCAAGAGCCTGCGGGTTGTCGGAGCGGATCGTCAGTGAACGCTCCAGCAGACGCATGGCCATGGCCTCGTGATAGACGGGCGTGCGGATCGCCTGCATCGTCAGCCCTACTCCGGGGTTGAAGTCCCAGAGAAGCTGGTTGTCTTCGGTGGCAAAGCTGGTAAGGTCGGCTCGCTCGCTGTAGAAGCCCTCGGCGAGCTGTGCGTACAGCCCGGCCACGTCGCCGGAGATGCCCTGGGCTTCGAGGTTCTCCATCGCTCGGAGGCAGGCGGTGCGGACGTCGGCCGACTGGGTGTTAGCCTGCAGGTCGGCGATGAACGGGATCGCCGTCTTGTACTTGATAAGCCCGAGCACGTTGATCACCTGCTCCTGCTGCGAGGCGTCGAGCTTGGGGAGGGCGGTGGTCAGGGGCATGATGGAGACGCGTCCTTGGTCGACGAGCAGGCTGCGGACCTGCTCCTGACGAGCCGGGTTGTTGCGGTCGAGATAGGCCTCGAGCAACTGAGGCATCGCATATTCGGACGCGGCTACCAGCCGCTCGCGTGAGATGAGACGTTCGCGCAGGCCGCCGGTCAGCCCGGCGATGGACTTGGTGATCTGCTCGGGGCTGCGAGCTCGCTGGAGCTTGCCAGTGTTGAACGCCAGGCGCATTTGCGCGGCGATCTCTTCGAGTTCCTTCCCCTGCCGCATGGCCCGGGGGATGGTGGTCTCGAAGCGGTCAACTTCGCTTGACTGCTCGACCACGTCGACGAATTGGGTGGGGGTGAGCTTGAGGTCGAGCAACTGACGCCCGACGCCCGCGGCCACGTCGGCGCGATCGATGCGCACAAAGTGGATGAAGTCCTTGAGAAGCTCGACAGGCGTTTGAGGCTCGCCCTCGGCCTTGGCGGGCGGGGCCTTGGCGGGCGTCGCTTCAGGAGCGACGCTCTGCGCACGTGCGCTCGGGACAAACACCGATCCCGCGGCTAGCGCGAGGCAGGCGGCGCTGAGGTACGCGGATCGGGCGGTCAAACGACGAAGGGCAAATCCAGCCACAGTCAACTCCTCACACTCATCCGCACCCACGTCCTCGCGAAGCCGAACACCGCGCCGAGCGCCGCGAGGAGGGTGAAACAATAGAACCCTCGGCCGACCCTTGCCGGCCTCATTCTGACCTGAACCGACCCAAACATTTCCAACACAAACGAAAGCCTCGGTTCGAAACTCGGCCTCAAATTCAGTCGCAAACTCATTTGCAACCTCTGTCGCCCAACCGCTGGACCTTTTTTCACCGACCATCAGGCCGCCCTTCCTGCGCCTGGCACGCCGCGTGCGGAGGTCGGACCGGGCCAGTCTATTCCATACGCTGGACATCGCGGCGGTGATCCGTCGGAATGCACGACTTGCGGAACGAGAGATCCGCGGAGCCCGGAAGAGGAAGCCCGGAACCCCAGAACATTGAACGGCCGGTCGTGATGCCTGATCGAGACACCTGATCGGGACGCCTAGATGACCTCTTCCTCTGATTCGGGCGATGGGCAGTGTCACGCGGACGCGAGCAGACACTCTACAAAGAATGACCGACCGGTGTCAATTCGGGAGTCGAACTGGGGTCA
>CAZIMT010000002.1:42217-65053 GCA_964540295.1 uncultured Phycisphaeraceae bacterium
GACACTCTACAAAGAATGACCGACCGGTGTCAATTCGGGAGTCGAACTGGGGTCAGCGCAAGGCCTCCAAGAAGGCCGCCGGGGTCAGATCGGCGCGGGTTGTCGAGGTACCCGGGCGTCGTCCCAGAACTGGAAGTTCGCCCGGGAGTGCTGTCCAAGCGTCAAGACGGTCGTCACTTTCGCCGATCGGATCGTTGAATCCGCGGCCGAATGTTCGGCACGCCCACCCCAGTCCGTACTTCCAAGAGGTGTGCCTGTGTCACTTGACAAAGAAGTTCTTACTACCGGCGAAGTGGCGAAAATCTGCAACGTCGCGCCGCGGACCGTCTCGAAATGGTTCGATTCAGGCACGCTCAAAGGCTACCGCATCCCCGGATCACGCGATCGCCGCATCCCGACGGGCGAGCTGGTCAAGTTCATGCGAGCCCACAACATCCCGCTCGACGGGGTGCAGAGCGGCCGAACTCGCGTGCTGATCGTCGACGACGAACGCGAGATCGTGGACGTGATGGAGCGGATCTTGACCGAACAGACCAATTACGAGGTGAAGACCGCGCTCTCAGGTTTTCAGGCCGGGATGGAGTGCGAGCGGTTCAAGCCGCATGTGATCCTGCTGGACATCCACATTGGCGAGGCCGACAGCAAGCAGTTGGCGGACATGGTGCGCAAGAACGAGCACCTGCAATTCACCAAGATCGTCGCCATGAGCGGCAAGCTGACCGACGGGCAGGCCCAAGGGCTCAAGGGCCTTGGCTACGACGGGTTCCTCAAGAAGCCCTTCCAGCTGCGTCAAGTGGTCGAGGCGATCGAGGCCGCGACGAATCTGGTGACGTGAGGAAATTTCCAAAGGATTGCAGGGCTCCATCGCCAGCTGAAGTGGCGGTTTGGCCCTTCTTCATTTTGCGATTCTGCATTTGGAAGTTCGGCCATTTCTGAAGAGCGTAATTTTCTTACTCTCTCGTCACGCGGAACATGCCCGGGCTGATCTGCACGGCCGTGACGCGGGTCGCGTGGTGAATGCTCACCGACGCTTGCACCGCTGTGCCCACGGCGGTGCTTGGCACGTCTATAAACTGCGGCGCGGCGGGTGCGGACGGGTTGGCCGCTTCTATGGCGGCGACACTTCGCAGTGCGGCAGCGTTGATCGGCTTGCCAGCCGGGGGAACGGGCAGAGGCGCCTTGAGCTTTGAGGATCGAGCCCCGCTGGCTTTCTTGGCGACGTTCTTGGCAGGCTTCCTGATTGTTTTTCGAGCGGATTTCTTGGCCATGGTGCCCTCATTTGAGACTGTTGAGTCTGGAAAAAGTTCACGCAGCGTGGCTCAACGGATGTTCAGGTCGCGGATCATGCGCGCGCGAGCCGCGGCGAAGTTTTCGAGCGACAGGAACTCCACCGCGTCGGTCCCCGGCAGGTTTTGATCGATCCATGCCCGGATCATGGGCAACCGCTTGGGCTCGTCCTTGGTGTACCAGGCGGTGATGAGCCCGCCGCTCTCGAAGTTCATCAGCAGCGGCTCAAAGGCCGTCCCGCCGCGGACGCGCACCAAGGTGGACACCGGCGGCGAGAGCGTCCCGTCGGCCAGGATCCGACGGTCGTAGGCGAGGTACCCGATGACCACCGGACGATCAAAGGTTTCGGTCAGACCGATCGAGCGGCGCGAGGCGGTGACGACCTTGACCTTGCCGCCGATCTGCACGGCTTGCAGGCTCGCGTTGAGTTTGTCCACCACGCCCTGAAAGAGTTCGGCGTTGGTCGAGGTCTGCTGCGGGTTGCCGGGGATCGCCAGCGGGATATCGAAGCCCACGGCCAGGTCAGAGCCGGAGGCGTTCTTGTCCATGAGCTGGATATCAACTTTTCTGGTGTAATACACGCGAGTAATCACGCGAAGAAAGACGCGGCGATCGGGCGGGTCGTTCTCGAACGAGCCGTAGGCTGAGAGCTTCGATCTGCGTTCGTTAGCCCAGTCTTCGACGAGCGGGTCGAGGCGGTCGATGTCCAGGCCGATGGTGGTCGCGTCGGAGATAGTGATGGTGCCGGTCGCCGCGGCGGCGCCCAGAAAGTTGAACCCGACCGGCACTCCCTGCACCGGCACGGCCAAGCTCAGCCCGCCGCTGCGGGAGATCTCGAAGCTATAGGTCGGGAACTTGGCCGAGGGGAACGCATCCCACGCAACCTTGGTGGGGAACGCGTGGTTCGATTCGTCGAACCGGCCCGCGTAGAAATCCTGGAGCGCGCCCGAGACATCATCGATGTCCAGCCTGACCATGTGCTGATCGAGTGGCAAGAAACCCTTCTCTTCAAAGAGCCGGACTTCCTCGCCGATCGAGGTCGAGGTCAGGAAGACGTCGCCCGGTATCAGGTCCTGCGTCAACGGGTAGACGGGGATCACCTGCGAGGCGCGGATGGAAAGGCACCAGTCTTTCGCAACTCGGGCCAGCTCGCGGCCTTTTTCCTGTGAGGTAATGCAGCCGGGCATGAACAGGAAGAACGCCAGCACCGTCAGCCCACGGACCGTGATCTGGATCGAGATGTTCGAGATCAGCTTTGAATTGCGTTGAGAATCGTGCATGCAAGCCTCCGGATCTGTCGGGTTCTTGAAAGAGCCGCTGGAGCTCGACCGATGTACGAGAGTGCCACGCCGACGGGCGGCTGTCAACCTGGGTTGTTCGAAGCAAGGCTTTGAGAGGCTCGCCCGGCGAGAAAAAAAGTGGCGAAGTGGTAGAGTGGCAAAGTGCGAGAGTGCGAGTGTGGTCCATCGGTGGGACTTCGCCACTTCGCCACTTCATCTTTTACCCTCGCCCGGCGCGATGATCCGCTATCGTTCGAACGTGGAGCCAACTTTATCAATCCCTGAACGCCGTCTGAGCCTGCGCGTGGTCACGCTCCCGCGCGACACGAACCACTACGGGACGATCTTCGGCGGCGTCATTCTCAGCTACATCGACCAGGCGGGGTTCGTCGAGGCGCGGCGGCACGGGCAGCACCGCTGGGTGACGGCCGCGATTGACCGCGTGGATTTCAAGGCCCCCGTCCACCTCGGCGACGTGGTCAGCTTTTATACTCGCCCGCTGCGGATGGGGACCAAGAGCGTGACGGTCGAGATCGAGGTCGAGGCTGAGCGGTACAACGAGGGCACCACGGTTTGCGTAACATCCGCGACATTGACGATGGTTTCGGTCGATTCGACAGGCAAGCCTATTCCGTACGCGCTGCCACCCACGGCCATGCCGATGCCCAGGCCAGAATGAGTGAATGTTTCACAGTGCCAAGTGGCCAAGGTGCCAAATGGCCACAAGGCGAAACTTGCGTTCTCTGAACTTGGTACTTTGGCAGGCTGGACATTATTCAGTTTCTCCCACTCTCAAGGACCACCATGGCCTCGACCTACCTGAAGACCGAATCTGTCGCGGGTGTTCTGATCGCCACGCCACTGACCGAGAAGATCGCCGAGCGTGAGTGCAACGTGCTCCTGAAGGAGATCAGCGAGGAAGCCGCCAAGCACGGCTGGAAGGTCGCCACCGACCTGACGGAGGTGATGCTGCTGGCGTCGGTCGGGCTGGGCATGTTCGTCACGCTCAACCGCGACTGCAAGAAGAACGGCGGGAAGCTGGTCGTCTTCGGGCTCTCGCCCGAGCTGATGAGCCTGCTGCAGATCACGCGGTTGGAAAAGGTTTTCGGCATCGCCAAGGACCGCGACGCCGCTCTCAAGTTGTTGGCATGAACGCGACCGGCACACCCTCTTCGGATCGCAGCGAAGCTCACGCGAGGCCAGGCCGCGAACTCGCGCGGCTCGCGGTCATGATCTCGGGCGGCGGGCGCACGCTCCTCAATATCCACGACGCGATCAAGGCCGGGACGCTGCACGCGACCATCTCGCTGGTGATCGCATCGCGCGATTGCCTCGGCGTGACTCGCGCGGCCGAGCGTGGTCTGCCGGTGCGCGTGATCCGGGGACGAATCTCGATGGGTTCTCTCGAACAAGTGCTGCACGAGCAGGGAATCGATTGGGTCGTTCTGGCCGGGTACTTGAGTTACTTGGAAATCCCTGAACGATTTCGCGAGCGGGTGGTGAACATTCATCCTGCGCTGCTGCCAGCGTTCGGCGGGCCGGGGATGTTCGGTCATCACGTGCACGAGGCCGTGATCAAGTCCAGAGCGGTCGAGAGCGGGTGCACGGTGCACCTGGTCAACGAGAAGTTCGACGACGGGCCGATTGTTCTGCAAAGGCGGTGCGCGGTGCTTCCTAGCGACACGCCCGACTCGCTGGCGGCCCGCGTGTTCGAGCTTGAGTGTCAGGCGTACCCAGAAGCTCTCCGCCAATTGATCGGGGGCTCACGATGAATCAACTCTTGAAATCTCAATTCACCAACCGGGGCTTGCGAGGGTCGCATTCATGGCGCCAAGTCAGCGCCGTCGTGCTGCTCGCGTTCGCGGCTGCGACCGCTCCGATCGCTCGGGCGTCGATGATCGATGACGAGTTTGAACAACGCTCCCCGAGAGCGCAGCAGCCCCGCACGTCCGCGCCGCCAGCGGGTGCCAAGCCTGATCTCGCCAAGCTCGCCGAGCAGTCTCTGGCCGCGTTTAGCAAGGGCGACTATGCCAACGCGGAGCGATTGCTGCGCGAGCAGATCGCGCTGGACGACCGCAACTTTGTGCCGCACTACAACCTCGCGTGCGCGCTGGCGCTCCAGAACATGCCGCGGCTGGCGGTGGACTCGCTCATCAACGCCGTGCAGCGCGGCTTCGTGGATCTCAAGCAGCTCAAGGCCGACCCGTCGCTCAACCCAATCCGCGACACGCCCGAGTTCGCCGCCTTAATCTCGAACTGGCCCACCGTGCTCGAGCGCCACCGCGACGCCACTGCGGCCCTCGCCGAGAAGAACTTCTCGCACACCGCCACCGCACGCGACGAACTGCTGCGGCTCAGCTTTGTATCAGCGTTCGATGAAAGATCGTTCGAGCAGGCTCGCGCGGAGATCTCGCGCATCGCGCAGTGGGGAGCGCACACGGTGTTCCCGGAAATCCTCGACCCCGAGCTGGCGAAGAACGACCCGTGGGTCGTGGTCGTTCTTCCCAACCGCAAAGATTTTCTCAGCTGGATCGTCGCGCAGTTCGGACCCGGGGCGATCACCTCGACCAACTCTATCGGCGGCTCGTACGACCACGACGCCAAACGCCTCGTCTCGCAGGATCTCGGCTCCAGCCTGCGGCACGAGTTTTTCCACGTTCTTCACTGGCGCGACATGACCCGCCGCGGGCAGGTTCATCCCATCTGGATCCAGGAAGGCCTGTGCAGCCTCGTCGAGGATTACGACGTTGCGCCAGCGCCGAAAAATGAAGCCAGTACGGACCAGCGCGGCGACCCGAGCACGAACCCGCGCTCTGGCACGCCTTCTGATACGGTCCCGCCTGGGCTGGTCCCCGCGACCTCGTGGCGCACCAACATCGCCAAGCGGCTTGAGAAGAACAACCTGCTTATGCCCATCGAGAAACTCTGCGGGCTCTCGCGAGGCCAATTCATGATGGGCCGCCCGCTCGCCATGTACGCGCAGGCTCGCTCGCTTTTTCTGTACCTCGACCAGAAGAAAAAACTTGGCGAGTGGTACGCGGCTTACTGCGACGGCTTCGAGCAAGACCCCACTGGCGTCGAGGCGCTCAAGCTCGTGCTTGCGATGGACATGCTCGCGCTCAACAAGGATTATCGCGCGTGGGTCCGCGCGCTGCCAGCCGTGTCTGAAGAGATCCTGCCCGGAAAGGCCAGCGTCGGGCTTGAGATCGACGCGGGCAGCGGCGAGGGGCCGGTGGTGGTGTCGATCAACCCCAAGGCCCAGATCACCGGCGAGCAGGGGAAATCACGCCGCGCGATCCTGGCTGGCGATGTCATCACGGCCATCAACAACAGACCGACGCGAGAGATCGCGGAACTGGTGCGCGTGCTGGGTGAGTTTGAGCCGGGGCAGAGCGTGGAGCTCAGCTACAGACGTGGCGCGAAGCACGGGTCGGCGATGATCGTGCTGATCGCAAAGTGACTCACACGTCACAAATCATGACCGCTTCGCACAGCGATTTCATCGGATCTCGCGTCGGGATGAACTCCTGGCCGAGGTAGCCGGTGTAGCCGAGTTCCACGATCGCTTTGCAGATCGTCGTGTAGTTCAGTTCCTGGGCCTCGTCGATCTCGTTGCGGCCCGGAACTCCGCCGGTGTGGAAGTGTGCGATGTGCTTCATATTGTCGCGGATGGTGCCGATGACGTCGCCCTCCATGCGTTGCATGTGGTAAATGTCGTAGAGGAGCTTGAAGCGATCGGAGCCGACCTGCTTGACAAGCTCGACGCCCCAGGCCGTGTGATCGCACTGGTAGTCGGTGTGGTCCTTGCTGTTGAGCAGTTCCATGATGATGGTGACGCCGAGTTTTTCAGCGAGCGGCGTGATGCGTTTGAGCCCGATCGCGCAGTTCTTGAGCCCTTCCTTGTCGTCCTGACCGGCGCGGGTGCCAGAGAAACAGATCTGGTTGGGGATGCCCGCGGCCTTGACGAGCGGGAGACGTTCTTCGAGTTCTTTGATGATCGCGTCGTGATTTTCAAGGCGGTTGAAGCCCTTGAGGATGGGGTTTGATTTGACAGCGTTCGCGACGGCGCAGATGAGGCCGTGTTTCTGCGCGACGGGCCACTCGTCGGGGTTCAGAAGTTCGACCGACTTCAGGCCGATTGCGGCGGCGTTCTTTGCGAGGTCTTCGAGAGGCATGTTGTAGCACCAGCGGCAAACGGAATGGTTGATGCGGCCTTTGAGCTTGGCGGCGGCGAGAGACGAGGGGGCCGACGCGGGTTGTAGCTGCGCATTGTTCGCGCTGGCCGCGGGCGTCGCGCTCGTGAGCGCGGCGGTTCCGGCGACGATCATTCCCAGGGCGGTGCGGCGTTGGAGTTCGGGGGTGGACATCATCAGGCTCCTTGTGAGTCGGCGTTGGCTTCGGCGGCCTTCCATCGTACAAAGCCTTCGATCGCCTCGTATTCCGCCAGCCCGAGCCGGTCGTAAAGCCGTGCGGTGGCGCGGTTGCGTTCCTCGGCTCGCTCCCAGAACTCGCGCGTGTCGCTGGGGCCGGGGAAGAGCGCGCTGTCCTTCTGGCTCTCGTGCTTAAAGATGGCCATGCGTTTGCGCACGACCTCGTCGGGCGACAAGGGCACGGCCATCTCGATCTCCTCGGGCCCCCACTCCTGCCACGCGCCGCGGTAGAGCCAGGTCACGCAGCGTTTCATCCAGTCGGTGCCCGCCAGCTGCGCGATCGCGGCGCTGACGATGGACAAGCAGACCCGATGCGTGCCGTGCGGGTCGGAGAGGTCGCCCGCGGCGTAGATCTGGTGAGGCCGAACTCTTTCGAGCAATTCAACGGTGATGCGGACGTCGTCCTCGCCCATCGGCTTCTTGCGTACGCGGCCTGTTTCGTAGAACGGCAGGTCGAGGAAATGAATGCGCTCGGGCTGAACTCCGGAATACTTCGCCGCGGCCCGGGCCTCGGTGCGGCGGATGAGGCCCTTGATTCGCTGGAGTTCGGGGCTGTCTACCTGCCCCGGGTGCTTGTGGGCGATGAACGATTCGAGCGAAGCGTCGATTCGCCCGACCACTTGCTGACCGATCTCGGGGAACGCCCGCGCGAACTCGCGCACGAAGTCCGCGTGCCTCAGCGCAGACTCGTCCCATACCGCGATGTTGCCCGAGGTCTGGTACGCGACGTGAACCTCGTGGCCCTGCTCGCAGAGGCGGATGAACGTGCCCCCCATGCTGATGACGTCGTCGTCAGGGTGCGGGCTGAAGACCACGACACGCTTGGGGAACTCGTCGCCAGCGACTCCCGGCTTCCCGCCCGGCCAGCCCGTGATCGTTCGTTGCAACGACTTGAAGACCTCGATGTTGATGTCGTACGCGCCCTCGCGCTCGCCGCCGCGTGCGCTCGAGAGCTCTTGCAACCCGTGCTCGGCGTAGTCGTGGTCGGTCAGCTTGGTGATCGGCTTTTTAACCGTACGTGCCAGCCAGATCACGGCGCGCTTGGTCGTGGGCTCGTCCCATTTCAGGCCGAACGATTCAATGGGGCCGAGCAGCCACGGGGTCTTGAAGCGGGTCAGTTCCGCGGCCGCGGCCGGGTCGAGCATCACCGTCGCCGCCGCGTGGTTCTGAAGAAAGCTCGCGGCCACGGACGCTGTGATCTCGCCCTCGACCGCTCGCTTGACGATGCCCGCCTTGTGCTCGCCGAACGCCAGGAGAATGACTTCCTTGGCGTCCATGATGGTGCCCACGCCCATCGTCACGGCACGCCGCGGAACGTTCCATTCGCCGAAGAAGTCGCTGGCCGAATCCTTCCTCGTCACGCTGTCGAGTGTGATCAGGCGCGTGCGGCTGTCGCGCGGCGAGCCGGGCTCGTTGAACCCGATGTGCCCGGTGCGCCCCACGCCCAGGATCTGCACGTCCACCCCGCCCGCGTCCCGGATCTTGCGCTCGTACTCCTCGCACATCGTTGCCACTCTCGCCTGGTCCACGGTGCCGTCGGGCACGTGCGTCTGCGCAAGGTCGATGTCGATGTGGTCGAAGAGATTCTCTTGCATAAAGCGGCGGTAGCTCTGGATCTCACCCGGGCTCATCGGCCAATATTCGTCAAGATTGAACGTTGTGACGTTGCGGAACGAGAGGCCCTCGCGGCGATGGAGCCGGACCAGCTCTTCGTACACGCCGTGTGGGGTCGAGCCGGTCGCGAGCCCGAGCACCGCGCGCTTCTCTTGCGCCGCTCGGGCGCGGATGAGGTCGGCGAGATGCCGCGCGACGGCCACACTGGCCGCTCGGCTGGTTTCGTGGACAACCACCGGAATCTGCTCGCACCGGGCCTGCGGCGACGCGGCACCGCCGAGCAGCGAGGAAGACTGGTCAACACCCTGACGAGCAGCGGAGGTCGTGCTTTTCATTTCGATCAGATAGTACAACATCCCGGCAAGCCCGGTCACGCGGTATGCTCCTGGTATGCACCGGATATGCTCTGGGCGAACATGACTTTATCGCACACCACATCTCGTCCGCACCTCGGCGTCTGTTCCTGGTCGCTCACGCCCAAGGACCCGGGCGGCCTCGTCACGCAGGTGCGCGCGTGCGGGCTCTCGGGCGTGCAACTGGCGCTCGACCCGGTTCGCACCGGCGCGTGGTCGCTCGACGAAACGCGCCGACGGTTGGGCGATGCTGGAATCTTCGTGCTCTCGGGCATGATGGGGACCAAGGGCGAGGACTACTCGACGCTCGACTCGATCCGACGCACCGGCGGCGTGAGGCCGAGCGAGCACTGGGCTGAGAACCTATCGGCCGCGGGAGAAACTGCCGAGATCGCGCGCATGCTGAGCCTCCCGCTCGTGACGTTTCACGCTGGTTTCCTGCCGCACGATCGCGACGATCCCGAGCGGGACGTGCTTCTCGATCGGCTCGGACGTATCGCCGACGTGTTCGCCAAGAGCAACGTCGCGCTCGCGTTCGAGACCGGCCAGGAGACCGCCGCGACGCTGGTCGACGTGCTCAAAGACCTTGACCGTCCGAACGTCGGCGTCAACTTCGATCCCGCGAACATGATCCTGTATGGAACGGGCGACCCGGTGCTCGCGCTGCGAACGCTGCTGCCGTGGGTGCGGCAGATGCACATCAAAGACGCCGACGCGGCCACGACTCTCGGCGCTTGGGGCAACGAGGTTCCCGTCGGTCGCGGACAGGTACGCTGGCGCGAGCTTTTCGCCGTCGTCTGCTCGGCCTCGCGTGCCTTCGATCTCGTGATCGAACGTGAAGCGGGAGACCGTCGGATCGAGGACGTTCGCGCGGCCGCGGGGATCGTCGGATCGTTCATAGCCTCGCAGTGACCTCGGGGTTCGATCGGGCTCTCGATCGAGCTCTCGGTCAGGATTGAACCTGACCATCCACATCGCTTCGGGGAGGACCCTCGATCCACTCTCGCTGAAAGCTACGCTTCCATGACACCTCAGCCGCTGGCACAAACACAATCCGTTCCCCTCGGCGTCGGCGTGATCGGCCTGGGATTCATGGGGTGTACGCACTTAAGGGCATACCAGGCCGCGGCCCGCGACCTTGGCGCGTGCGAGCTCGTCGCGGTCTGCGATTCCAGCCCTGATCGCTTGAACGGAGAGCCCACGGCGGTTGGAAATCTCAACGCGGCCGCGAACGAGCCGAGGCTTTTCGATCCGTCGAAAGTCCGCGGCTACACCGACCCTGACGAGTTCTTCGCCGACCAGCGCCTATCGCTGGTCAGCGTCTGCACGTACACGGACACCCACGTAGACCTGGCGATCCGGGCCTTGCGCGCCGGCAAGCACGTCTTGGTCGAGAAGCCGGTCTCTATGAAACCCGCGGAGATCTATCGGCTGGCGGATGTCGCCCGGTCGAGCGGGAAGCTCTGCATGCCCGCGATGTGCATGCGGTTCTGGCCTGGTTGGGATTGGCTCCGAGACCGCATCACCGAATCACGGCGCAACGAGCCCGGCACGCTCGGGGCCGCGTTCGGAAAAGTGCTCAGCGCCACGTTCCAACGCCTCGGGAGCGGCCCGAGCTGGGGTGCGCCGTTCTACCGCGACGAATCACGCAGCGGGGGCGCTCTCATGGACCTTCACATCCACGACGCGGATTTCATCTCATGGTGCTTCGGCAGGCCCGAGCGTGTGCTCGCCGCGGGCTCCACCCGACATCTGACCGCTCTTTATCACTTTGAAGATGGTCCCAACCACGTGGTGGCGGAGGGCGCATGGGACCTGGCACCCACGACCGGCTTTCGCATGCGTTATCTCGTCAATTTCGAACGGGCGAGCGCCGACTTTGATCTGACACGCAAACCGACGCTGCTGCTGCACACCGAATCCAAGAGCGAAGAGATCTCGCTCGCGCCGCTCAGCGGGTACGACCGGGAGATCAGGCATTTCATCGAGGTCATCACGCGAGGCGGCGTGCTTGGGGCTTCGCTGGAAGAGGCCGCGCAGGTCGCTGAACTTCTTCAGTCCGAACGAGAGAGCATCGAATTGGGCTGGCCTGTGAACCGCGAGAAGCCCTGAGGCGCAAGGCTCGGCACCGGGTAACATCCGCGTCCGAGATAAAGCTTCTCGCGCGCATCGGTCGAGCGATCAGACCGACGCCCCACGCTCCGTGAGGGCCGCGTCGCCAGATTCAGACGCCAGCTCAAAGGCCCTTATGCTGAAGTGGATCATCGCGCAGATGCTCGCGAGAGCAACGCCCGCAAGCCCGACCAGCGCCAGCAACCGCAGACCCTCCGCCAGCCCGTCCGTCGCGGTGAGCAGCGGGCGCAGGCCCGTGAACTTGTACCACGCGCCGAGCGCGATCAGGGGAAGCGAAGCCAGAACGCTCGTCGCGATCGAACGCCAGCTCGCCCAGCACGAGCCCAGCGCCAACCAAACCGTGATCGCCAGCAAGCCCGCGAACAGCACACCGCGGCCCAGAAGCCACCACGTCTTCGACAGCGGCACGAACCACCGGTCCATCCCGAGATAGCCAAGCCCCGAGCAGACCAGCACCGCGCCCGCGATGCACGCCACCGTCATCGCTGGCGTATCGCGCAGCTTCCCAGCGGCGAACAGCAGCCCGAACGCCGACGCCACCACAACCACCGCCGCGAAACCTAGCGTCGAGATGTTGGTCGGCGCCCGCGCGACCGAGAGCACTGCCTCGCCCGCGCCCGTCAGCAACAACACCGAGCAGATCCCGCCCACGCCCACACGAGCCAAGGCTGGCACACCCTCGGCCGACGGTCTCACATTCGCTGCACTCATCGCACACTCCCCGAGAAGCCCAACAGACACAAGAGCAAGGACGAAAGCCCGACGCCCGAACACTTCGCTCACGAGTCTCGCACGCCCGGCCCGGACTTTCGAATCCTACGACCGTTCATCGGCCAGGTTCGGGAACGGATGAGTCCTTGAGCGTATGTCCTCTTTTCGCGCCGTCTGGTGCGCTGGAGAGCGGACGTCCGAGATAGCCAGCATCAGACCGGCACAGTTACCCGGGGATTCCACCACGCTCCGAGAACTCTCGAGTTTCTCCCCGACCCCGGGCGATCTCACGGTCGAGTTCACAACTTGCGCAAAACCGTCTCGCTCCGACCGCCGATGAGACGAGTTGATTCGGTTGGATCTCCAGGCCGACTCGATGAGTCGTCGGATCCGCCAGCCGGGGGCACGGATCGCCCCTGAAGAACGAGCGGTCGGCAAGTACTAACCGCCAGGCACGGAGGCAGTCTCATGTTCGTCAGTCAGCGCAGGTCGGAGTTGGTCCAGTCCGGAGCCGCCGAGATGTTCCGGCGCGTGCTCGCCCCTTGGGCCATGGACATCATGCGCCTGCGCCGCGCCGGGCTTGATCGACCCACCGCGCGCAAGGCACGCCGCTTGCTCGCGGTTCCGGGCGATCAGGTTGAGTTCCACACGATAATCGAACCGTTGCTTCTCGACGAGAGCGCCGCGCGACGCCTCCTCAAGCCTCGCGCGATCCCCAGCAAACTGCGACGTGCGGCGTGAAATTCTGACGAGCGCGCACGAACCCGAACACCTCGAACTCACGCGCATTCGAACGCACCCGACTCGGCAAGGAGCACACTCATGGGCGGCATCACCTCAGGCGTCGGCATCTTCAGCGGCATCGACAGCGGCAAGCTTATTGATCAGTTGATCTCGATTGAATCGCGCCCCAAGCAATTGGCCCAGGGCCGACTGCGCCAGCTCCAGATCCAACAGGCCGCGTTCCTCGATATCAATTCAAGGATTCAAGGCATCAAAACCGCGTCGCGCGACCTGCGGATCAACAAGGTCTTCCAAGGCTCGGCCGCCACTAGTTCCAATAAGGACGTCCTCACCGCCTCGGTCAGCAACGGCTCGCCTTCGGGCACCTTCCAGTTCATCGTTGATCGCTTGGTCTCGACCCAGCAGCTGCTCACCCGCGGGTACGGGGACAAGGACACCACCGCCCTCAACGCCAGGTCCGTCACGTTCGAATCGGCCAAGGCTCGGCTCGACCGCGACGTCTCGCTCGCCGACCTCAACGGCGGCGACGGCGTCGCTCGCGGCAAAATCACCGTTACCGATTCTACCAACGCCACCGCGACCATCGACCTTTCGAAGGCCTCCACCGTCAACGAGGTCCTCGACGCCATCAACAACTCTGGCACCGCCAAGGTCACCGCCTCGGTCAAGGACGGCAAGCTCGTCATCAAGGACAACGCGGGCGGGACCGTCACCGTCGCCAACGCTACGGGGTCAACCACCGCGACCAGCCTAGGCATCGCGGGCTCCAGCTCCACCGGCACGCTCGAAGGCGCCACCGTCTACCAGCTCTCCAACAACACCACGCTCAAGTCTCTCAACGACGGCAACGGCGTGGCGGTCAAGTCCGCGATCGGCGGTGCTCCGAGCCTCAAGATCACCGTCGGCGCTTCGGTTATGGAAGTCAACCTGGGCGATGTCTATCAGACCGTCGACGGAAAACAGACGGTCAAGGAAGGCGCGGTCTCGACCGTCGGCGGCGTGCTCAAGCGACTCAACGACGCCTTCACGGCCGCCGGGCAGACGACCGTCAGCGCCAAGGTCTCCGCCGACGGCTCTCGCCTCGAGATCGTCGACTCCGCTGGCGGCACCGACGTCACAGTCGAGGAGACCAACGACAGCACCGCGCGCGACCTCGGCCTGCTCGGCACCAGCAACACCGGCACTCTCACGGGCAAGAAGATCCTGGCCGGGCTGAACTCCACGCTCGCCAGCTCCATCGGCGGCGGCAAGGGGATTCAGGGCGACGGCAAGCTCAGCTTCACCACCCACGCTGGCAACACCTTCAGCGTCGACCTCGACGCCCTGGGAGTCCGGGACGGATCGATCAGCGAGATCGCCGCCGCGATCGAAACCGCCTCGGGGACGATCGGCGCTGGCGGACCCAGGGTCAGCGTCCGGGTCAACGACAAGGGCACCGGGCTGCTCATCACCGACAACACCAGCGGCAGCGGCAAGCTCATCATCGGCGGCCCCATCGACAACGCCACCGCCACGTCGCTGGGAATCGCCACGGCCGCGGGCGGCACCGACAGCGCCAAGGTCGTCGGCGGGAACCTCCAGCACAAGTACCTCGGGCGGTCCACGCTCGTCTCCGAGCTCAACAGCGGCAAGGGCATCGGCACCGGCAAGTTCACCATCGTCGACGCCAAGGGCAAGAAGGCCACCGTTGACATCGCCGACGATACCAAGACCCTCGGCGACCTCATCGACGAGATCAACAGCCGCGGGATCGACGTCAAGGCCCGCGTCAACGCCAACGGCGACGGGATCGAGATCAGCGAGAACATCCCCACCGGCCAGACCGCGGGCGCCAGCAAGATCAAGATTACCGACGATTCGGGCGCGGTCGCCAAGTCTCTCAACATCGCTGGCGAGGCCAAGGCCACCGGGGTCGGCAACGTCCTTGACGGAACCTACGAGAAGACCATCACCTTCTCGCCCACGGACTCGCTCCAGAAGGTCACCGACGCGATCAACGCCGCGGGAGCGGGCGTGTCAGCCTCGATCATCCGCGACGGCGCTGGCTCCACGCCCTACCGCCTCGGGCTCACCAGCAAGTCCACCGGCACTGACGGACGCTTCCTGGTCGACTTTGGCGACCTCGACCTCGGGACCACCTCGCTCGATGCGGGCAACGACGCACGCGTCTTCTACGGCTCGTCCGATCCCGCCAAGGCGATCCTCCTGTCCAGCTCCAGCAACACGCTCGACAACGTCATCGGCGGCGTCAAGATCGATCTCAAGAGCGTCAGCGACAAGCCCGTGACGCTCAGCATCGGGCGCGACACCGACGGGATCTTCGCCGCCGTCAAGCTCTTCATCTCGTCGTTCAATGAAGCGGTCGGACGCATCGACAAGCAGACCGATTACAACGCCGACACCAAAGTCGGCGGACCGCTGCTGGGCGACGGGACCGCCCAGCAGCTCCGCAGCGCGCTGTTCAACGCCATCCAGGGCAAGGCTCAGGGCATCACGGGCCGCTACGACCGCCTCGCCGACGTCGGTCTCAAGATCAGTAACGGCGGGCAGGTCACGCTCGACGAGGCTCGCCTCCGCACCGCCATCGCCGACGACCCCGGCGCCGTCGAGCAGCTCTTCACCGGGTATGCTATCGACGAAAAGACCTCCACCGACCTGGGCAACGGCGTTAGCGTCTCGGGCACCGACAAGAAGACCACCTACAAAACCCTCGGCGTCATCGCGCAGTTGGAAGTCCTCGCCGACAAGTACATCAATAGCTCCGACGGCGTGCTCAGCAACCGCAAAAAATCGCTCGACACCGAGATCAGCGGGCAGAACAAGCGCATCGAGGCCTTCGACCTCCGGCTCGCCGACAAGCGAACCGTGCTGGAACGACAGTTCGCCGCGATGGAGTCCGCCATCGCCAAGCTCCAGAGCCAGCAGGGCGCGCTCCAAGGCCTGGGTTGATCCCCGGGTCCGCATCCCGGCCACGGTCCATCTGTATCGCGCGAGATCGGCGCTGATGCGCAACTCCGTCAGGCTCGGAGCAATTCTCGCGCGATCTCCAACCGATAGACGCGTCAGCCATGCCCCCCAACTCACAGCCAGTCAACGCCTATCTCCGCACCAAAGTCCTTACCGCGGGCCCGGAAGAACTCCGGCTCATGCTGCTCGACGGCGCGATCAAGTTCGCCGTCCAAGGGCGCGACGGGCTCCTTCGCAAGGACTATGAAGCCAGCTTCAACGGCATCTCCCAGTGCCGCGACATCATCTGCGAGCTCATGACCAGCATCCGCCCCGAGCACGACCCGGCCCTCGCCGAACGAGTGCTCTCAGTCTACAGCTTCATCTTTTCCGAGATCACTCAGGCGAGCATGGACAAGGACACTGCCAAGCTCACCAAGGTCATCGAGCTCATCATGTACGAACGCGAAACCTGGTCGCTGCTGATCCAGAAACTGGCCGAAGAACGCGGCTCCCCAACCCGGGCCACGACCGGCGCCACGACCGGCGCGACCACCGCGGCCGGGTCGGCTCATCCGACTCCTCACCACGCGAACGCCACTTCCAACCACAGCACCTCGTCGCAAGTTCGCGCTCCCTTCAGCGTGTCGGCATAGCGCGGCCCGCGCTCGCCTGAGCGCGATCCCGCGCCCCAAATTTCTCGAACAACTGCGACGAAAGATTCCCCATTGCCAGCCCGAGGTTGACGTTGGCATCGACGTGCCGCTCCGTCTCGCGAACCAAGTCAATCGCGGCGAGATCCGCCAGCAACGCCGCACGGTCGCCACCGGCCTTGCCCGCGAGCGTCCGCGCCTCACGCCTGAAAAACTCCGCGATCAAGCGGAACACGCGGTCCGCCCCGTCCTTGTTGGCCGAGTCCTTGCTCGCGTTGGGCCGCTTCTCCACCCACGCCTTGGCCCAGCCGTCCGCTAGCTCCGCCATCGTCGAGCCAAGCTCCACCACGAAGCGCCCGCTGCGCGTCGCCGCCAGCATCGGCTCAAGCCGCTCGTTCCACTCGAACAGCTCGTTCTCGAGCGCTTCGAGATACCCGCCCGGCGAGCCCGCCGCGTATTGGCTCAGCCACGCCCGCTGCGCGCCCGGCACCTCGCGCCCCAAACTCTTCTCCCACTCTCTCATCCTCTTCTCGTCGAGCGGCGTGAACACAACACGCTGACACCGGCTGCGGATCGTCGGCAAAAGCCGGTCCTCGCCGCTCGTCACGAGAATGATCACCGTCTTGGGCGCGGGCTCTTCCAACGTCTTCAAGATCGCGTTCTGCGTCGGCGCATTCGTCGGCGATCGGTCCAACAGTTCCGCCTCGTCCACGATGAAAACTTTCGACGCGATCGACATGTTGGACAGCGCAGGCCGCAACGCCGCCGGCCCGATCAGCCGCTGCTCGATCACGTCCTTCGAGATCGTGATGAGCTTGCTGTTGCGGACCGTGTCCTTGTCGCTAAAACGGGCGAGTTCTTTCGTGATGACGTGCAAGTCCGGGTGCGTGCCAGCTTTAAACAACCCCTGCACCATGCTTTCCGGTTCAGGCTCGATGAACCCATCAAGCCCGGCCTGCGCGGTCGGATCAAGCAGCGTCGCCGCGAACGACAGCGCAGCCGTGAACTTCCCAACCCCCGCTGGCCCGTGAAAAATCCAGGCGTGATGCACCCGCCCAGACTTCATGGCCGTCTGCAAAATCTCTACCGCACGCCCCTGCCCCACGATCGCCCGCATCGAGACCGGCACCGGCGCGGGCGGCATCTCCTCCATCGGCGCGTCGAGCTTGATGACCTTCTCAACGAGCTTGCGAGTGGGACGTTTGGCCATTGGCCGATGGTAGCGACCCGCCGCGCCGTGCCCCCCGGCCTCAGCCTCAGCCCGCTCTACAATCTGCGATCAAAGCACCGAGCCTCAGCACCTGCCCACCGACCGCCGCAGTGAACCAGCTCGTCCCCATGGCCCATGTCGCCGACGTGCGCCGGTCAGTCGAGTTCTGTTCACGCCTCGGGTTCGCGATCTACAGCGAGCACTCTGACGAGCTGGGCAACCTCGCTTGGGCCTGGGTCCGATCCGGCGCGGGCAGCATCATGTTCGCTCGCGCCAGCGGCCCGATCGCCTCGCAGGATCAGGCGGTGCTGTTCTACCTGTACACCGACGACCTGGCGAGCCTGCGAAACCACCTGCTCTCGAGCGGCGTGTGCGATGGCGGGGACTTCAACCCCGAGAGCACACGCCGACAAGGAGTGTGGGACATCGCCGACGCACGAGGGATCGTCTCCACACTCACGCACCCATTTTACATGCCGCACGGCGAAGTTCGCGTCCACGACCTCGACGGCTATTGCCTGCTAGTCGGACAGACGAGCAGAGCTCGATCACACATTCCTCAGCTTATTCAAGCCGTTCAGCGCCGCCACTTTGTAACACTCCGCCAGCGTCGGGTAGTTGAATACCGTGTTCACGAAATACTCGACCGTTCCCTTGAACGCCATCACCGCCTGCCCGATGTGGACAAGCTCCGTCGCTCCCGTGCCGATCACGTGCACGCCCAGGATCGTGTGGCTCTCTTGGTGGATCAGCAGTTTCAACATCCCGATCTCGTCCCCGAGCAACTGCCCGCGCGCGATCTCCTTGTACTGCGCCACGCCCGCCTCGTACGGGATCCCCTCGGCCGTCAGCCGCTCCTCCGTCCATCCCACCATCGAGATCTCTGGGATCGCGTAAATCCCGTACGGCAGCAGGTTCTGCACCGTCTCGAACCGCTCGTTGAAAATGTGGCACGCGGCCGCCCGGCCCTGCTCCATGCTCGTCGACGCCAGCGCCGGGAACCCGATCACGTCGCCCACCGCGTAGATGTTCGGCACCGCCGTCTGGAAGTTCTCGTTCACCTTGATCCGCCCGCGATCGTCGGCCTTGAGCCCCGCCGATTCCAGGTTCAGCCCCTCCGTCGAGCCCTGCCGACCGACCGCGTACAGCAAACAATCTGCCCGCAGCGTCTTGCCCGATTCGAGCATCGCCTCGGCCATCATCGGGTTGTTGCTTCGCGCCCCCGGCGGCGTCGGCACCTTGGTGATCTTCACCACCTTCTCGCCCAACCGCAGCGTCACGCCCGCCTGTCGCAGGTGGTACTGCAACGCCTCGATGATCTCCGCGTCCACAAAGTCCAGCAGGCGACTCCTGCCTTCGATCAGTGTCACCTTCACGCCCAGTGCCGCCATCATCGACGCGTACTCCGTGCCGATCACGCCGCCGCCAACCACGATCATCGAGTGCGGCAGTTCATTCAGATTTAGCAGCTCATCAGATGACAGCACGTCCGTGTCGTCAAACTCAATGTTCGTCGGTTTCGAAGGCCGCGTGCCCACCGCCACCACGAAGTAATCCGCCCGCACAGTCGAACTAGCGTGCTCGCCGATCACGTCCAACGTGTTCGCGTCGCGGAACTGCCCTCGCCCCGTCATCAGGGCGATGTTGTTGCGCGCGAAGTGCTCGCGCACCATTTCGATCTCGGTCTTGATGACCTCGTTGCAGACCGTCCAAAGCCCCGCGAACGTCGCGTGACGCCCCGCCTCGGAAAAGTCCGCGGCCCGCGGCATCGCCGATCGATGGTTCCCCAGGCTCAAGATCGCCTCTCGCAACGCCTTGGAAGGGATCGTCCCGGTGTTGATCGCCGCCCCGCCCAGCACCTCGCGGGCCTCGACCACGCAGACGCTCTTGCCGAGCTTCGCCGCTTGAATCGCGGCCTTCTGCCCGGCCGGTCCACTCCCAATCACGCAGAGATCAAAGTGACGCATAGCCGCAAGCGTACCACCTCGCTCCCCGACTCGTCCGAATCGCCCAAATTCATCTCGGCCGGGCCCACCAATGGAAGTCCTTGCCCTGAAAGGTGTTCGAACAGGCAACAGAGGCGGCGAATCGTGCAACGAGCTTCCGACCTCAGATTTTCTCCAATTTGCCTTGCATCTCCATGTTTTCAAGGCACATTTTCGGGTGAGCAGTTGCTCGCGGCCCGAACCGTTTCAGTTTTTCTCCGGGAGTTATTCCGATGGCGCGAATCTCATCCAGCACTCCCATTCTTCTCCTCGCGATCACCATGTCCGCATCGGGCGCGGTCACCGTCGTGCCGGGCTCATCCTGCCCGTGGCTCGCCGGAATGCCCACCGGAACCTTCACTCAAAGCGGCGACCGAGCGCCCGATCAATCTCCGGTACTCGTTGGCGGCGTCACCATCACCGGCGGCACCGCTCTCGCCTTCACTGTCACCGGCTCGGTCAGCAACTTTTCCAACCCGCCCACCGACCCGCCCGACGGCAACGCCAACAACGTTGTCGCCAACACCGGTGGTCGCGAGTTCGGGCTCTCGAACATCATCGCCCCGATCAACTGCCTCGTCGGCGTGTTCCTCGACGACCGTCGCCCCGACGAAACACCCGACGCCACCACGCTCGATTTCTCCGAGGTCGGCGACCGAAACTTCGCCACCCTCTCCCCGCAGCTCAAGCAGATCTTTTTCATCGGCAACGGCAGGCGCGGCACGACCGGGGGCGAACAGACATTCTTTGCGCCCGCAGGATCGACACGCCTCTTCCTGGGGTCGATCGATGCTTTCGGTTGGACCGGCAACGGCGGCCAGTTCCAGGTTGGCGTTACCGTCGTGCCGACGCCAGGCGTGCTCGGATTCATGGGTCTAGCTGGCTCGATGGCGGCCCGGTACCGTCGGCGCTAAGCCAAGCGCAGTCCCGGCGATACTCTTTGGTCGAGCTTCTTAGAGCTCATGCGAGACTAAGTGATCTTGGTTGGGCAGTGAAACCGGCATCGCGCTGACGTGTACCATCGACGCAGTTGTTACGTCTCGCTACCGTTTCGCGTGTCACGCCTCCAACACACCCTCAGAGCCGTTCGCGAAGCGCTCAACCAAGGCCGCTACGAGCACGCTCGCCTCACGCTCCAAGCCGAACTCCGCCGCGCCCCCGCGGACCCCGACCTCGTTCACGCGATGGCCGTCACGCTCGTCGCGCTCAAGCAGTACCCCCAGGCCGAGTACTTCGCCGCCCGCGCCGCCGCGCGTGCGCCCGCCCGCGCCGACGTGCTCAGCACGCACGCCTCGCTCCTCAGCCTCACCGGAAAAAACACCGAAGCCGTCGCGCTCTTCGAACGTGCTCTCGTCGCCGATCCAACGTTTTTCGACGCCCTCATCGGCCTGTCCACAACGCTCGTCACTCAAGGCCGCTACTCCGACGCCGCCGACACCGACCTCCGCGCCCTGGCGCTCTACCCCGACCAGCTCGGCCTCGTCGAAAAAACCCTCGCCGACCTGTTCCGGGCCGCCCGCCTTCGCGAAGGCCTCGACGTCGCGCAGCGCACGCTCGAGCGGCATCCTCAGCACGAGAACTCGCTCCGCGCCGTCGCCTTCGCGATGAACTATCTTGATGAGTTCGACCTCGCCACGATCTTCGAGGCTCACCGCCAGATCGGCGCGTTCGTCGACGCTCAGGCCCCGCAAGCCCCCGAGGCCGTCAAGCCCGGCCCGCGCCCGCGCGACCCTCGCAAACGCCTCCGCGTCGCGCTTCTTTCGCCTGATTTCCGCACCCACTCCGTCGCCTTTTTCGCCGACCCGATCTTCCGGCATCGCGACCCGAGCGTGCTGGAGATCTGGGGCTATTCAACTCTCGCTTCAACCGACACCAAGCCCGACTCCAAGCCCGACGCCACCACCGCCGAGCTTCGCGCCCTGGCCGACGGCTGGCGCGACGTCACCGCGCTCACCCACGCACAGATCGCCCAGCAAGCTCGCGACGACCAGATCGACATCTTCATCGAGCTCTCCGGCCACACCGAAGGGCAACGCCTCGCCGTCTTCCCTCACCACCCCGCCCTCGTCACCGCCTCGTACATCGGCTACCCCAACACCACCGGCCTCCGCTCCATTAACCACCGCATCGTCGATTCCATCACCGACCCATCGGCCGATTCGGCACCCCCGCTCGCGGCCAGCGGCGCCGATGCCGACCGCTACTGCACCGAAAATCTCGTGCGCCTCGACCCCTGCTTCCTCTGCTACACGCCCCGCGCCGACGCGCCCCAAGTCGCCGCCGCCCCCTGCACGCTCGCACCCGGCGCGCCGATCACCTTCGGCTCTTTCAACACGCTGCTGAAAATCACAGACCACGTCGTCGAAGCCTGGTCGAAGATCCTCAACGCGGTCCCCAACTCGCGCCTGCTTCTGAAGGCTGTCCAGCTCACCGACCCGGCCGTCCGCGCCGCCCTTCAACGCCGCTTCGCCGACCACGGCATCGCCCTCGACCGCGTCGAAGCCATCGAGCAGGCCAAGTCCTACGCCGACCACCTCGGCCAATATAGCCGCGTTGACCTCGCCCTCGACCCCTTCCCCTACGCTGGCACCACCACCACCTGCGAAGCGCTCTGGATGGGCGTGCCCGTCCTCACCGTCGGCGGTTCAACTCACGCCTCGCGCGTCGGCGTTTCGTTGCTCAGCGCGATCGGGCTCGAAGAACTCATCGCGAGCGATCGCCAACATTACATTACCAAGGCCGTCGCACTCGCCGCCGACCGCGCCCGCTTGACCACACTCCGATCCTCCCTGCGCGAGCGAGTCCGGCAATCCCCTCTCTGCGACGGCCCCGCGTATGCACGCCGCTTCGAGGCACTGCTCCGCGAACTTTGGCGGCGCGAAGCGAGCGCGACGCGCTGATCCTCGATCACTGCTTCGAGACAAAGCACGAAGGTCATTCCAGCGCAACTCCGCTGTCAGCACCCAGCCTCGAACGCGATTACATATGCATCGTAATCATCGCCGTTCACAAATCCGTTGTTGTCAAAGTCCGCAGCGATATTTCCGACGCCGAAGGCATCAACGAAGGCGTCGAAGTCGTCGCCGTTGACGAAGCCGTCGCAGTTGAAGTCGGCGGGGCAGATGGTGAGCGTGGCCTCGTTGCTGGTCACGCTGCCGCAGGCGTTGGTGACGATGCAGCGGAAGTTGCCGCCCAGCCCCGAGATGGAAGTGATGTTCATGCTGGGCGTGGTGGCCCCGGAGACATCGAACGCGGGTGTGCCGAGGTTGTCGGTGTTGATGCCATCGGCCAGCGCGGCCCATTCGGTGCCGGGGCCTGAGGGTTGCCACTGCCACTGGTAGGTGAAGGGGCCGGAGCCCGCGGCGGTGACGAGGGAGAATGTGGCGGTGACAAAGGGGCACACGGTGACCGACTCGGGCTGTTGGCTGATGGGTGTGTTCAGGAGCACCGAGACGTTGTTGCTGGCCTGGTTCGCCACGGCCAGGTCGGG
>CAZIMT010000003.1:0-28921 GCA_964540295.1 uncultured Phycisphaeraceae bacterium
CCCGCCGGAGATTCGTGAGAACCGCGGCGAGCTCGTGTTGAAAGAGACGCCGCGGCTCGTCGAGGTTGCGGACGTGCAGGCCGAGCTTCACGCGCACACCACGGCCTCGGACGGGCGGTTGAGCATCCGGGAACTGGCCGAGCGAGCCAAGGGGCTTGGGTTCCACACGATCGCGGTGACCGATCACTCTAAGTCGTCGTACGGCGTGGCGAATGGGTTGTCGACGGAGCGGCTGCGCGAGCATATCAAGGGGGTGCGGCGCGTGAACGAGGAGATCGAGGGGATCACCGTGCTCGCAGGGTCGGAGGTGGACATTTTGGCGGACGGCTCGCTGGACTACAGCGATGAACTGCTGGCGGAGCTTGACGTGGTGGTGGCGAGCCCGCACGTTTCTCTGGCGCAGGATTCGGAGACGGCCACGGCCCGGCTGCTGCGCGCGATCCGGC
The DNA here is from genome assembly GCA_964540295.1 of uncultured Phycisphaeraceae bacterium. Taxonomy (GTDB): domain Bacteria; phylum Planctomycetota; class Phycisphaerae; order Phycisphaerales; family UBA1924; genus CAZCPB01. Next base: position 447 of record CAZIMT010000003.1, read on the forward strand.
ACCCGCTCGTGCACATCATCGGGCATCCGACGGGGCGGCTGATCAATCGGCGGCGCGGGCTGGAGCCGGACATCCGGGAGCTGGCAGCGGCGGCCAAGGAGCACGACGTGGCGCTCGAGATCAACACGCACTGGATGCGGCTGGACCTGCGCGACCTGCACGTGCGCGTGGCGATGGACGCCGGTTGCGTGGCGGTGATCAACAATGACGTGCACGAATCGGGCGACTTCGAACATCTTCGACTGGGCGTGCTGACGGCGCGGCGCGGCGGGGTCACGCCGGAGCGATGTGTGAACACATGGACAGCGAAGAAGTTGCACGGGTGGTTGAAGGCGAAGCGGTGATCGAGCTTCGGGCGGCCGTGTGGTGACTGAAGGGGTTGGAGCGGAAGACTACAGTAAGAACTCGGTGGCAGTGCTGCGCTGGGGAAATGTTGAAGAGATACGAGAAGTTGAGGGAGTAGGCACAGTTCAAAAAATGTGCCACTCAGATTGGTAGGGCGGAACAAAGCTACTCGTGCCCGTGTTGGTCGCACGCAAGGAACCAGATCTCATGTTCGATCGCCTTTCCGACGGTTTTTCCAGTGTTCTCCGCAAGCTCTCGGGCCAGGCGGTTATCACCGAATCGAACGTGCGCGACGCGATGGCCGAGGTGCGCACGTCGCTGCTCGACGCGGACGTTCACGCTTCGGTGGTGGACGAGTTCTGCATGGGGGTCATGCAGGACGCGGTGGGACGGGAGGTGACCAAGAGCCTCAAGCCGGGCCAGGAGATGATCGGCATCGTACATGCGAGGTTGGTGCAGCTGCTCGGCGGCACGACCGGCGACCAGACGATCCCCGGTATCGGGCTGCCCGCGGGCGATGGCGCGATCATGCACGTGAGCCCCGGGCCGACGATCGTGATGATGTGCGGGCTGCAGGGGTCGGGGAAGACAACGACGTGCGGCAAGCTGGCGGCGTACCTGAAGAAACGCGGGCGTTCGGTGATGCTCGCGGCGGCGGACTTGCAGCGGCCGGCCGCGGTAGAGCAGTTGGAGACGGTGGCGCGGCAGGTCGAAGCAGACATGCCGGGCGGGGCGCGGGTTACTTTTTATTCCGAGCCCGACAAGGTCGCGGCCTATGGCAAGGCCGTCGGCGCGGCGGTGGGGGTGTGCCAGCGGGCGCTGATTGCGGCGCAGAAGGCCGGGATCGACACGCTGATTCTTGATACCGCGGGCCGACTTCACGTCAACGACGAACTCATGGGCGAGCTGCAGCAGGTGAACAAGACCATGCACCCGCACCAGATCCTGTTGGTGGTCGATGCGATGACCGGTCAGGACGCCGTGAACTCGGCCAAGGCGTTCCACGCGAAGTTAGAAGTCGACGGCATCATCCTGACGAAGTTCGATTCCGACACCCGCGGCGGCGCGGCGCTCTCGGTCAAGCACGTCACCGGCGCTCCGATCAAGTTCATCGGCGTCGGCGAGAAGCTCGACGCGCTCGAAGAGTTCTTCGCGGACCGCATGGCCGGGCGGATCTTGGGCATGGGCGACGTCGTGAGCCTGGTGGAGAAGGCTCAGCAGGAAGTTTCTCAGGAAGAGGCCGAGCGGATCCAGAAGCGGATGGAGAAGGGCCAGCTGACGATGGAGGACTTCCTGGGGCAGATGAAGACGCTGCGGCGGATGGGGCCGATGAAGCAGTTGCTCGGGCTGCTGCCGGGCGTGGGATCGGCGCTCAAGGATGTTCACGTCGAGGAGAAGCAGCTTGATCGCGTCGAGGCAATGATCAGCTCGATGACCAAGGGCGAGCGTGAGAAGCCCAACACGATCGACAATTCACGACGAAAGCGGATCTCGGCGGGCTCGGGCGTGCAGCAGAACGACGTCGGGAATCTGGTGCGGCAGTTCGATACCGTGAACAAGCTGACCAAGCAGATGGCGGGGCTTTCGGCGGCTGGCAAGGCCAAGGCCGTGAAGGAGCTCGGGTCGGCGGGCGTGACGTCGGGGATGCCTGGCTTGCAGGGGATGCCGGGGTTTGGGAGCAAGGGCTCGTCGTTCGCGCCGAGCGTGAAGGACCGGTTTAAGAAGCGGAAAAAGTAGAATTACGGGTTTCGTTGCGTTGGTCCCCATCGACCGGCGCCTCTTTCACCGCAGCTTCGATTCAAACTTCGCAGAGTCGGCCCAGAACTCCTTCGGGCAGTTCGGGCAGCAGAAGCCGATGACCCGGCCGTTGTGGACGATCGAGTACTTCGCGACCACCGGGCTTCCGGAGACCGGGCAGACGGTGTTGGCCGGTGCGAGGTCGGCGGCCTGAGTCGTAGTCTGACTAGGTACCTGAGCTATTGACGGTGGAGCGCCGGTCACTGGCGCGTCACTCGAAAGTTTGATCTCGCTCTCGGTCGTCGTGATTGTCGTCACGGCGCGATCGCCCGCATCAACGAAGAGCTTGGGCCGCTCGCGGCGGAGGCGGTCGATGCCCTCGGGCGTGATCCCAGATTTCCAGAGGTACACGCGAAGGAGCGAGGGCATCTCGACGATCGCGGCAACCGCGCCGTCGTCGAGCCGGGTCTGCGAGAGTACCAGCTCGTTGATCGTTGTTGAAGATCTCAGAGTTGCGATGCCGCTTGTCGAGACGGCCGTCGCTCGAAGATCGAGACGGCGGAGGCTGGGGAACGCGGCAAGGAATGGCATCGAAGCGTCGGTGACCCTGGTGCGAGCGAGAGAAACGTCCGCGAGATTCGAGTGCAGCGGGGCGAGAAGTTCGCGAGCTTGCTGGTCGTCGATCTGTGCCGCCACGGCCGCGGGATCGACGACCAGCAGGGTCGAGTCCTGCGCGATCGGCGCGACGTGGATGAATCGATCTCGGAGAGCTTGGATCGCGGCGAGCGGCGCTTCGGCGAGATTGAGCGAGGCGGTGCTGGGCTTTTCTGCGTCGGGAAGATCGAGCATCTGATTGCCCGCCTTCGGTTCGGCCGACTTTGTTGGGGATTTCGCTCGAGGGACGACTTCTGACGAAGCCGCGCCGGGCGACACGGATAGATCTGTAAAGCTTGCGCCCGATGCGATCCATGCTTCGATCGCCGTGATCTCCTGCTCTGTTGGCTGCGGTTTGGCTCGAGGTGGCATGTGCTCGTCGTCGTCGATCGGGAGCCGTAGGCGGGTGACGAGTTCGCTGTCCTTGACGTTGCCGGGGACGATGACAGGGCCGTACTCGCCGCCTTTGAGGATGGCTTCGCGAGTGTGAAGGGCGAGCTCACCCTTCTGTTTGGTTGCGCTGTGGCAGCTGGAACAGCGTTGGGCGAGGATGGGCGCGATCACGGTCTCGAAGTGGGTGGTGGGGGACGCCGCGGCTGTGGGTTGTTCGCCGCGATTATATTTGTCGGTGGGTGTCTGCTCGAAGTTGCCGGGCTCTTCTGGATCAGACGCACGCTCGGGCGGCGCTGCTCTCGCAGGCTTTTCCGGCTTGGCATCGAGCGGCGCGAAGAGGAAGTTTTCGCCGTGCGTCATGGTTGCGCCGAGGTGGCCGGCGGGGAGGAGGCAAGCCATGCAGATCGCGAGCGCGATTCGTCGCGGCCAGGGGGAAGATTGGTAGAAATAAAATGCGGCGGTGAGCACGGACGCGACTGCGACGGCGATGCCCAGATTTCGGTGCAGCTCGACGGGACCGCCGTCGTAGTCTCCGCTGAGGCTGAGCACGTAGCCTGTGACCGCGGTGAAAACCGCCGAGGCCGCGGCCAGCACGGCGATGAACCGCGCCACGGCGACCCACGCGGCGTCACGCTTGAACAGCGTGACGGCTTCGATCGCCGCGAGGCCCGCGAGTAGGCCGATGGGCATGTGGAGCACGAGCGGGTGGAATCGTCCGAAGACCTGGATCCATTGGTTCAAGAATCGCTCCGTCGGAAAGAATCAGGCGAGGATGGGGTGAATGACCTTGCCGAAGACGTCGGTCAGTCTGAAGTCTCGGCCTTGGTGGCGGTAGACGAGCTGCTCGTGGTTCATGCCCATCAGGTGCAGAAGGGTTGCGTGCAGGTCGTGGACATCGACGGGGTTCTCGACGATGTTGTACGAAAAATCATCGGTCGCGCCGTAGGAGATTCCGGGCTTGATCCCGCCGCCAGCGAGCCACATGGTGAAGCAGCGCGGGTGATGGTCGCGGCCGTAGTTTTGCGGCGTGAGCTCGCCCTGGCTGTAGACGGTTCGTCCGAACTCGCCCGACCAGATGATGAGGGTTTCGTCAAGAAGTCCGCGACGGCGCAGGTCCTTGACCAGGGCAGCCTGCGGCTGGTCTACCGCACTGGACTGAGATTTCATGTCTTTGGGGAGGTTCCCGTGCTGGTCCCACCCGCGCATATAGAGCTGCACGAAGCGCACGCCGCGTTCGGAGAGTCGCCGCGCGAGGAGACAATTGGCGGCGAAGCTGCCGGGCTTTTTTACGTCCGGGCCGTACATGGTGAGGGTTTCTTCGTCCTCGTCGCCGAAGTCGGTGAGGTCGGGGACGGACATCTGCATGCGGTAGGCCATCTCGCTCTGCGCGATGCGTGTGCGGATCTCAGGGTCGAGCGTGCGCTCGAACTCGCTCTCGTTCAACGAGCCGACGAGGTCGAGCATGGCGCGGCGGTCGTCGCGTTTCATGCCGTCGGGGTCGCGGAGGTAAAGAACGGTGTTCGCGCCGGTGCGAAGCTTGCAGCCTTGGTGCTCGCTGGGAAGAAAGCCGCTGCCCCAGAAACGAGCGGAGAGGGCCTGGACGTTGCCGCCGTTGGCCTGCGTGATGAGAACGACGAAGGTGGGGAGGTTGGCGTTGGCGCTGCCCAGGCCGTAGCTGGCCCAGGATCCAAAGGAAGGACGCCCGGGCTGCTGGTTTCCGGTTTGGAAGAACGTGATGCCGGGTTCGTGGTTGATGGCTTCGGTGTGCATGGAGCGGATGAAGCAGAGCTCGTGCGCGACGCTGCCGGTGTGAGGCATGAGCTCGCTGACCCACGCGCCGTCCTGGTTGTTGGCGTACTTGCTGAACTTGAAGATCGACGGCGCGATCGGGAATCGGGCCTGGCCGCTGGTCATCCCGGTGAGGCGTTGGCCTTGGCGGATAGAGTCGGGTAGGTCTTGGTTAAAGCGAGCGCGGAGCCCGGGCTTATAGTCGAAGAGGTCGTGCTGGCTGGGCGCACCTTCCATGTGCATGTAGATCACGCGTTTGGCTTTGGGCGCAAAGTGCGGTCCGAGGGTGGGGACGTGAGCGGCAGGCGAGGCATCGAGCCTGAGGCGCCCGATCGCGGTGGGAGCGATGAGCGAAGAGAGCGCGAATGTGCCCAGCGTTGCGCCAAGCGACGAGGCGGACTTGGCAAAGAAGCGGCGTCGGGTGAGGTTCAGGAGATGTTCTTCGAGCGGGTCCATGAGGCCTCTTTTCTCGCGGGTCGAGCGAGTCTTTTTCTTTGCGGTCAGTCTTTGGAAATCGTGGCGTCGAGGTTGAGCATCGAACTGGCGATCATCGTCCAGGCGGCGAGTTCGGCCGCTTCAGCGTCCTTTGGTTTCATTGATTCACCAACAGCGATGATCTTGGCGGCGTCTTCGGGGGATTGCGAGAAGCGCTCGCGGAAATGGGCGAGCGTCCGGTTCAGGGCCGCTCGCTCGAGGTTCGACGGTTCGCGTGCGGTGCAGCGTTGGTAGAGACGGCCAAGCTTGGCCTGATCGTCGCCGGGCTCGGCCAGCGTGCGGGCGGCGAGAACGCGGGCGGCCTCGACGAACTGCTCGTCGTTCCAGAGCACGAGAGCTTGCAAGGGCGTGTTGGTGGAGATCCGTCGCACTGTGCAGGACTCGCGCGTCGGGCTGTCGAGCGCGGCCAAGGACGGCGGGGGCGCCGCGCGCTTCCAGTAGGTGTACAGGCTGCGCCGCCAGAGATCCTCGCCCTTGCCGCGTTCGTAAATGCGCGTATTGGATTCGGGCATGGCGACCTCGGCCCAAAGCCCCTCGGGCTGGTAGGGCTTGACCGATGGGCCGCCGAGTTTCTCGACGAGCAACCCCGAGACGTAGAGCGCCTGATCGCGGATCTGTTCGGCACTGAGGCGTTTGCGTGGGAAATACGAGAGCCATCGGTTGTCCGGATCAGACTGGACGACCTCGCCGCGAACCCGCGAACTCTGCCGGTAGGTGCTGCTGGTCACGACCAGCTTGAGCATGTGCCGCACGTCCCAGCCAGATTCGCGGAACTCGACCGCAAGCCAATCCAGCAGTTCAGGGTGACTCGGCCACTCGCCCTGATAGCCGAAATCTTCTGTTGTTCGAACGATCCCGCTGCCGAATGCGAGTTCCCAGAGACGGTTGACCGCGACCCGCGCGACCAGCGGATTCTCGGCGGACGTCAGCCACGCGGAGAGGCCTAGCCGGTCGTGCGGCACGTTTTCTGGCAGCTTTCCCAGAAGCGCCGGGACCGCGCGAGTCACGGGGCGGGCCTTGTCGGGCTTATCGTAGTCGCCGCGTTTGAGCACGAAGGTCTCGCGCGGCTTGGGGAGCTCTTTCATCACCATTGTTTTCGGCGCGGCGACGTCGATCGCTTCGATCCGCTTGGTGTTCACGCTGATCTCGTCGGCGAGCGAGCGGTAGCGCGTCGAGTAGGCCAGCTTCCAGGCTGTGCCGAGCTTGGCGGCGCGCTCGGGAGTTTGCTCGGACGTTGGTCCGACCGCGGCGACGATGTCCCGGGGCAGGGCGCTGGATTCAGGGACCAATCGCCAGTAAAAACCGCCGGGGCCGCCGGTGTTCACGACTTTAAGAACGACCCAGTTCTCTCCCTCGACGAGGTTCAGCGTGACCTTGTCTTGATCGGCGAGCATACTTCGCTCGGCTTTGTTCTCGGCAACTTTGGTGCCGTTGAGAAAGAGCTGGAACCCGTCGTCGCTACCTAGCGAGACCTCGACCTGGCGTGGGGAGGGCGAGAAAAGTGAGCGGCCGACGAACGTGACGGCCAGGCCTTGGGGTAAGTCGTAGTTCAGTTTCTCATCCGCGAGATTCAGTGAGAACTTCCACGTCAGTTTGCCCGGTGCGAAATTCTTCGTGGTGTCGAGCGACGCGTCCTTTTCGGGGCCGAACTCGCGCGCGTACGCGTCGTCCTTGGATGAGGGCGTGAAGGGGCCGAGCTGATGCCACGCGCTGGATATCACAGGCAATGAGGCCGTGCCTTGATCGGTCATGGTTCCGAGCGAGAGGCGGACCCTGCCGAGCGTGTGGTTCGCGTAGATGGATTGGAAGGAGAGCTTGATCCGGACCTCGGTGCCGCCCTCAAAGCCGAACGGCCGCTCGGCCTGGAACAGCGCGAGCCGGTTGCCCGGGATCTCGTGCGCGGCAACCGCCCAGCCAGCATCCATTAACTTTAACGCTGCGACCGCGGCATCAGAATGGATGACGTTGGTCACCCTGTAATCCCCGTTCATCTGTTCAACATCAGCCCAGGCCCAGGTCAGATGGATGGGCGTGCGCTGCGATGGATCCGCGACCGAGACCGCTTCCGCTTCGATCCTTGAAAGCACCGCGTTGCCGTTGGGAGCACGCCCGACGCGGCTCATGAACATGCTCGCGTCGCCGAGCGCTTCCAGCGCGATGAGCCGAAGATTGGTGCCCTCGGCGCGAACGGAGATCTGGAACTCGTCGCGGTCCGGGTTCGCGCCCGAGGCGAGAACGGAGCGATCGTTCTGGACGGTCATCGTCGAGCCCGACGTCGAGGCCACGCTCAACACGAGGTTGTTCTGCCACGCGATCCCGGAGCGCGTGGGCAAGGCCGCGAAGAACTCGGCACGCTGCGAATCCTCTTTGGGGTCGCTCTCGTCGAGCTTGACCGTGCTCGCGGCGAGGAGAGCGCTGATCTCGGCGCGTTCTTTCTTCTGAGCGGCCGTCGGCACGACGAGGAACGGCTCAAAGGCGCGCTGCGGGTCGGGGAGCTGCGAATAGAGGCCTGGCTCCTCGATCGAGTTGAAGAACGAGAGCAGGCTGAAGAACTCGGACTGCGAGACCGGGTCGAACTTGTGGTCGTGACAACGAGCACACCCGACGGTCAGGCCCAGGAACACCGATCCTGTGGTGGCCGTGCGTTCCACGGCGTACTCGACGAGATACTCCTCGGCGATCGCGCCGCCTTCGTCGGTCGTGACGTGATTGCGGTTGAACCCGCTGGCGATCTTCTGATCGTCGGTCGCACTTGAGATCAGGTCGCCCGCGAGCTGCTCCGTGAGAAATCGGTCGAAGGGCATGTTGTCGCGATACGCGTTGAGCACCCAATCGCGCCACAGCCAGATCTGGCGCCCCGCGTCCATATGGATGCCGGAGGTATCGGCGAAGCGCGACGAATCAAGCCACGGAACGGCAAGCCGCTCGGCGGTTCGCGTTCGGTACGGATCATCGTTCATCAACCGATCGACGAGACGTTCGTAGGCGTCGGGCCTTTGGTCGTTGCTGAACTCGGCAAGTTCTTCCGGAGTCGGCGGCAGGCCCGTCAGGTCGAGGAAGACGCGGCGTGCGAGGGTTGAGCGTTCGGCCTCGGGGGCTGGCTTGATCTGGTGGCGCTCGAGCGTGCTCTGAATGAAGCCGTCGATCTCGTTGCGTGCCCAGCCCTGCGATTTCAGCGCTGGCGGCGCGGGACGCTTGGGCGCAACGAACGCCCAGTGCGGCTCGTAGGCTGCCCCCGAATCGACCCAGTGCTTCAGCAGTTCTTTCTCTTGATCATTCAGGGGCTTCTTGCCAGCCTTGGGTGGAGGCATGACCTCGTCGGGATCGGTAGACGTGATGCGTTTCCAGAGTTCGCTCTGGTCCGCGCGGCCGGGGACGATCGCGTGCGCACCGCCCTTGCGCTCGGTGGTCGCGGAATCTCGATCATCGAGCCGAAGGTCGGCCTGCCGCGAGCTGGGATCGGGGCCGTGGCACTTAAAACAGCGGTCAGACAAGATCGGTCTGATATCGCGGCCGAAGCGGACCGGATCGACGCCCTTGGGCACGTCGGGCGTGACGTCCTCGGGCGTGGGCATGTCGGCCGAGATCCCGAGCAGCCCGAGCCCGCACGCCACGAGTGCGGCGAGCCAGATTAGCGGCGCGTGACGATAAATGAACGCCCGCGCATGAGCGGAACGTGGGCGGTGCGCGCGATCGGAATCGAAGCGAGGATCGTCGATCAACATTCCACGCAGGATACCAGAAATCGCGTGCTAGGACGGCGCAATCTGGGCATTCTGGCGTTGCCGTGCGGCCACGAGATCGGCGATCTGGATCGCGTTCAGGGCCGCCCCCTTCCGGATCTGATCGCCGGCGATAAGCAGGCACCACGTCCGCGCGACTCGCTGCGAATCGGGCGGCGATAACGTCTGGAGATTGCCGTCCGGGCCCAGGACTTCCGAAGGATCAGGCCGAATTCGACCGACCAGAACCTCGTCGTGCTCGCTCGCGTGCAGCGTGGTCGGAAAGGAGTTTGTGGCCCGATCGTCAACGACCCGGAGCCCGGACCCGGCGGAGAGCGCCGCGCGAACTTGCGATTCCGTCGCGGGTTCCGAAAGCGTGACGGTCACGGATTCGGTGTGGGCCCGGAAGACCGGAACGCGCACGCATGTCGGCGTGATGGACAGCGATGGGTCGGCCCAGATCTTTCGCGATTCGTCGATCATCTTGCGCTCTTCGCCGTTGATACCAGTGTCCAGCTCGACGCGTGAGTTGTGGCTAAAGACGTTGAACGCGCAGGGTTCGTGGAAGACCTTGGGCTTCACTGATCCGCTGGCGAGCACAGCTGCGGCCTGTTCGCGCAGTTCGGAGAGCGCGGCGGCGCCAGCGCCGGAGACCGCCTGATACGTCGAGACCACGATGCGCTCGATTCCGAACCGCGCGCGAAGCGGGTTGAGTGCGACGAGCAGGATGATGGTCGAGCAATTCGGGTTGGCGATGAGCGTGCAACCGGGCGGGATCGCTTCGCCGTTTACTTCAGGGACGACCAGCGGTACATCGTCGTGGAGACGGAAGGCCGAGGAGTTGTCGATCACGACCGCGCCTGCGCGTCCGGCCGGGTGGGCCCATCGCCGCGAGACTTCGGCCGTGGCGCAGAAGAGCGCGAAGTCTGTTCTGTTAAACGCTTCTGCATCGATCGCGCGCACCAGCAGCGAATCGCCCGCGTACGAGATGTGTGTTCCTGCCGAACGAGCCGAGGCCAACGGCACGATCATTTCCGCAGGATGCTGGCGTGATTCCAAGATCGAGAGCGCCTCGCGGCCGACGGCCCCGGTCGCGCCGACGATCGCCACGTTCCCAAGGTCGTGCGTCATACGGGGCTGCCTGTCCCGGTGCACACGGGCACGCAACACACACTCGGGAACGCGGACGCGATCGCGTGTTCGAGGTCTTCGATCAGGTCTTCTGAATCCTCGATGCCAATGGACAGACGCACGAGATCTTCAGGGAGCGCGCGAGCGTTGCGCACCGCCGCGGGGATGCTGGCGTGCGACATGCGGCACGGCAGGCTGACCGAAGAGTTCACGCCGCCGAAACTGACGGCGATGTTAAAGAGTTTCAAAGATTCTGCAATGCGACGTGAGAAGTCGTTTGAGCCCGTGCGGAAGCAGACGATGGTGCCCGGGCCGCTGGATTGCTCGACGTGAACCAAGTCACCTGGGTGGTTTGATAAACCCGGGAAGAGAACTTCGCGGATTTCGGCGTGGGCCGCGAGCCAATGGGCGATCTTGGTGGCGCTGGCTTGCTGGCGGTCCACTCGGATGCCGAGCGTTTTGATCCCACGGAGCAAGAGGAAGGAATCGAACGGGCTCAACGCCGAGCCCTCGGCGTTGTGAAGGAACGCGAGTTGGGCCGCGAGAGCGGCGTCTCGCACCACCACCGCGCCAGCGGTCACGTCGCTGTGCCCGCCCAGGTGCTTGGTTGCCGAATGCACTGCGAAATCAGCCCCGAGCTCGAGAGGGCGAAGAAGGTACGGGCTCAGCGAAGTGCTATCGATCGAGAGCTTTGCACCGGCGTCGTGAGCGACCTTGGCGAGCGCACGAACATCGCACACGCGCAGGAGCGGGTTGGTCAGGGCCTCGGTGTGGATGAGTTTGGTGCGCGGCGTGATCGCGGCGGCCGCGGCGCTGGGGTCGGTCAGGTCCGCGTATCGAGTGACGATGCCACGAGGCTCGAAAACCTTTGACAAGAGCCGGTACGTGCCGCCGTAGAGATCGTCGTTGGCGAGCACTTCATCGCCGGGCTTGAGCAGCCGCACGACGGCGGCGAGGGCGGCGAGGCCGCTGGAGTAGGTGAGCGCGCGCACACCGCCGTCGATCCGCGCGAGGTGATCTTCGAGCACTTGGCGTGTTGGGTTGCCGCTGCGCGAGTAGTCGAAGCGACCGAACTCCTGCGCGGATTCCTGGTCGAACGTCGCGGTCTGGTAGATCGGGGTCGCTATGGCGCGGAAGGGGTCGCCGGGGCAGGGGTCAAAGTGAACGAGCGAAGTGTGCGGCCTCATGCGACCTCCACGGTTTGCGATGCGGGAGTTGAGTTGGAGAACGCGCCGTAAGGAGGGCGCCTCGTGGTGCCGAGATGGTGGGGGAGTCGGGCGAGTGAGAGCAGGTCTGCCACGACGGCTTCGGCGGTCGGCCACCGGCCCGCGCCCTTTCCGGTCACGACCTCTTGACCTTCTTTCGTAGAGATAACGAGCGAGTTCGATTCCCCGGAAGTCGTCGCGCACGGGTGCGCGAGGTCGAGTTCGGTCGGCGCGATGATCGCGCAGACTCCGGTGGCCGTTCTCGTTGCCTTGGCGAGCAGCCTGACGCGTCGGCCGCGTTGAACGGCATCCGCAACGGCCGCGGGTTGAAGCGTGACGATGCCGGTCTGAGCGATCTCGCTTGCGCTGAGTTCGACGCCGAACGCATGGCGGATAAGGATGCGGAGCTTGTCGGATGCGTCCGTGCCGTCGAGGTCTCTGGTCGGGTCGGCCTCGGCGAACCCCGCGATCTGGGCGTCGCGAACAGCATCCTCCAAGCTGCTGCCCGACGCCAATCGATCGAGCACCGCGTTGGTTGTTCCGTTGATAACGCCCTCGATCGATTCGATGCGAGTCTCGCGTGAGAGTCTCGTCACGGCTTCGATCAACGGCACCGAACCGCCGACGGCCGCAGAGTACAGAAGCTCGACACCGTGCTCGCGTGCGATCTTGTGCAGCTGCGGGCCGTGCTGGGCGATGACGGCTTTGTTGGCGGTGACGACGTGCTTGCCCGAGCGCAGCGCTGTCTCAATCAACGCTCGGCTCACGATCGGCTCGCCGATGGTTTCGACGATCACTTCACAGTCCGATCTCGCGGCCCGTGCGGAATCGGTGGTCAGCAGGTACAACGGCACCCCGTTGTCGGCGTGACGCTTGGGGTTGTTGACGGCGACGCTGGTGATCTCGAAAAGATCCGAGCGGCGGTTCATGTGCTGGTAAACCCCGAATCCCACTGTTCCAAGGCCGAGGAGCGCGACGCGCAACGGGGGCGGCACGGGCTCGTTAACGATGGCGGTGTCGATCGCGCGCGGGCCGACGGTCGTGACGTCCGCGCCGTTGATTGCGCCGACTTCGAACTCAAGTCCGTGGTCGCGGGCGAAACGGACGCCTTTGTGTTGAACGATCCGGCCGTCGAGCTTGAGGGCGTCGTCCCAGGACAGTGCGCGGAAGCGACGCGCGATCGGCCCGGGCTTGGCGGGGTCGCGTTCGTAAAGTCCTTTGACGTCCTTGACCAACCGGCAACGGGCGTTGAGACGTTGCGCGAGGAAGAGGGCGGTGAAGTCGGAGCCACCGCGGCCGAGCAGCGTGGTCCGGCCGTTTACATCGCGGCCGAGGAAGCCGGGAACGACAATCGCCGGAACACGGTCGAGCGTTCGCCGGATTTCGGCGATGTCAACGTCGACGGGTTCGGAGTCGAGCACCGGGCCTTGAGTTTGTAGAGCGAGCCGGGCCGCGTCGAGGACTTCGGCGGGGATCCCGGCCTTGCCGAGTGCAAGCCCGAGCAGGGCGGCGCTCGTGAGCTCGCCGGTGGCGACGAGCGCGGCGAGCGACGCGGGGTCGGGCGCGACGCCGTAGAGGTGGCCTTGAGCGAGAAGGCGGTCCGTTGTCTTGCCGAGCGCGGAGACGACGGCGATGACCCGCCATCCTTCGCGGACCCAACGGTAGATCTCGTGGGTCGCATCGGCGAGGTCCTGCTCGCGAGTGAGGACGGATCCTCCAAACTTCAGCACGATCACAGTGCGTTGAGACACGTTGCGTTCCTTTCTGACGAGCGGGAAAGTGGCTTGTGGGTGGCGATCAACAGAGCGCGATCGAGGTCGGCGATGATGTCGTTGGGTTCTTCAAGGCCTACCGAGAGACGGATCAGCCCCTCGCTCAGCCCGATCGATGCACGTTGGGCGATGGGCACGTCGGCGTGGGTCATCGACGCGGGGTGGGTGATGAGCGTCTCGACCGCGCCGAGGTTTTCAGCCAGCGAGCAGAGCTTGACGTTGTTCATCACGGCGATCCCGGCCTCGATGCCGCCATGGACTTCGAACGACACGATCCCGCCGTGGTGCTCGACGCCGTCGCGGGAGATGTGCTGGCGGCGTGCGAGCGTGTGCTGCGGGAACGAGAGGAGGCCGGGGTACGAGACTCGCGCGACCGACGGATGGCTTTCAAGATGCCGCGCAACTTTCAGAGCGTTGATAGAGTGCTGCTTGATGCGGAGCGGCAGGGTTGTGATCCCGCGGAGCGTGAGCCAGGCCTCGAACGGAGCTTGGATGGAGCCGATCGACTTGCGGATGAAGCGCAGGCGGTCAATCTTGGTTTGGTCGCGCGTGGTGATCGCGCCGCCGACGGTCGCGTTGTGACCTTCAATGTATTTGGTGGTTGAGTAAAGACTGAAGTCCGCGCCGAGGTCAAGAGGTTGTTGCAGGATCGGCGTAAGAAACGTGTTGTCTACGGCGAGCAAGCACCCCGCGGCGTGTGTGATGCGCGCGACGGCGGCGATATCCGTCAGCTTGAGGGTGGGGTTGCCGGGCGATTCGATGAAGACGAGCTTGGTCGCGGGCGTGATCGCACGAGCGATAGCCTCGGGTGAAGAGGTGTCCACAAAGCACGAGCGGATGGAGAGGCCGTCGAGGATCTGTTGGAAGAGCCGGACGGTGCCGCCGTAAACCGCGTCGCTGAGGACGGCGTGGTCGCCGGCCTTGAGGAACGCGAGGAAAAGCGCGGTCTCGGCGGCGAGCCCGGTTGCGTAACAGACCGACGGGGGAGCGTTCTCCAGCGCGCCGAGACGTGCTTCGAGGGCGGCGACGGTGGGGTTGTCGGAGCGGGAATAGGTGAAGCCCTTGTGCTGGCCGACGGCTTCTTGCACATAGGTCGTTGATTGAAAGATCGGGGTGAGGATTGCGCCGGTGGTCGGGTCGGGCCGTGTGCCAGCGTGGATGGCGCGGGTGGTGATGGAGTGGATAATGTCGGAGGTTGTCTCAGCGGTGTGGTTCGCGTTAAGATCGGATCGGTTGAGGTCGGATCGATGGCCCGGGGGCATGCCGTGGTCTCCCTACGGCATCAAGGACTGGGCAGCCTGCGCGATGGTCGCACGGAACATCCGTGCAATTTGTGCTGGGTGAGAAGATTGACCAAGCTCTCCGCCGGTGACAGCGTTGTGCCTAGGTTCTTGACCCGGCCTCATCGTTCCCCTCGCGGGGCTGACCTCGGCACCGTGGCGGATCGCGTGACGCGTCGCTCGGTTGCCGCCCGAACCCTGGAGGCGGTTCGGGACTCTTGATGACTTTGGTAGTCTTTCGAGAGAGCGGTTCAAAGTCAAGCGAGTTAAGCGCGAAAAGTGCTTTCAGTCCGGACGGACGCGCGCCTTAGGGGGCAGCGAGGCTGGCGCGAGCCGCGGCTTGTTCGGGGTCATCGCCTTGTACGGTGCGTCCCGGTCCTTGGACGCTCGTGGCGTATCTGCTGGTATGCGCGGCTGGCGGTGTAGATTCACAAAAACGAGAAGAACGCGTCACGCTGGCAGGGCCATTGCGCACTGATACGGCCCGAGTATTCCTTGACAGTGCCCGTACCGACGCTATTCTTCGTCTCGCTTTCCGAGCGAGGCCTGCGCGGAACTTTAAGGGCGCACAAGCGAGCCTGGCTCACACGATTTATGCTCGACTTTACTCTAACGTGCCTTGCATGTCACTTGTATGTCGTCTCTTTCGGAGAGTTCGGTGTTCAGGCAATGCAGGCTCGAGGTTCGCTCAGTCTTCTACCGGAACGCCTACTCATTTGATTCAAAGTTCCTAAATTTAATTCGGGCCGATCGCGGCCTCTGCCTTGAAAATTCGCGTCTCAAAGAGTTGTGATAGGTTTTTGTTGAGTTCAATCTGTGAAACTCGCCGAGTTCGGCGCTTCGTTCGTGTCATTCGGACACATCTCATTCCCCTTAGAGGAGGTTCTCTCGTGATTCGATCCTGGTCCACCCGTAGCGTTCCCGCCCTGCTCGCCGTCGTCGGCCTGATGGCTGTCGGCTGCCAGCAGACGACCCAGCAGCGCAAAGCTGACCCCAAGCCTGCCCCGGTCAAGGCCGCCGAGACCAAACCGGCCAAGGCCGAGCCGGTTGCGCAAGCCTCGTCGGGCCCCTGCCGCGGCTACACCCCTGCCCTCGCGGCCGGGATGGGCTCGAGCATGATGGCGTTCCCGACCGGTGACACCGCGACTAGCGCGATCCTCGTCCACGAGGTCATGCCCAAGGAAGTTCGCGCGGGCGCTCCCTACTCCTCCGAGATCCACGTCACGAACTTGACCAACGGCACGCTGCAGAACGTGCTCGTGACGGGCAAGGGTTTCCAGAACTACACCCTGACCAGCTCGACCCCCGCTGGCACCGCTGGCCCGGACGGCGTGAACTGGACGGTCGGTGAGCTGGGCCCCTGCAAGACGCAGATCATCAAGCTCACGGGCACGGCTGGCAAGGTCGGTATCTCGGGCGCGTGCGTGATGGTCTCGTACAACAACTCGCTGTGCGCGACCACCAACGTGGTTGAGCCCGCTCTGGCGATCGTCAAGTCGGGCCCGGCCGAAGTGCTGATCTGCGATCCGTTCCCCTACAAGATCATCGTCAAGAACCCCGGCTCGGGCCAGGCCACGAACGTTCGCGTGCGTGACAACCTCCCGGCTGGTCTGACGACCACCGACGGCAAGACGGCCCTCGACCTGCCCGTCGGCACTCTCGGCTCGGGCGAGTCCAAGGAGTTCACGGTCAACGTGAAGGCTGCGAAGGCTGGCACGTACAGCAACACCGCTGGCGCGACGGCCGACGGCGGCCTGACGGTCGAGTCGGCCCCGGTCAGCACCGTGGTCCGCAGCCAGTCGCTGGCCATCAAGGCCGAGTGCCCGCCCGCTCTCTTGATCGGTCGCAACGCGACCTTTAAGTTCGTTGTTTCCAGCACGGGCGACGCCAACTGCACCAACACGCAGGTCTCGGCGACTCTCCCGGCCGGTGCTGACTTCGTCAGCGCTGACAACGGCGGCAGCAGCGCTGGCGGCAAGGTCACCTGGAACATTGGTAATCTGAACGCCAAGGACGCTCGCACGGTCTCCTTCGTCGTCCGCTCTAAGACGGCTGGCACGCTCCAGACCACCGCCACCGCGACCTGCGGTTGCGCGGCCGCGGTCACGGATAGCTGCTCGACCGGCGTCAAGGGCGTGCCCGACATCGGCACCAACATCGGTGACGATACTGGTGTCGTCAACATCGGCGCGGCGCACGTCTTCACCTACACCGTGAAGAACCAGGGCCAGACCGACCTGACCAACGTCACGATGGTCGCGGACTTTGACGCGGGCCTCGATTACGTCTCGACCACCGCGGTCGGCGGCGCGACTGCGGCTGGTAGCAAGGTCACTTGGAAGATCGGCACGCTCAAGGTCGGCGATACCAAGGTGTTCACGATCACGGTTAAGGGTTCCAAGGAAGGCGAGCTCGTGGTCCAGACCACGACGACCTCCGACCAGACCAAGCCCGTTCGTAACGACGAGCAGGTCAACTACATCGCCAACTAAGTTCCTCAATGACCGTCGCTCCGATCGGGGCGATTGAGGATGATCTCAGACCGGCGGGCCATCGAGGCCCGCCGGTTTTTTTATGGGTTTCGTCTCATCTCTGCGGACAATCGCGTATCTTCCCCAGACGTCAGCGCGGCACCCGGGCATGCGACTCGGCGGCGGCGTTTAAGCAGCGAGGTGATCGATGACTCAGCGTGTTCTCAAGATGGGCATGGTCGGCGGCGGGCGCGGGGCGTTCATCGGCGCGGTCCATCGCACGGCGGCGAACCTGGACAACGGCGTGCGTTTCACGGCCGGGGCGCTCTCGTCAACCTCGGAGAAGGCGATCGCGTCGGGCAAGGACCTGGGCCTGGAGGATCGGCGGAACTATTCGACGTGGGCGCAGATGCTCGAAGGCGAGCAGAAGCTGCCGCCAGGCGAGCGGATCGACTTTGTCAGCATCGTCACGCCCAACAACGCGCACTTCCCCGTGGCCAAGGCCTTCGCCCAGGCGGGGTTCAACGTGGTGTGCGACAAGCCGATGGTGGTGTCGAGCGAACAGGCTCGAGAGCTGATCGCGACGGTGGAGAAGGCTGGGGTGGTGTTCGGGGTGACGTACAACTACTCGGGCTACCCGATGGTCAAGCAGGCTCGGTCCATGATCGCGGGCGGCGAGATCGGTGTAGTGCGCAAGGTGGTGGTCGAGTACAACCAGGGCTGGCTGGCGAGCGCGCTGGAGCAGTCCGGGCAGAAGCAGGCCGACTGGCGGACAGACCCGGCGCGGTCGGGACTGGGCGGCGCGATCGGCGACATCGGCAGCCACGCCGAGCAGCTCGCGTCGTACACGACCGGACTGGAGCTCGACGCGATCTGCGCCGACCTCACGACGTTCGTGCCGGGGCGCAAGCTCGACGACGACGCGAACGTGCTGCTGCGCTTCAAGCCTAAGGGCGGCACGCAGGCCAAGGGCGTTCTTATGGCCAGTCAGGTCGAGGTGGGGCACGAGAACGATCTCCGCCTGCGGGTCTTCGGCACGACGGGTTCGCTCGACTGGCGACAGGAAGACCCTAACGCGCTGGTCCATCGCCTCGATGGTCAGCCCGAGCGGGTTCTGCGGCGCGGCAACGGGTATCTGTGCGACGCGGCCAAGGCGAACACGCGGCTGCCCGCAGGGCACCCCGAGGCGTTCTTCGAGGCATTCGCGAACGTGTACAACGCGGTGGGGCAGGCGATCCGCGCGGGCGGGGCGATGGCACCGTCCAAGGAGGCCGCGAGGCTCGGCGATACTCACGAGGCTCGCGCGGTACGGCTTTCGCGCGGCTTTGATTTTCCCACGGTCGTGGACGGCGCACGCGGCGTTCACTTTATTGAGAAGTGCGTCGCGAGCAGCGCGAGCGGGGAAAAGTGGACACCGGCCAGCTTTGACCTTTAGCATTGGGTGACCCTGCCCAACGTGCGACGAGATCTCGACGGTCTCCGTTGACCGCATCGAACACAGGCTCGAGAAGAACGGCGTGGCAGAGACCCAGAGCAGGTCGCTGTACTCAGGCGTCCTGCTGGCGGCACCCGAGACCTTGATCGTCAAGGAACTCGTGACCAGTTTCGGTGAAACGGTCGTGGCCGCCGCTGCGTCATAGCGTGCCGAGTCGCGGCTGCGTTACTCTCGTTCGGAGACGACCCCCTCCTGATACGCGCTGACCAGCGTTTCGAGGTCGGCGATTTCCTGTTGCGTGCGTTGCCCTTGGCCGGTGTCGCGCACGAGCCGCGGGCGTTCGTGCGTTCGGATGCGTTCGACCTTGGGCACGATGTCCGCGCCGCTTCTAATCGCGGCCTCGACTCCTTGGAACGGCGCGTGCTCGGCCAGGTCGATCCCCTCGGGCCGGAGCACGAGCGTGTACCCGCGGTTGCCGTAGGCTTCGCTGAACGCGCCGTCGATGGTGATCGCGTTCCCACCGCGTTTGACTGGCTGCTCGCCCTTTTCGATTTTGACGGGAACGTGCCCGTTGACGATGAGCACGCGCTCGTCGCAGCCGAAGAGCCGGCCGATGCGATGGACGAACGCGGCGTCGTGGATGAGGTCGAAGTACGGGTTCTTGATCTCTTTGTGCGTTTCTTTATCAGCGATGAAATACGACTCGAAGGTAGCGAGCTTGTCCTTGCCGAACAGCGGCGAGCGCGGGCCGCCCCAGAGGTACCAGAGCCAGTCCGCGTCGGCGTCGAGCGCGAACCAGCGTTTGCGCATCGCGCGGCGGACGACCGAGCCCAGAGCGTCCATGAGCTCACGCCCGGCGACCTCTCGCCCGTCAACGCGCAACGACTGCGGTGTGCCGTCGAGATCGACCGGGACGCAGCCGTGGAAGACGAGCACCTCGTCGCGGTTGGTCCACATCCCGCCATGCCTGACGATCCACTCCATGTGCTGGCGCAGTCGTGCCGACTGCGTACACGAGTTCTTGAGCACGTCGATGCACGCCTGCTCGGTCGTCGAGTACGCGTACGGGTTGTCAGGGTCGATCGTGGGCAGGCGCTGATCGAGCATCTCGTAGTGCTTCCCGCCGATCTCGACGGCCTTGGCGCGGGCGTGCTTCCCGGAGCCTTCAAACTGGATGTGGTGCAACAGGCGGCGATGGTCGAGGTTCCACTCGGGGTGCTGCGCGATCATGTTACCCTCGGCCTTGAACTGCATTACCGCGATGGCCTTCTGCATCCGAGCGACCATCAGGGCCTCGCGCAAACCTTCGCCCTTGGGCATAAACCGCTCGGCGGGGTCGTCGTGATACTCGTCGCGGACCAAGCGTTCGAGGGGTGTGGTCAGGATTCCGTAGCCCTCTTCGAGCTGGGCTGCGCGGCGGTAGCGAGCGCTGAAGCGGAGCATCGTCAGCATGCACGGCTCGTGCCCGAGGTGTGCGCCGATCCAGAGCATGTCGTGGTTGCCCCAGAGCACGTTCACGCGCGGCTGGCTCATCAGCGTTTCGATCACGCGGTCGATGCGCGGGCCGCGATCGCCTAGGTCGCCCGCGACGAGCAGCTCTTCACAGGTCAGGTTGCGGATCAGCCGAGCGCCAGCCCGGACCGCGGCCCAGTCGCGATCGTGGCGCGAGAGCGCGTGCAGCATCTCGCGGATGTACTCGGGGCGTTGGGCGCTACCCAGCTCGATGAACAGCTCGCGATAGTGGGGGCCGAGCAGGCTCTCGAAGTGGTCGCGGCGATAGCTCTTGCGCAAGGCTCGCACGATCTCGAACTGCAGCGTGACGGTGCTGTGGATCCAGCTGGCACGCTGGCCCGACGCGATGATGTCGGCCGCGAATACGCGGATGGCGTCGCGCGGGTAGTAGAGCACGGCAAGAAACCTTGCCTTTTCCGCGTCGCTCAAGCGTCCGTTCAGGGTCGCATCGACCAACTGGCGGAGCGCTCCGGAGGCGTTGTTGATGACGTGGCGGAGCTTGGCGTCCTCGCCGTGGACGTCTGAGATGATGTGAACGATGCCCGAGGGAAGCGAGAGCTTGGCTTCCAGCCCGGCGATCTCGGCGATCGCGGCGTCGGCGGTGTGGAAGCGGTGCGTGAGGGCACGCAGCAACGAGGCCGAGTTGTCGGATTTGGAGTCGCGTTGCTCTGGCATTGATTCACTCCCTTTACAAACATCCCGGTTGGTTTGGGCTCGATCCGCTCTTGTGCATCGTAGATTGAACAGCCACACCTTCACAAGCCCGGACGCCCGTCGCCGCTGGATTGTGCGTATGCTTCGTCGCGCTTGTGCAAAGAATCCCTCTCACCGAAAGACTGAAACGATGAAGACCCGTTGCGCTCCGTGCGTCGCTCGCTTGTCACTGCTGGCTTTGGCGTTCGTTGGCACGGCGGCGTCGAGTTTCTCGTACGCCCAGCAGCCCGAGGCGGCCCCGGCCAAGCAGCCCGAGCGCTCGCGCGGCGAGGGTCGCGGCCCCGGCGGTCCAGGAGGCCAGGGGGGCGGTGAGATCCGGTCGCTCGAGTCTGCGATGAAGATTCTCAACGGCAGCCTCAAGCGTCTCAGCAAGCAGATCGACCAGGCCGACAAGAAGGACGACAACCTGCTGCTGATCGCCTCGGCTCAACGCGGGGCGCTCGCCGCCAAAGGTATGAAGCCGGAGAACATTCCAGCGGGCTCCGGCCCTGACGCGCTCAAGGGCTACCACGCCGCCCAGATCACGCTCTCTCGCATGCTGCTCGATCTTGAAGAGCAGGTTCTGAATGACAAGGCCCAGGACGCGAAGAAGACGATGGTCAAGCTCAATGAGTTCAAGGATGAGTCTCACAAGAAGTTTGCGCCCGACGAGGACGAGCAGAAGCTCGAGGCCAAACCAGAGGGCGGGCCGGAGAAGCACGAAGGCGCGCCTGGAAAAAAGTGATCCTCGTTCCCACGTTCATCTGAAGCGAACGCAGGACCACATACTTTGCGACGGTCCCGGCTGGCCTTCATGAACGAAGCGCGCGTGAATCCCAGCGATGTCCCTTGGCCGTCGCTGTTTCTTTGCGCCGGGCCAATCTCGGAACATCGAAGCCACCTCGCGCCCTCGCCTAAACTTCGCCTCATGTCTACCCCACACGCCGTCATCTTCAACGCTCGACTCGGCGTTGTCCATCGCTGGTCGCAGACTCTCATCCCGACCACCCGCGAGGCGCCTGCCGACGCCGAAACGCCCAGCCACGTGCTGCTGCACCGGGCCGGGTTTATCCGCCCGGTGGGGGCGGGGATCTACGACTATCTGCCGCTGGCGTGGCGGACGCTCCGGAAGGTCTCCGAGATCGTGCGCCAGGAAATGGACGCGGCCGGGGCCAGCGAGATGCTCATGCCGGCGCTCGAACCTTTCGAGCTCTTCGAGGGCACCAAGCGTGACGTGGACTACGGCGACAACCTGTTCCGTCTTACCGATCGCAAAGGCCGGCAGAACGCGCTCGCGCCCACGCACGAAGAGGTCATCACCGACCTCATGCGGGGTTGCGTATCGAGCTACAAGTCTTTGCCGTTGAATCTGTATCAAATCCAGACCAAGTTCCGAGACGAGGCTCGTCCCCGGGCTGGCCTGCTGCGCTGCCGCGAGTTCATTATGAAGGACGCCTACTCGTTCCACACGCACATGGAAGGAGCGGGGGGGCTCGACGAAGCGTATGACGGTATGTACCGCGCTTACACGAACATCTTCACGCGCTGCGGGCTGGATTTCTCGGCTGTCGAGGCCGAGAGCGGGCCGATCGGCGGCTCGGCCTCGCACGAGTTCATGGTCAACTGCGTCAGCGGCGAGGACACAATCCTCAAGTGCATCACCTCGGGCTATGCGGCTAACGTCGAAAAGTGCGAGATCGGGCCACGTCCCGCGCCGAGCAAGGGGTACTTCACGGGTGAGCCCTCGGGTCCGCTCGAAGAAGTCCACACGCCCGGCCTGCCCGGCATCGACGACGTCGCGAAGTTCATGAAGGTCAAGCCTGCCAACATGCTCAAGACGATCGCGTTCAAGGTCGACTCGACCCTCGAGCAGCTCGCCCAGTATGGCCAGGAGTGGGTGATCGCGGTCGTCCGCGGCGACCATGAGGTCAACGAGGGCAAGGTCCGCGACATCGCCCGATGCAAGGTTCTACTTGCCGACCCGAAGGAGGCTGAAGCGAAGGGGTTCGCGATCGGCTTCGTTTCGCCGCGTGCGGCCGTGGGCAAGAAGGGCGTGCTGGTCATCGTCGATCGCGACGCCGCGATCAGCTTCGACGACGCCAAGGGCAAGCCGATGTTCTGGGTCACGGGCGCGGACAAGAAAGACCACCACGTCAAGCACTTCAACTGGCAGCGCGACCTAGGCAAAGACCCGCTCGGCGCAACCTCGCACCGCTCGGACAAGGGTTATCCGATGGGCGGGCTTCGCGGCGGGGATGACTATTTGGTGGTGGGGGACATCCGCGACGCGCACGAGGGAGACCCTTCGCCGCGGGCCGCTGGGCAGGCTCTGGTCGCGCAGCGGGGCATCGAGGTCGGGCACATCTTCAAGCTGGGCACGAAGTACTCGTTGGCGATGAGCTTCAACGTGGTCGATAAGGAACAGAAGCGGAACCCGGTCATCATGGGCTGCTACGGCATCGGCGTCAGCCGGACAATGGCCGCGTGCGTGGAGATGAGCCACGACGCCGACGGCATCGTCTGGCCAGCGGCGATCGCGCCGTACCACGTCGTCGTCACGCTGATGAAGCCCGAGGACGCCTCGCACCAGGAGGCCGCGAAATCGCTTGGTCTGGAACTTTCAAGGCAGGGCGTTGACGTGCTGATCGACGATCGCGACGAGCGGGCGGGCGTGAAGTTCAAGGACGCGGACTTGATCGGTGTGCCGATCAGGCTGGTGATCGGCGAGAAGGCCATGGAGCAGAAGGGCGTGGAGTTCAAGGCTCGCAAGGTGGCTGGCAAGGGCGAGGTCGTGGCGACCGGCGAGGTAGTCGCGCGGTGCCTGGCGACGCTCAACGGGTGATTCGCCGGGCACGCTTCGCGCCAGAAGTCATCCGCGTTCGGGCGCTTGAGGCTTGGCGTGTTCCGTAGTGGAGTTCGCTTTGGCGGGCTTGGGCCCTCGCCAAGTTCTGTACGCCCAGAGGAAGATTGGCGCGAACAGGATCGACGACATCGGCCACAGAATCTCGTGCGGGATCGGGTCGTACAACGCCACCACGCCGATCGCGGCCCAGTAACCCAGAACGATCGGGACGACCAGCCACTTAGAGGACCGCGCCGCGATCCGGTCTGCGGCGTCGCGCAGCCCGGCGGTCCGGTCCATCATGACCGCACGCAGGCGCTGGGCCCACACGAACTCGGTCGCGATCAGCGCCAGCCCGATCGGGCCGAGGATCGAGAAACCCGGGCCGGGCAGCGGCGAGATGATGATCCCGACCAAGACAATCGTTGTGCCCGCGAGCAGCACCCAGGCTCGACGGACCTGCCGCCTGGCTGTTGTAACTGCCTCGGCCGAGAGGCTCCCCCCACGCCAGCGTGCCGTAACCTTGAGGTTCCAGATCACGGCAGCCGCGATGACAAGCAAGAGGATGAGCCATGGCCAGACTGTCATGAGGCACAAGAGTACGGCTCATCCACAGGCAAGGTAAATGCACAGTTGCCGCGCTTGCTCCCCAACGAGTGCGACTCGCGCATCCGCTCGACGTGGTTCTGGAAGACCGACAACGCTGGCACGGTCAAATCGGTGGACCAGTTGATGAACATGTACGAGCAGTCCCTGGGCTGCGGCGCCGTCATGCTGCTGAACAACACGCCGAACCGTTCGGGCTTAATCCCTGTCGCGGACGCGGCCCGGTCAGCGGAATTCGGAGCGGAGGTCAAACGGCGGTTCGGCGTGGCGACAGCGGACGTGGCCGGGACCCGGAGAACGACTCAGGTCACGATCAGAACGCCGACGATCGTCGAGTCCATCGTCTCGATGGAAGACATCTCGCAAGGCGACCGTGTCCGCCTCTACACGATCGAAGCGTTAATCGACGGCCAGTGGAAGACGATCAGCGAAGAGAGCGCGATCTGGCACAAGAAAATCGACCGGATCACGCCGACAAAGGTGGAAGCCGTGCGGTTGGTGGTTCAGAAGTCTGTCAGCGAGCCGGTGATTCGGAAGTTGGCGGTGTATCAAGCGGTAGTTCATCTGGCGGATACCTATGGCCGCTGACGAGGTTACGGCCTGGCTTGACCAACGTGACTCGGCCGTCAACGAGAGAGCATTTCAGCGTCATGTTTTACATAACAGGTATTCTAGGACGTTGTGACAATGTCACCCATCGACTCTCTCAGGGGTTGGAACAGGCTAGAAAGCGGCAGCTTCCGGATGAAAACTACCGTCGGGCTTTGCAGTTCTGGTGCCGCGCAATAAAAAACCGGACCTAGTGAACCGGGTCCGGCTTGTGAATCTAAAAAACGAGCCTCGACTCACGCGCGGCGACGGCGGGCGGCCGCCAGACCGGCAAGGCCGAGCAGGCCGAGGGTACCCGGGGCGGGGACCACGGCGATGTCGAGGACGTTGAACCCGGTGAACGCGCCGATGTTGGTGACGACACCGGTCGTCAGGTTGACGCTGGCGAGAGTCTCGGCCAAGGGGCCTGAGAAAACGGCATCGGTGGCTTGGTACGACAGAAAGGCGTTACCGGACGCGGGGCTGATATCAAAGCCGATGCCCGAGTCCCATGCCAAGATGACCGGCGAGGCGAGCAGGACGCTCGCAACACCCGAGTTGCCCGCGAAGGTGTTCATGTTGTCGTTGCTGTAGTCGTAGAGGTACGCGGCGCCGCTGGCGGCGTAGGCCACGTCACCTTGGAAGACGCCAGCCGTGAGGTTCGTGTCCTGAGCGATCAGCGCGCCGGTGCTGGGGTTGATGCGCACGTTCTGACGGTTGCCGGTGATCACGCGGATCTGGTCGGTGGTCGGATCAAAGTCCATCGACACACGCGAGTCTGCGTTGCTGGCGAACGCGAAGCTCGAGCCGATCGCGGTGAACGCGCCGGTGGTGGTGTTCACCCTGAAAAGACGGCCGTTTTTGGTCGAATCAACGCCGATCGAGAACAACTCACCGGTCGACGGGCGGAAGTCGATCGCGCGGATCGAGAACCCGCTGGTGACGCCGGTCAGAGCGCCGACCGAGACCGCGCCGCCCGGGGTGGCGGTATCGAAGCGGATCAACGATGACCCTGCGAGTGAGCCGGTGAGCCCATAGGCGATCTCAGCTTGGGCGGCAGAGGCCAGCCCGAGCGCAGCAACCAATGAAAAAACAGCAATCTTCATGATCTCTCCTTAAAAAAAATAAACTCAACACGCGACCTGAACCGGGGCGGAATCCAGTACGGGCCGTGTTTCACAGTACCGTTTCTATTTGCGCTGATCCAACAAAGGCGGCACCAAGAGATTGTATTGGGGTGAACTCCTTAGAATCTGATAGGGGCGCGACATCAAGACCGCTTGGATAGAGAAGAGCGTCGCGGCCAAGCGTTGTTGACACCACTCACGCTCTCGCCCGGCTGACAAGCCCCTCACCGACATACCAGAACACGAACCGTCCGAGCCCGGCCGGGTTTCTCGACTCATTGCCTCGTTACACTTGGCGACTATGGCTCAAGCACCTTGGAAAGTCCGAAAGACGCTCGTGCTGGACGCGAAACCGCTCACGATCGACGAGGTCGTCTCCGTCGCGCGGTACGACCGCCGCATCTCAGTTGGTCTGAAGGCTCGCAAGCTCATGCTCGCCAGCCGCAAGGTCGTCGAGGCCGCGATCAAGGACGGCCAGCCGCATTACGGCATCAATACCGGGTTCGGGTCGCTCTCCAAGCAGCGGATCGGCGACAAGGATTTGGCGGCCTTGCAACGGAATCTGGTGAGGTCGCACGCGGCCGGGGTCGGCGACTCGCTGCCCGACGACGTCGTCCGCGCGATGATGCTGTTGCTCGCGGCGTCGCTGAGTCGAGGGAAATCAGGCGTGCGGCCTGTGCTCGTCGAGACGATCGCGGCCATGCTCAACAAGGGCGTGACGCCGATCGTGCCGGAGATCGGTTCGGTCGGGGCTTCCGGGGATCTCGCGCCGTTGGCGGCCGTGGCGCTGGTCGTCATCGGCGAGGGGAAGGCGAAGTTCAAAGGGAGGGCGATGAAGGGCGGCGCGGCATTGAAGGCGGCGGGGATCAGGCCGATTGAGTTGGAGGCGAAGGAGGGGCTTGCGCTCATTAATGGCACGCACTTGATGGCGGGGAGAGGGGCGTTGTTGTGCGCGGGCTTCAATAGCCTCTTGGAGATGGCGATCGTGGCGACCGCTATGAGCATCGACGCCTGTCGAGCTTCGCATTCATTTCTCGATGCACGCCTCTATGAACTGCGCCGAGCCGGCCGCGAGCCTGGGATATTGATTGGATTATCACTTTGGCAGAGTCAGATTGTTGAGAGTCACGTCGAAAATGATCCGCGGGTTCAAGATCCGTACTCACTTCGAGCGGCACCCACCGTTCTCGGAGCGGTTCGTCAGTCGGGCTTGTGGATCACTTCGCAGATTGAGGCAGAGCTCGGGGCGGTGACTGACAATCCTCTTGTCTTTGCAGGGCAGCTACATCCGAAGGTGGTGTCCGGGGCGAATTTTCACGGTATGCCTCTCGCAATACCCCTCGACACGCTCGCCATTTCTCTTTGCCATATCGCGGGTATTTCTGAGCGGCGGTCTTACTTAATGACCGGTGCCTTCGAGCCCGAGAGCCACCTCAAGCCGTTCCTTGCCCCTCGCCCAGGCCTTCAAAGCGGCTTGATGATTGCCCAATACACCGCCGCAGCCTGTGTGAATGAAATGATCGGGCTTGCGACACCGGCCAGCGTCGCCAATATTCCGACCAGCGCCGGAATGGAGGATTACAACTCTTTCGGCCCGCGGTCGGCCGCGAAGGCTGCTCGCGCGCTGGACTTGTGTCGAAAGGTCATCGCGATCGAACTTCTGGTCGCTGCCGAAGGCCTTGAACAGCACCGTCCGCTGAAGTCCGGTCGGATTGTCGAGGATCTGCACGCCAAGATTCGGAAGGTGGTTCGGAAGCTGACCGACGACCGCCCGCTGACCGACGATATCGCTGCGATCGAAGCGATTATTCGTGGGAAATGAATGTCGTGATATGTCGAACAACTTGATGGCATCACCCTCCCCTACACTCCGCTCGTGAACCGAATCGAGCAGATCTTCGCCGACCTTCGTTCCCAGAACAAACGAGCTCTGATGCCCTTTGTCTGTGGAGGGCATCCCAAGCCAGACTCGTTGCGGACCCTTCTCCCCGCGCTCGAAGCCGCCGGGGCGTCGATCGTCGAGATCGGCATCCCCTTTTCCGACCCTATCGCCGACGGCCCCATCATCGCGGCCGCCATGCACGAAGCGATCGCGCAGGGCGTCACGCCGCGGAGCGTCTTTGAAGACGTCGCCTCGATCCGCGCCAACACCGCTCAGCCCGTCAACCTCGGGCTCATAGCCATGTGCAGCGTCTCGATCGTTCACCGCATGGGCGGCAGCAACGGCTTTGCGCAGGCCGCCAAACAGGCCGGGTTCGATGGGCTCATCATCCCCGACGCCCCGCTGGAAGAATCGCGCTCGATCCTTGAGGCCGCGGCCAAGCACGAGCTGACCGCCACCCTGCTCATCTCCCCCACTACCCCGCTCCGGCGCGCCGAGGAGATCGTCAAGGCCTCCACGGGCTTTGTGTATCTGGTCGCTCGGAGCGGCATTACTGGTGAACGAACGGACGCCCCCGAGATCGGTTCGCGCGTGAACAAGCTGCGCGAGCTCTCCTCGCTGCCGATCGCGGTGGGCTTTGGGGTCTCCACGGCCGATCATGTTCGAGCGGTGGTCCGAGACGCCGACGCGGCGATCGTGGGCAGCGCTCTGGTTCGCCGAATTTCTGTCGCTCACGTAGAGGGCCGCGACGCTGTAGCAGAGGCCACGGCTTTCTGCCGAGAACTCGCGACCGGGCT
>CAZIMT010000003.1:29021-50184 GCA_964540295.1 uncultured Phycisphaeraceae bacterium
GCCGCGACGCTGTAGCAGAGGCCACGGCTTTCTGCCGAGAACTCGCGACCGGGCTCGCCTGAACACCGATAAACCGCGCTGTCGATCGCGGCCCATTGTTTCACAGGTTTTCATCGGTCGTTCCAACGCATGAAGCGTCTGGCCGGGCTAACATCAACCCCGTTCACGCTGAGATGCTTGTTACCGACGACCCGGACCTCGTGGACCTGTCGCCGGTGATGCCCGTTTTGTCGGGGCGACCGCGCCGTTTTCAGCGAGTGAGCGGGGGAAAACTTTCGTTTCCCCGGGGCCATTTTTCTTTTCGGGAGCGATCAGCATGTCCACGACCGCCGCCGCCCACGATCCGTCGGCCGCCCGCAGCAACGGGCATTTTTCCAAGCACGATGCGTCCCACCGCCCGCACCCCATCGAGGACGTCTTCTCCACCGACGTCTACACGGAGCGGGCCATGCAGCAGCGCCTGCCCAAGGACGTCTTCAAGAAGCTCCAGCGGACCATCAAGCAGGGCGAGCGGCTCGATCCAGAGTTGGCCGACGTGGTCGCCTCGGCCATGAAGGACTGGGCCCTCGAACGCGGCGCATCGCACTACACCCACTGGTTCCAGCCCCTGACCGGGCAGACCGCCGAGAAGCACGACGCCTTCATGGTGCCCGACGGCCACGGCGGGGCCCTCAGCGAATTCACCGGCTCGGCACTCGTCCAAGGCGAGCCCGACGCCTCGAGCTTTCCCTCCGGCGGGCTGCGCGCGACGTTCGAAGCTCGCGGCTACACCGCCTGGGACTGCACCAGCCCCGTCTTTATCAATCGCTCCGGCGGCTCGGCCACGCTGTGCATCCCGACCGCGTTCGTGTCGTGGACCGGTGAAGCGCTCGACAAGAAAACCCCCCTGCTCCGCTCGATGGAAGCTCTCGGGGAGCAGGCGCTGCGAGTGCTGAAGATCTTCGGCACCGACGCCAACGTCTCGCGCGTCATGGCCACCGTCGGGGCCGAGCAAGAGTACTTCCTGATCGACCGCGACTACTACTTCCAGAGGCCCGACCTCATCACGTGCGACCGCAGCATCTTCGGCGCCAAGCCCCCCAAGCACCAGCAGCTCGAGGACCATTATTTCGGCGCGATCCCCAGCCGCGTGCTCGCGTATATGAGCGAGTGCGAGCGCGATCTCTACCGCCTCGGCGTGCCGGTTAAGACGCGCCACAATGAAGTGGCCCCCTGCCAGTTCGAACTCGCCCCGCTCTTTGAGACCGCCAACATCGCCTGCGACCACCAGATGCTCGTGATGGAGACGCTCAGGCGCGTCGCCCCGCGGCACGGCCTGCAGTGCATCCTGCACGAAAAGCCCTTCGCTGGCATCAACGGCTCGGGCAAGCACCTCAATTGGTCCATGTCCACGGACACCGGCGTCAACCTCCTCGACCCGCGCGACGAGACGCACACGAATATGCAGTTCCTCGTGTGTTTGTGCGCGGTCATCCGGGCCGTGGACCTGCACGCCGACCTGCTCCGCGCCAGCGTCGCCAGCGCCAATAACGACCACCGGCTCGGTGCCAACGAGGCTCCGCCAGCGATCATGTCGATCTTCCTGGGCGACATGCTCAGCGACATCGTGGACCAGCTCGAGGCTGGCACGCCCAAAAGCACGCTCAAGGGCGGCAAGCTCGACCTGGGCGCCCGCACCCTGCCGCAGATCCCGCGTCACACCGGCGACCGCAACCGCACCTCGCCGTTCGCGTTCACCGGCAACAAGTTCGAGTTCCGGGCCGTGGGATCGTCCGCGTCCGTGGCCTGGCCCGCAACCGTGCTCAACACCATCGTCGCCGAGTCGCTTGATTTCGTCGCGACCGAACTCGAAAAATCGGTCGGCCCCAAGGCCAACGAGGCCAAGCTCCAGCAGGTCGTCCGCGCCCTGCTCCAGAAGATCGTCAAGCAGCACAAGCGCGTGATCTTCAACGGCGACGGCTACGACAAGGCTTGGCACGACGAGGCCGCCAAACGTGGCCTGCTCAACCACCGCGACTCGGTCCGCGCGTTGTCGGTCATCAGCGCTAAAAAGAACATCGACCTCTTCAAGAAGTACAAGGTCTTGAACAAGGTCGAGGTCGAGAGCCGTGAGCACATCTTCATCGAGAAGTACGTCAAGCAGGTTCTCATCGAGGCCGAGATGGGCGTGCTGATAGGCCGCACACAGATCCTCCCCGCCGCCATCCGCCAGCAGTCCGAACTGGCCGAGGTCGTCGCCGCCACCGAGGCCGCGGACGTGGACGCGACCGACGCGCGGGCGCATCTCGAGCAGTTCGCCAGCGAGGTCAATCGCCTTCGCATCGCCATCGCCAAGCTCGACGAGATCACCAGCGAGCACGCAACCGACGCGCACGAGCACGCCGCCCACATCCGCGATAAGGTCCGCCCGGCGCTCGCCGACCTTCGCGAAGTGGTTGACTCGCTCGAAGTTCAGATCTCGTCGGACCTCTGGCCGCTGCCGACGTACCGAGAGATCCTGCTGATCAAATAGCCCATCCTCGAGGGAAGGGCAGGATTCTCTAAAAACTCCAACGAGGAGGGCTCACCGCCTTCCTCGCTTTCCTTTTCCAACCCGAAGCCCTCGCACCTGAAGTGCCGCAAACCTCTTCGATTTGCTCACTCCCAAACTCCTACGGTACAGTTCCCGCTCGGCCCCGTAGCTCAGCGGTTAGAGCTGGCGACTCATAATCGCTCGGTCCCCGGTTCGAATCCGGGCGGGGCCATTCGCCTTCTCCGCGTTCCTACTTCTGCGGCGGCCGCGCGCACAACCACCCCCTCGCTGCTATCTTGGGCTCTCGCCTTTCCTGGGGGTCCACGCGCGATGAACACGAACACCACCGCAGCCGCTGCCCAGCTCGACGCCCCGCTCACCAAGCTGCAAATGCTCGAAGAAGAGTTCGTCGCACTCGGCGGCACACTCCCCACGGGCCACACCGCGGAAACCGACCTCGCGAAGCGACACGACCAACTCATCGCGCTCCTCCACGCCAAGCCACGCACCGCGCTGTGCATCTCTGGCGGCGGCATCCGCAGCGCCACCTTCGCCCTCGGCCTCGTCCAAGGGCTCGCCACACGCAAGCTCCTGACCGAGTTCGATTACCTCTCGACCGTCTCGGGCGGCGGCTATGTCGGCTCGTGGCTCTCCAGTTGGGCACGCCGCAGCCCCAACGGCATGGCCGATGTCTCTGATGCGCTCGCCCGGCCACTTCCGGATCAGGCCACCAAAGACCCTACGACCAACGGCACACACGCCCGGGTCCATCGCGATGATCCTTGCGCTGACCCGCGCCCCGTCGCCCACCTTCGTCAATTCAGCAATTACCTCACGCCCAAGCTCGGCCTGCTCTCGGCCGACACCTGGACCCTCGCCGCAACCTACGTGCGAAACCTCGTCGTCAACTGGCTCGTCTTCGTCCCGCTGCTGCTGTGCGTCCTCATGATCCCCCGCCTCTGCATCCCGAGCACGGACTACATCACGAGCAGGGGGTGGATCATCTTCATGCTCACACTCGGCGTCGGCCTCGTGATTACCGGCCTGACCGTCACCGGGCTGAGCGTCCCCAGCGTCGCCTTCCCCAAGCGTTCCTTCTTGCCTGACACTCCAGAAGGCCGCAACCGTCAAGGCTGGCTCGGTCAGGGCGGGTTCTTGCGCGGCGTCTTCATCCCCCTCTCGGCCGCCGCGACTTGTCTCACCATCGCCTGGGCGTGGTACCGCGCACCAGGGACAGACTTTGACAGACCGATACCGCCGTTTTGGATGTTCGTGGTCGCGGGCGTGGCAACGTACCTGCTGACGTTTCTCTGCACCTGGCTTCTCGGCCGCCGCAAGTCACTCGACCTGAACGTGCGGGCGTACCTCAGATCAAGCGACCTCGTGATCTTTCCCGTCGTCGGCGCGCTCGCTGGCCTGCTCACGTATGTCGAGGCCGTGCACATCTTCCCGAACCCGTCTCAGACGCCCGTCGCGTACACCTGCCTGTCCGCGCCGCTGATGCTCGCGATCCATTTCCTGGCCGGTACTCTGTACGTCGCCTTCAAGAGCCGGACGTCCGACCCGCGCGACGACGAGGACCGCGAATGGTGGGCCCGCACCGCTGGCTGGCTGTTCGTCGCCATCGCCGCGTGGTCGATCTTCAGCGCCATTGTGCTGATTGGCCCAGAGTTTTTGATGCCGAAGTTCTGGGCGACGATCGTCCCTGCAGGCGCCGCCTCGGGACTGCTCACGATGTTCTTGTCCCAAAGTTCCTCCACGCCCGCGAACAAAGACCGCGAGAAATCAAAGAGCCCGAAATCGCTCCTCTCGAACGCCGCGCTGGTCCTCGCCGCCCCCGCGTTCATCGCTTTCCTAGTTGCCGCACTCTCTCTGCTTACCGACGTGATACTTAGCAAAGAGATCCCTCTCGATCAACAGTCGCATCGAACCGTGCTCACCCAAACCAGCCTGCTCGGCATGATCCTGATCGTGATCGGCCTGCTCGCACTCGGCCTGTTCTGCGCCCGCTTCATCAACCTCAACAAGTTCTCGATGCACGCTCTTTACCGCAACCGACTCATCCGCGGCTACCTCGGCGCATCGCGGCAGCGCAACCCCAATCTCTTCACCGGCTTTGACGCCGACGACAACCTTCAGATGTACAACCTTCGCTCGCGCCCTGTGGCTGGCGCACCCCCGCTCACCGACGTCAACCTCGCCGACGCGCCCGCGCTGCTTCTCAAACTCCGCGACCAGAGCAACTGGCTTTCCGCACGGATCTGGCCGCTCTGCGGCAATTGCGCGGCGCTCGCAATCGGCGCTCACGACGATCGCGCGATCACCGCCGCGATCCTGGCCGACCTCAACACGCTCGTGGTCGATGGCTGTACGCACGCCAACCTCGCCGCGGCGGGGTATCTCTGCGATCCCAGGACGGATTCGAGCAAGCTCTCGCGCGGCGTGCTTGATCGCGTCGCGCCGCCCCAAGGCCCGACCAGCTCGGGTGATCCGACTTCGATCGATCGCAACCGTCACCTGCTCGAGCACGTGTACGCGGGGCACGTTCTGCCCGGTGCTCAGCGCCCGCTGCACGTCGTCAACATCGCTCTCAACCTCGTCGGCGGCGACCAGCTCGCCTGGCAGGAACGCAAGGCCGAGTCCTTTACCGTTTCTGCGCTGCACTGCGGGAACCACAGCCTTGGATACCGTCGTTCTTTGTCCTACGGCGGCGAAGACGGAATTTCACTGGGGACGGCGGTTGCCATATCGGGCGCGGCCGCCAGCCCCAACAGCGGCTATCACTCCTCGCCCCCGCTCGCGCTGCTCATGACCATTTTCAACGTGCGGCTCGGTTGGTGGCTGGGCAACCCGCGCGACGCAAAGAGCTCGCGGCTCTCGTCGCCTCTCTTCTCTGTCGCCCCCATCGTCAACGAGGCGTTCGGGCTCACCAACGCGTGCAGCCCGTACGTCTACCTCTCCGACGGCGGCCACTTCGAGAACCTCGGGCTCTACGAGATGGTTCATCGTCGCTGCCGCACCATCGTGCTCAGCGACGGTGGCTGCGATCCATCATGCATCTTCGAAGACCTCGGCAACGCGATCCGTAAGATCCGTATCGACCTGGGGATCGAGATCACGATCGATACCTCAAAGATCTTTTCGCGCGACAACGAGCACGCCGCACACGGAAAGTACTGCGCCATCGGCACCATCCATTACACTCGAGTCGATGGTCCGGGCCCGGATGGAGCCAAGTACCACGACGGTAAGCTCCTTTACGTCAAGCCCTCCATCGCCGGCGGAGAGCCCACCGACGTCCACAACTACGCGAGCGTACACAAAGCTTTCCCGCACGAACCCACCGGCGACCAGTGGTTCAGCGAGTCTCAGTTCGAGAGCTACCGCGCCCTGGGCGAGCACGTCTTCGGAACGATCTGGGGATCCGATCCGCTCGACAGCAACAGCTCTGGCAACACTTCTACCCGAGTCGGTGAGCTTCTCAGGAGAGCCCAACGGCACATCAAGCAGCAACCGACCAGCGAGGATGGGCGCGTGCACGAGTTCGCGGCATGGGCTCGCGAGTACATCGACACGCACATCGCGAGGCCTAGCGATAGTTCCGCGACCACACACGGAACAAACCCAGAAACTGCGAAAGATAAAAAGCTCGCGGGCGGGTGAACCTGACGACGATCTCGTCAGGATCGTTACCGATCCTTTCTGTTGTGGACGCGGTGCTTGATGGTTTCCGAAGGTCCGGGTGGTTGATCGAGCGTGCCGAGCCGACAAGAACCTCGCATCACTTTGTCTTCAGGAATTCCAGCAACGCCGTCTTCTGACCTTCAGCAAGATCAGTCCCGTAGCCGTGGCCCGCGTTGCTATTCCCTTTCAGGCTCGCGTCAAACCGAAACCCAACTCGTTTCGCTTCGAGGCCTTCAATCACAAACCCCAAGTTCGCCGCGTCGTACACGTCGTACCCGCGGTAAAACTCTTTGCGACGCGCGTCCGGCGCGGTCAGGAGTTCTCGCATGTTCGCCACCGACCCGTTGTGCAAGTACGGCGCACGGAGCCACACGCCCTCGAGTGTCGGCGCGATGTACGCCTGCGTCTTCACGACCGGAGGCCTGTCGTACCCGTTCTTCTTCATCACCTCGTTGAACTGGTCCGCCGCCGCCTGAGTCCACGAGTCCAGCCGCTCGCGGTCCGTGCCAAGCTCCGCCATATCTGCGGGCATCCCGGTCTTCGCCGCACCGGGCTCGTGGCACTCGGCGCACCGCGCCAAGTAAATCTTTGCGCCAGCGCTCCCCAGCTCGGGTTTCAACGCGTGCTCACCCTCCCGATACGGCCAGGTCGGTGCGGGCGCGTTCGACACAAACGACGCGATCTCCGAAACCATCTTCTCAAACTTTCCTCCAGCTGGCCCGCAGCCCACGCCGATCGCAGAATCAATCACCACCGAGCGAATCCCCGGCGTCTCACCCGCCGTGTTGAGCGGGCGGCCTTCACGAGATTTCAAACTCCAGATTGCCGGGAAATCTGTCGGCGCAACCGACCTGTCCACCGGCACGCTCGTCATGTGGTACTTCAGAAGATTAAACGGGTCATCGCGCCCCGGCCCCCAGTCGGGCCGATCCGGCGCGTCGATCCACGCGAGCTGCTTGCCCTGCTCCAGCAGCTTCTCCCTCATCATGGGGATGATCGCGAACCGGTACAGCAGCCGATCCACCACGTCCAGCTCGTGAACCAGATCGATCTCGCCGAGGATCGTGTCCGCGTTGAACCGTGGGTCCGCGGCCGCCTCGCTGAAGAACCGCAAGAGCCCCCCGATATTGATCGTTTGCGACCCGCCCGCCGCGACGTACGTCGGCACCTCGTCGGGCTTGGTTCGATACCCCGACGTGTGGCACAGCGCACAATTGTTCGTGATCCGCGGGAATCCCACCGTTTTCAGCGAGAACCCAATCGGAAGCTCCGCTCCCTCTTCCCACGCAAGCCCGAACGACTTCCACCCGCCCGGCCCGGGCAGCTTGTCCCCGAACATCCGCGGCATCACGACCCAGATCCAATACGGAATCCCGCGGTCAGCCTCGCCGCCGAGCGAACCGTACTTCCATTTCTCGTCCGCGCTGCCGAACACTTGCGGAACTTCGCGGTACACCTTGTACCACAGCGTGGGGACAAGGATCGCGCCGGCACTCACCAGCAACAAGGACGCGGCCGTCAGTCGTCGTTTCCATCGGCGTGTCATCGGACGCTCCTTCGAACCTGGATTCTGAATCCGCGATCAGAACGTCTTGAGATACTCGACGATCGCGTCTTTTTCTTCGGGCGAGAGGTCCGTGCCGTAAGCGCTCCCCTCGTGCCCGCTCTTGCGGTTTCCCACAATGTCCGTCTCGATCAAGAACATGTCACGCGTGCCCTCTCGCGCAACGTCCGACACAAAGCCGACCCGCCTCTGGTCGTACACGTCGTACCCGCGAAAGAACGCCGCAGGCCTTTTCTCAGCGGGTTCTAGAAGATCACGCAGTGTCGGCACCGACCCGTTATGCAGATACGGCCCGCGCAGCCACACGCCGTCCAGCGGCTGGTTCGCGTACCCGAACGTCTTCTTGAAATGCTTGAACCGGCCCGGCTCGCCCGCATACAGCGTGTTCTGGTCCACGCACAGCTCGTGGCTGTAGGAGTCGAGCCGTGCACGGTCCGTCCCGATCGCCTCGATGGGCGTCACTTTTCCGACGTACTCCCCCGAGAAATCTCGCCCGTTCTTGCCGTGGCACTCCGCACACCGGGCCGCGTACAAGGGCTCGCCTCGCGCCGCGAGCGCACGATCGATGGCGAACGGGTACTCGGGCGGTTCGATCTTCAGCAACCAATCTTCCGTGCGTTTCATCGACGCGTGGTCGAGCGTTGTCGGGAACGCGCCGGTGCCGTATGAGGCGCTCTTGTTTCGCTCTTCCATCTCGGTGTTGTTGCCGTCCCAATGCAGGTTCATCTTCGCGGTTTTCCTTGGCTCCTGCAGCCAGATCGACGGGAAGTCCGCGATGCCAACCCACTCGCGGATCGGCAACTTCTCCATCGGAAACCCGAGCAGCGCCTTGGGCGGGTTGAACGTGTCCACCCGCCCCGGTCCGAACTCCGGTTCGCGCCTCGTGAACTCGAACAACGTGCGCAGCGTCAGCAACTTCTCACGCATCACCGGCACGCCGTAGTATCGCAGCGCCGCGGCGTTGATGACGTCAAGCCCCCCACCGCCGTGACGCTGGTTGATCTCCGCCATTACGCGGTCGGCCGTGAACCGTGGATCGCCCGCGCACTTGAAGAGGAAATCCTCGAACTTCCCAAGGTCCATCCCGTTCGAGGGCATTCCCGCGTGGATCTTCCTCGGGCTCGCTGGCGTCTCGCGCACGGTGCCGACGTGGCACACGGCGCAGTTCACGAACACGCGGTCAACACCCTGCACGTTTCGCATCGAAACGCCGATGGGAAGGTCTTTCTCGCTGCCGTCGGCGTTGACCTCGTAGATGAAGCCGAACGACTTGTACTTGTCCTTGTCACCGCTGGGCAAAAGATCTGAGAACAAGGTTGGCAGCGCGTTCCAGATCGCAAGCGGGATCCCTGACTTGCGTTCGCCGCCCGTGGAACCGTACTTAAAATGTTCGATCGGGTCCGCGTACTTCACGGCGTTATCGCTCGTGAATCGCCACGCGAAATACGCCAGCACGCCGCACAGCACGAGCAGGGCCGCCCGCGCCGGGTTCATCCAGGGGACACGCTGCGGTTGCCTTCGAGACACCAAAGCAAAGTCGATGAGGCGTGTCTTGCCCCAATAGACCTTGCCCAGATAGAGCCCCGGCGCAACCTCGCGAATCTCGTCGCGAACTTTCTTGGCGACGAAGGAAGTTTTCGAGTAATCGATGACGATGCACTCTTTACCGTCCAGCCAGCTCGGGTCTTTGTACACCTTCGCGCGGATCGCCTGCACGCCCGCGATTGAGACCTTGTTGATCAAGGCCCCGCCCTTGGCGTCGAACACCTTGCCCTGCCAGACGAACCAGCGGATCACGCGCGCGATCACACACTCGAACCACGTTCCCGGCAGCACGATCCCGGTCCCCGACGTGTCGCCGTCCGGGATCTCGCCAGCCGTGCTCGCGCGGTACAGATCGTCCAGCTTGCCCTGCGTCATCGAGTTCAGATCATCCAGTGTGACCGTCATCATCATCCTCCATGCCAACGCGCAACCATCGTCGGTCCGGCTTCTCAGGCTGGCTCACAGCGTCTTGAGGTACTCAATCAACGCACGCTTGTCGTCGTCGGAAAGTTCGCTGCCGAACTCGTGCCCGCGATCCTCGATCAGGTCCGGACACTTGTTGGCCTCGATCAGATCTTTCATGAGTGTTTCACGCATCAGATCGCGAGCTGCGTCGTCGTCCATGTCGTGAATCATCACCTTCGCCAGGGTGAGCTTGATCTTTGGAACGAGCTTCAGCAGGTCCTTGAAGTCAGGGTCCAGACTCGCCAGCAGGTTGATCGGAGTACCGGCCGGGATCGGACCGATCCGCAGCACGCTCCGGGTCTTGTTCGTCACCGGGTCAATCACATCATCGCAGAACGGCCAAAGAATCTTCGGCAGCGCGCCACGCTCGAGCTCCATGAACGAGCGCAGCTGCGTGCGCAAGATCGAAGCCTTCCCCAGCCGCTTCTCTGGCCACAGCAGCTTCTCGCACGCGTCATTGAACGCGGCCATCCGTCCCGCCACCGACGGATCGCCAGTGAACTTCCCAAGCGCGTTGTTGTGAAAAAACGGCGCCGAGGTCCATAGGCTGACCAGCGACGGCGGGCGGTAATACCCCTGCCCGCCCTTGGGTATTTTGATTTCTAGAGGTTTGGACTCGTCTAGCGGGTTGTACGCGAGGATGGTGCCCGGCGACCCCTGCTCCTTGTACGTTCGTGAGGAGAAGTTGTCCCAGACATGTCCGTCGCGCGCGTTGGTCCCCATCGCGCGAGCCGCGTTGGTCTTGATCTTTGTGATCGAGTAACGGCGTTCCGACGAATAGAAATTCTCATCGCGGAAGTCTGGCTTCTGGATCGCTTCTTCGAACCATGTTTCTGCTTCAGCGGAACCGGGCGCGACCGAGTCGGGCGGCTGCTTGCTCGAGTGGCACTCGGCGCAGTTCTGCGCGAACATCGATTTTCCGTGCTTCATGACGGCCGCGTCCGTGGTGATCAGAGCCTTGCCGCCGGGGGCATCCTCAAGGTGCATCGGCGGAGATTTCAGGAAGAACTTCACGAGGTTTGGCAGCCGCTCTTCCGTTGCACGCCAGTACACCGAGTTCTTCTGCGCCTTCTCGATCCTGAAAGGCCTCTGCGGGGTCAGCCCGATGAGCGCGTTGTGGCAGGTGAGCCACTGCTGGTGGAACATGCCGATGTTCACGAAGACTCGGATCGTGGCGCCGGGTACTCCGATCGAGTCCGCGCCGTCCTTAAGTATGTGCGGGACTTTGCGCAACGCGCCGCCGCCGCTCGTCAGCAGCAGTGCCCCGCCGTCGATCTTTTCTTCTCGCGCCATTTCAAGCCTCCCCGCCACGTTGAAGATCGCGTTGATCGCGTTGGGGTTGTTGATGTGATCGGTGGCGATCCGCGACGTGTCCGACGTCCCCGGCGGCTGGACCGCGAGCA
The DNA here is from genome assembly GCA_964540295.1 of uncultured Phycisphaeraceae bacterium. Lineage (GTDB taxonomy): Bacteria > Planctomycetota > Phycisphaerae > Phycisphaerales > UBA1924 > CAZCPB01. The sequence goes on from CAZIMT010000003.1 coordinate 40,195, forward strand.
TCTCCGCGAGGAAGTTCCCCTTCTTCACGCCGTAGGCAAACGCGGCCCCCTCGCGCAGGTACTGGTTCCCGATCAACGAGGCCAGGTTCTCCCAGCGCGGCGACTCCGGGTCGGCGGGCGGGTCGAGCGGGTTGGGCGCGACGTGGCAGAAGCCGCACGTCATGCCAACGCGATAAGGCCTGACGAGCTTGGTGTTCAGGTAGTAGTCCGCGTCGTTGTAAAACTTCTCCGCGTTCCACGCCGCCTTGGCCTGATCGTTGAAACTGGGGTTGGAGTAGAGCCGGAGCCCGACGATGCCGGTTGAACGTCCGTAGACCTTCTCGTCGATCCCGGCTGGCGCAGTATCGACGCGCGTATCGAGCCACAGGCCGTGCTCGTCGGGCGAGTCTGCGGCGACGAACCCGGGCTCGTTCACCATCCCTGCGTCCTTGAACCGCGTCGAGCGTTTGCGTGTGTCGAGCGTCTTGAGCAGATCGACCAGCCCGTAGCTCTCTCGAGCCATGCGATCCCAGAACTGCTCGTTCCCCGCCGTCCACAGCATCCACGAGTTTCGCCCCTTGACCTCGTCCTCGTCGAGCGTGATCTTGTTATCCATCGCGCGAAAGACGTCGGCCGAGGCTTGGGGAAAATCGACGGTCTGGCGCCCGCCCGCCAGATCGACCGGGTCCTCGGGGCCCCAGAAATACGTGAGCGTCCCCGCGATCGTCGAGCACATTACGAGCACGGTCAGGATAATGAAGCTGGTACGAACCGTCATCGACGAGCCCCCTTCACAAACGGCCGTACCTCCGGAACCACGCGGGCACCGAGGCCAGCAAGCACTCCAGCGTCCGGTAATCCCGACGCCTCGTGCGCAAGATACCACGATCCGTGGAACGAGAAAGATCGGAAGAGGGCGTATCGGCGCGGAAAGGCGAGAAATTATCGGCGTTAGAGAAATTCGCGCACGAGAGCGGTCGGTCAGAACCGCCGAACCGTGATCTAATTCGCACGCTGGCTCAGCAACTGGCCTCGAACTTTTCGGCGAAAAGGTCAAAGTTACCGCCGATCACAAACCCGTTGCGGTCAAAGTCCGCAAGCCAGAGCACGGGCGCGGAGTTCTCGTCGGTGAGCGTTTTGAGGTACGCGACGACCGCGCGTTCGTCGCTGGCGGTCAGGCGCAGGTTGCCGAGCTCGACGATGTTGACGTTGTGCGGCACCTCTGGCGAGGGCCAGGCTTCGACGTCGCGCGTGTTGTAAAAGTGAACGACCTCTTCGAGGCTCTTGAAAAAGCCGTTGTGCTCTTACGCTTTAACGAACGCTTCGCCCGGCTTGCGACCAACGTTTCTGAGGGTGAGCACTTTGTGCTTGCCGACCTGCGAGCTGAAGACGCTGCTGGGGAAGCCTTCTTTTTCGAGGAAACCGCCTAGCCCGGTTTTCCATGCCGGTCGCCTAGGTTCAACCGAAGGCGCGGAACCTCGAGCTTGATTCGTCAGTAAACTTGCTGTACTCGACCCGACGGCGCCGTCGTCGCTCATGGTGCCGGCGATGGCATAGTCGCTGCCGGGCAGCGTGCCCAGGCTCTGCATGCCGGATTGTCGGCTCCATGGGAAGGCCCGATCACCGAGCGGCGTGCTGTTGTAACCGACGAGATAGGAACCACTTGAGCTGGCGGCTAGGGCCTCGGAGATGGTGCCGCCGGGAAAGAACCTAAGACCACGGAACGCTGGAGGTAAAGCCAGAGCGTTCAACGAGATGAGCCCAAGCAGAACGAACAGGACGCCAGCGATCGAGGGGCGGCCTGCAAGGTGCTAGCGCGGTCTCGGGCGGTCAATGAGAGCATGACGCCGAGAGTGAGAACCGAAGTCAAATTGCACCCACCCGCCACGCTGCACAGCGCGGCTCAGCGTTCGCACGCTCGTTCATGTCGGCGTGACGAAGTTCTTCGCTCGTGAACGCGTTTCGTTAAGTCGATCTGATAAATTTATTTTATTCATCTCGCTTGACTGCCGATAATGATTCGGTTAACGTGCTTCTGCTCAGAATTCATTGAATCTGCTCCACTATGACGATCACCGCGAACAAATCGGGCAAAGCGAAAGGCCTCTCAGGCCCGGCTTGTGCCCTCGCGCGTGGTTGAGTGATTGAACTCCAACTGACGTACTTCGCGGGCCTGCCGGGCATCGGCAGGCTCGCTGTGTTTTTGCACTTTCTGGCTTTGCATCTCGATCACTCTTTGCGTTTGCTTTTCCCGTTTTGTTGGACCGTTTCTGAACACTTCGCACAGGAGTTACCCATGAGTTCCACCATCAGCCCGACCGCAACATCACCCTGTCCCGAATGCGACGCCGTCGTCAGCTTCTCAAGAGCGCCGCTCAAGGGAGAAGTCGCACGCTGCCCCGGTTGCAACGCGGAGCTGGAGGTCATCGCGCTCGCGCCGTTGACGCTCGAACTGGCCCCGCCGGTCGAGGAAGACTGGGGCGAGTGATCGGTCGGCCCGTTCGGTGCGTCATTACTGCGCTCATCGTCACTCCGCCTTGTTTGCGTTTCCCCGCTCAGTCTTCTTTGGAGTCGTTCTATGCGTGTTGGTCTTTTGCATTCTCGTATACGCGTCGAGGAAAAGCTGCTGGTCGAGGAGTTGGAGCGGCGTGGCATCGTGCACACGCTGCTGGATGTCCGTGACCTGCGGTTCGACATCTTTGACGCCAGCCCCTGGCGCGGGCTCGATGTGATCTTCGAGCGCTGCATCAGCCAGACTCAGGCGCTGACGGCGGTGCGTGTCTTCGAATCGTTCGGCATCTCGTGCGTGAACCCCAGCGGCGTGATCGACGCGTGCGGCGACAAGCTGACCACTTCACTGTTGCTGGCGAGGCATGGCGTGCCGACGCCGCGTGTGCGCGTCGCGCTCGAGCCCGAGGCCGCGCTGCTGGCGATCGAAGAGATGGGCTATCCCGTCGTGCTCAAGCCGACGGTCGGGTCGTGGGGCAGGCTGCTGGCACGCGTCAACGATCGCGACGCGGCGGAAGCGATCGTAGAGCACAAGTCGACACTCGGCTCGGTGCAGCACGGCGTGTTCTACATCCAAGAGCATGTGGACAAGCCGGGGCGTGACCTCAGAGTGTTTGTGGTTGGAAACGAACCGATCGCCGCGATCGAGCGCCGCAGTGAGCACTGGATCACCAACACAGCCCGAGGTGGTCGCGCGGCCGGGTTCACGATCACGCCGGAGCTCGACCGCATCTGTCGTGCCACGGCTCGCGCGATCGCCCCAGGGCGCGGGGCGCTGCTGGCGATCGACCTGCTCGAATCTTCAGACGGGCGCGTGCTGGTCAGCGAGGTCAATCACACCATGGAGTTCCGCAACTCCATCGCAACGACCGGCGTGGACATTCCGGCACGAATGATCGATCACGTTCTGGAGATAGGGAGCACCCGCGCTCGCACGGCGGACGAGGAATCCGCACCGGGCGTGGTCGTGAGACCGCTCGAAAAAGTCGCTGGTGCGCTCAACTCGGGGGTCGCGTGATGGCCGGGGCCAGTGAACACATGGACACGAAGCCGCTGGTTGCATCGATCGTTGGCGGGTCGGGCTATGGAGGTGGAGAGGTTCTCCGGTTGCTCCTGGATCATCCGCATGTTCGAGTCCAGCAGGTGATATCGCGTCAACAGGCCGGGAACTTTGTGTTCAGCGTTCATCCGAATCTTCGCGGTAGAACGTCGCTTCAGTTTGTGGCCCCGGAGCAGTTGGAGCCCTGCGATGTTCTGTTTCTCTGCCTTCCGCACGGCGAGGCGAGCAAGCAGATCGAGCGGTTCGCGGCGATCGGTCACAGAATCATCGACCTCTCGGCGGACTTTCGGTTGCGGTCGGCGGAAGCCTACCAGCGTTGGTACCAGACGCCGCACCCGGCGGTGGCGTGGCTCGACCGATTCGCGTACGGGCTCCCGGAACTGCGGCGCGATCGTCTGCGCGGCTCTCGGCTGGCGAGCGGTGTGGGTTGCAACGCGACGGCGATCAACCTGGCGTTGCTGCCTCTGGCGCGGCGCGGCCTGATCCGCAGCGTCGTCGTTGACCTCAAGGTTGGTTCATCGGAAGCGGGGAACACGGCGAGCGCGACCAGTCATCACCCCGAGCGGAGCGGTGCGGTGCGTTCGTTCGCGCCGGTGGGTCATCGTCACCAGGCGGAAGTCGAGCAGGAGCTCATGGATGAGTTTGCTCGGTTCGAGATGCACCTGTCGATCACGAGCGTCGAGATGGTTCGCGGCGTGCTGTGCACGGCTCACGTATTTCCGACAAAGAAGCTGGATAACAAAGCGATCTGGAAGATTTACCGCGAGGAATATGGGAGCGAGCCGTTCGTGCGATTGGTAAAAGACCGCACGGGCATCCACCGTTATCCCGAGCCCAAGGGGCTCGCGGGCACAAACTGGTGCGATATCGGATTTGAAACAGACCCGAACTCAGATCGCGTGGTTGTGATGAGCGCGATCGACAACCTGATGAAAGGCGCGGCCGGTTCGGCGGTGCAGTGTATGAACCTCATGTGCGGGTTCGAAGAAACGCTCTCGCTCAACTTCCCGGGCCTTCATCCCCTGTGAGCGAACATCGGAGCATTCCAAAGAACCTGCTCGGCCTCTTACCTGTTCGTCATCCATCCATGAACACCCCAAACGATATTCTCGTGGTCAAGATCGGCGGCAGCGTCGGTCAACAGATCGAGCACTTCTGCCGTGACGCCGCGGCGCTGATCATCGGCGGGGCACGGCTCGTCGTTGTACACGGAGGGTCCGAGCACACGAACGCGCTGGCCGAGCGGCTCGGCCACCCCGCTCACTTCATCACGAGCCCGAGCGGGCACACGAGCCGGCGTACGGATCTTCGCACCATCGAGATCATGCAGATGGCGTGCCGCGGGCTGCTCAACCAGCAGATCGTGCGGTCGCTCCAGAACCACGGCGTGAACGCGGTCGGCGTTTCGGGGATGGACGGGCGCACGTGGCAGGCCGAACGCAAGGCGGCGGTGCGAGCCGTGATCGATGGGAGGATCACGGTCATCCGAGATGACTACACCGGGAGCATCGAAACAATCAACCCCGAGTTAATACGCGTGCTTCTGAACACGGGATTCACGCCGGTGCTTTCACCGCCAGCGATCGGGCGTGAGCACGAGCCGTTGAACGTCGATGCCGATCGGGCGGCGGCGAAGACGGCCAAGGCGCTTGGCGCGCGCGAGCTCGTGCTGCTCACCAACGTGCCGGGTTTGCTCGCGCGTTTCCCCGACGAGAACACGCTGATCCCCCGGATTGTGCGCGCGAGCTTTGCGAACGCAGAATCTGCGGCCCGCGGTCGCATGAAGAAGAAAGTCCTCGGCGCGGTCGAGGCTCTTGATGGCGGAGTGCGGCGTGTCATCATCGGAGACGCTCGCGTGGAAAACCCGATCCGGCGTGCGCTCGACGGAGCGGGGACGGTGTTCGAGTGATTCATCCGGCACACTCCGATCACAACTCACCGCAGGTTCCGATTGCGGCGCACGATGGAGCTGACACAGAAGCGGTCGAACTGTTGCGCTCGCTCGTCGCCATTCCGAGTGTCAGCCGGAACGAGAAGGGCGCGTCGGAGTTTCTGGTCCGGGCCATGACGTTGCTCGGCCTGCGCGCGAGCATCGACTCGTCGGGCAGTGTTGTGGGAGTGCGTGGTTCATCGGACGCCCTTGCCAAAGAAATCGTTTTGCTCGGGCATATCGATACGGTCCCCGGGCACATCTCGATCCGTGTTGAAGATGATTGCCTCTACGGCAGGGGCTCGGTTGATGCCAAGGGGCCGCTCGCGGCGTTTACGCTCGCTGCGGCGCGCGCGACGTTGACACCGGGCACGCGTGTGAAGGTGATCGGCGCGGTGGAGGAGGAGATCTCCACGTCATCGGGCGCAAGGTTGGCCGCGACCCGCGACAACCCGGTCGCGTGCATTATCGGAGAACCGAGCGGCGAAGACGGGATCACCATCGGGTACAAAGGCCGTCTGATCGCGGAGCTTTCCCTCAGCGTCGCCGGGTCGCACTCCGCCGGCCCCGAGCCCACGGCCGGAGAGATGGCGTTCGAGATTTGGAAGCGAGTCGTGGTTGCTTCTGACGCGTTCGCGGCGCAGACGGCTCGCGCCTTTGATCGCGTTCAATCGCGACTCCGTTCGGTTCATACAAGCTCTGATGGCCTGGAAGAGAGAGCGGAGATGTCGATCGGGTTCCGGCTGCCACCGGGCGTGCTGCCGTCGATGATCGAAGACCTGTGTCGCCGCAGTGCTGACGAGATGGCCGCTGACGTTAAGTGGTCTTTCGTCGGGCACGAGCTCGCTTGTTTGGCGGACCGTTCGAACGCGGTCGTCCGCGGGTTGAGCTCGGCGATTCGCGAAACGATCGGCGTGCCACGGATCAAGGTCAAGACCGGAACTTCGGACATGAACATCGTGGCGCCGGTGTGGGGTTGCCCGATCGCCGCATACGGCCCTGGGGACAGCTCCCTCGATCACACGCCCAACGAACACATCCGTCTGAGCGAGTATCTCAGGTCGATCCAGGTGCTTACCAGGGCGGTGGGCACGCTCTCGGCGGAGGCGGCGAACTCACGCGAGGGTCGTGAGGAGACCGCGATCGATACGGGAGTACGTTCATGAACAGTCGAGACTCAAGCCGCGTCCCTCTCACGCTGGTTGAAAAGATCGCGGCTCATCACGTCGTCGCGGGCCCGCGCCCGTGCCGGAGCGGCGACTTTGTTCAGATTCGACCGCGCCATGTCTTCACACATGACAACACGGCCGCGGTTATCAACAAGTTTCGCACGCTCTCGGTGCAACGGATCTTCGATCCGCTCCAGCCTGTCATTGCGCTCGACCACGACATCCAGAACCACACGCCGGAGAACCTCGGGAGTTACGCCAAGATTGATCGCTTTGCGCGCGAGCACGGGCTGGTGTTCTACGGCCCCGGCACTGGCATTGGGCACCAACTCGTCGTCGAGCGTGGCTTTGCGCGCCCTGGCACGATGGTGGTTGCGAGCGATTCGCACGCCAATATGTACGGCGCGGTGGGGTGCCTTGGCACGCCCGTCGTGCGCACCGACGCCGCCGCGATCTGGGCCACGGGATCGACATGGTGGCGCGTTCCGCGGGTGGCTCGCGTCACGCTTCGTAACTCGCTTGCCGTAGGCGCGAGCGGGAAGGATGTGATTCTGGCGCTCTGCGGCCTGGTCAATTCAGATCAGGTGCTCAATCACGCTGTAGAGTTCGTCGGCGCTGGAGTTGCGTCGCTCCTGATGTCCGATCGGATGTCTATCGCGAACATGACCACGGAGTGGGGCGCGTTGGCGGGAGTCTTCCCGGTCGACGATGTGACGCTCCAGTTTCTTCGCGAGATCGATCTCCGCCCCGAGAACCATCGCGCTGGCTCAACCGACACCACGGCGCAGGCCCTGACCGCTGACGCCGACGCTTCGTACGCTGTTGAAATCGAGCTTGACCTGTCTCGCGTTTCGCCGATGGTCACTGGTCCGAACGACGTGAAGTGTGTGACCTCCCTCGTTGATCTTGAAGCGCGTCGGGTGCGGATCACCAAGGCGTACCTCCTGAGTTGTGTTAACGCGCGTTACGAGGATCTTGCGCAGGCCGCGAGCGTGCTGAGCGGTGCGCGAGTCGCGGCGCACGTCGAGTTGTACATCGCGGCGGCCTCGAGCCGCGAGCAGGAGCGGGCCGAGCGCGACGGAACCTGGCAGACACTGCTCGCGGCTGGCGCGAGAGCGCTTCCCAGCGGTTGCGGGCCTTGCATCGGGCTGGGGAGCGGCATCCTGCTGCCGGGCGATGTTGCCATCAGCGCGACGAACCGGAACTACCGCGGCCGGATGGGAAGCCCTGAAGCGACGACGTATCTCGCTTCGCCAGCCGTGGTCGCGGCGTCCGCTTGCGCCGGGTACATCTGTGGCCCGTCGGGCGCTCCATCGAACACGCCGCCCGAGCGCCTTGACATACGGGTCAGGAGCTCGGTCCCGCCGAAGCCAGCGCTCGATCCGGTGCCGCTTGTCCCGGGCTTCGAACGATCGATGGTCGGGCGCACGATTCTGCTTGCTCGCCCGGATATCAGCACCGACGCGATCTATTCCGGGCGCTGGACTTACACACCGGATATGACCTCGTCCAAGATGGCACAGGTGCTCTTTGAAAACTACGACGCGACGTTTCATCGGGTCGCTCGGCCTGGCGATGTTCTGGTCGCGGGCCACAACTTTGGCACCGGTTCGTCGCGCGAGCAGGCGGCGACAGGCTTGCAGGCGTTCGGGATCAGGGCGGTCATCGCGGCGAGCGTTTCGGCGACCTTCGAGCGCAACGCTCTGAACAATGGATTTGTCATTCTCGAGTCGCCCGAGTGCGCCGCCGCACTCCTCGGCGGTGAGTCGCGTGCGATCGCGGTCGGCCCCATGATCGAGATTGACTTCGCGCAAAGCCTGATACGTTGGGGAGATCGCTCGTTCGCCTTCTTGCCGCTGGGGCCTGTGGCGCAGCAACTGATCGTTGCTGGTGGGATCGAGAACTTGTTGAGAGCACAGCGCGGCCTCGAATCGAGTACGGCGGCAACGGCAGGTCCTGCGAAGGAGTCCGTGCGTTGAAATATGCAGCACGATTGCGATCAGCGGCCCCGCGTGTAGCCTGGTTGTGCGGCGACGGTATCGGTCACGAAGTGCTCGAGGCAACCCGCTCGGTGCTCGACGCGGCCGGGGTCGATCTCGAGTATATGCCCGCAGATATTGGATGGCGGTTCTGGTGCGAGGAGGGCGACGCGCTTCCGTTGCGGACGCTGGCGGTCATCGCAGCCACGGACTGCGCTCTCTTCGGCGCGATCACTTCGAAGCCCGCGGCCGAGGCTGCTGCGGAACTCACGCCTCGCCTGCACGAGACGGGGCTCGCGTATCGGTCCCCGATCGTTCGGCTGCGTCAGATGCTCGATCTTTTCGCCAACGTCCGCCCCGCGGCGGCGCACCCCCACTCGCCGCGTGGTGTCGAGAACCTTGTCGTGTTCCGAGAGAACACCGAGGGCCTATACGCCGGGATTGAGATCTATCCAACAAGCCAGGAGCTTCTTCGCGCCATTGACTCGGACGGCGTGCTCGCGCGATATCGAGAACTGCCCGATGACCAGGTCGCGCTCTCCGTGCGCGTCGTGAGCAGCCCGGCCTGCGAGCGGATTGTGCGGGCGGCGTTCGAGTTTGCAAAGGCGAACGGACGGCGGCGCGTTACCGTCGTTGAGAAGCCCAATGTGCTCAAGGCGACGGGCGGACTCATGATCGAGTGCGCTCGGCGCGTCGCGGCGGAGTTCTCTTCGGTTGAGTTCCAGATCGCCAACATCGACACAGCGTGCATGGACCTTGTTCGCAAGCCGCGGGAGTTCGATGTGATCGTTGCAGAGAATCTTTTCGGCGACATTCTCTCGGACCTTGTCGCGGGTCTGGCGGGCGGGCCCGGGCTCGCACCGAGTGCGAATATTGGTGATCGCTACGCGATCTTTGAGCCGGTGCACGGTTCAGCGCCGGACATTGCTGGCCGCGGCATCGCCAATCCCTGCGCTGCGGTTCTCTCCGCCGCGATGATGCTCGATTGGCTTGGCGACGGCAGCAACGCCGCTCGGTTACGCCGCGCCGTGCACACCACACTTGACGAGAGACTTGTTCGCACGGCCGACCTCGGCGGCGTCAGCACCACGAAACAGATGGCCTCCGCGATCGCGGAGGCCGTGTCGCGCCTGTAAATGCCGCTGCGATCTCCACGCGTGGCGTGTTCCCAACCCGGGCCTCGTCGTCATACGCATCCCCCACTGTCCGATCTCGGGGCACGTTCGTTCCATCCGAGGTCACTTTGTGTCCGCTGTGCTCTCTCTGATATTGAAAGGTGTACTCATGACTCGTCGCGCCCTGGTCAAGCCGTTCTCCATCATCGAATCGACCCTCCGCGAGGGTGAGCAGTTCGTCAACGCTTTC
>CAZIMT010000004.1:0-7736 GCA_964540295.1 uncultured Phycisphaeraceae bacterium
CCCTCGTGGCGGCGTGACTGGTGCGACCCTTTCCCCGTTCCGTACTGCCCCCCCCCGGTGGTTTATTGCCCGCCGCCGGTCGTCTATTGCCCGCCGGTTGTGCGCTACTACCCTCCGCCGGTGGTCTACTGCCCGCCTCCCGTTGTCTACGAGAGGCCGATCGTCCAGACAACGTACGTGGTCGATCAGCCGCGAGTTATCTACGCGGACCAGCCCATCACTCGGGTGTATCAGCCCGCCCCCGTCGTCGTTCAACGCGGCTTCGTACCCGCGGTCGACGCCGAAACTGCGGCGCTCTATTGGGCCGGCGGCGATGCCGCCCGCGCGATCGACGGCCTGCGTTCGTACATCAGCGATCGGCCCGGTTCGGTCAAGGAGATCCGTCTGCTCGGGTTGATCAACCTCGACCAAGGCCGCGCGGCGGACGCTGTGGGTTATGTTTTCGAGGCGTACAACCTCGACCCGACGCTCGCGGACCGCGCGTTCGATCCGGCGGCCGTTGGCCTGGGCGCGGAGCAGTTCAAGCGGATGCAGCGCTCGGCGCTGGATTACGTTACGCAGAACGGTTCGCCCGCGTCGTGGCTGACGGTGATCACGCTGCTGCAGGCGCAGGGTCAGCGTGACCTGGCGCAAGCGACGATGATTAAGGCCGTGGACGCGGGGCTCTCGGTGACCATCGTTGATCGCTTCCGGACGGCGCTCGGGAAGTAACTCGGCCGAAACCTCGGCTTGAAAACACGCGGACCCCGCGATGCTCGCGCATCGCGGGGTCCGTTTCGTTTCACGCACGACTCTTTGAGCACCCCAACACACCGAGTTAGGGTACAAAAAAGTTCGAAATACTCAGGGGCCTGATCACTTCTTCGCAGGGTTGCCAGCCTCGTCGAGTTCAATCGGCTCGGGCAGCTTCAGGTCTTTCATCTGAGCGAGGATGGTTTTCTTATCGCCGACGAGTACGAGCACGCCCGAGTCCAGCGCGAGGGCCGTGCGGCCCATCGCGTTGACTTCGCTGGCGGTGGTTTTTTCGACCGCGGCCAAGTCTTGCGCGATGGCCTCGAACGGACGGCCGTTGCGGGACAACTCGCCCGCTACGCCGAGGATGCCTTGGAGACCTTCGAAGGATTGGATGACCTCGGTGCGGAGAGTCTGCCTGGCCTTGGTGACTTCGACGTCGGTGATATCGCCGCCGGTGCTCGCGCGAAGGCGGTTGAATTCGGCCATGAACTCGCGAAGGGCCGCGCCGGTGGTGTCGGTCTTGACGCTGGCCGAGGCCATGAAATACCCGGTGTTGGGGCCTTGGACGAAGGTTGAGCGCGCGCCATAGGTGAAGCCGTTGCGTTCGCGAAGGTTCTGGTTCAGTCGGCTGGTGAAGGAACCACCGAGCATGGTGTTGAGGACGTCATACGCCGGGCGGCTGGGGTCGGCGTATTTGGGCGCGGGGGCCATGAAGCGGACCACGGTCTGCACCGCTCCGGGACGATCGACGAGGATCACGCGCATGCCGGGCTTCTCGGGCGCTTTGGCGGTGAGGTCGCGCTTCTCGACAGACTTTGCGGTGCCGCCGCTGGACCAGTCGCCGAGCACCTTGTCGAGCGAGGCCTTGGCGTCGGCGGCGGAGATATCGCCAGCGATGAAGATGGTGGCGAACTCGGGGTGGACAAGCGTGCCGTGCGCACGCTTGATGTCGTCGAGCGTGAGAGGCTCGACGGTCTGGACGGTGCCTTCCATGGACCAGCCGTAGGGGTTGGTCTCGCCGAAGAGCGACCGAAGGCCCACGCGCGACGCGACGATGGTGGGCTGCTCGTTCTGTTGCTTGAGGTCTTCGAGGTGGAGGCGCTTGACGCGCGCAAAGTCGGTCGCCTGGAGGCGCGGCTTGCGGATCATGTCGGCCATGAGGGCCGCGGCCTTGTCGAAGTTGCGGCGAAGGACTTGCATCGAGACGTCGATAGTCTCCTGGTCGGCGCTCGCGCCGAGCGTTGCGCCCAAGCCTTGGACGGTGGAGCTGAAGACGAGCGAGTCGAGGTCGCCAGCGCCCTCTTCGAGCATGTCGGCCGTGAGCCTGACGAGCCCCGCCTTGGCGGGCTCGTTGAGCGGGCTGCCGGGCTGGAACTGGATCGACACGGCGACCAGCGGCAATTCCGGCTTGTTCCAGAGCATGACGGGCACGCCGTTGGCGAGCTTGAAGGCCTCGGGCTTGGTGGGTGTGAACGAGCCTTGCGCCAGATCCGCGGGGCGCTGGTCGCGACCTGACTTCGATTTCTCGGGCTGCTCGGGAAGGACGCGGATGATGCCGCGGGCTTTAGGGTCGAGGACCTTGGCGGCCCACGTGCGCACGGCCGCGGGCGTCGCGTTGCGGTAACGGTCCAAGTCACGCTTGAACGAGTTGGGCTCGTTGAAGAAGTACTCGTACTCATTCAACTGATCGGCAACGGAAAGAACGCTGCCGAGGCGGCGAAGCTTGGAGAGCTCGTAGGCGGTCTTGCGTTCGTCGAGCTCGCTGGCGCTCGGGCCTTCTTTGGCGAACTTGGCGAGTTCCTCGTCCACGATCTTCTCGACTTTGTTGAGGTCCGCCTCGGGCGTAGTGACGACGGTGATCTGGAACATCGAGCCCAGGCCGGCGGAGTTCTGCCCGGCGGAGACTTCGGTGGCGAGCTTTTCGTCGAACACGAGCCGCTTGTAGAGCCGGCTGTTCTTACCCGATGAGAGCACCGTGCCCGCGAGGTCGAGCTCAACGTCGCCCTCGCCGAACTGGGCGGGGCTGTGCCAAGCCATGAGGATCATCGGCAACTGAACCTTGTCGAGCATGGTGACACGGATCGGCTTGTCGAGCTTGACCGGGTCGGCCTGACGGCGCTGCACGGGCGCGCCAGCGGCGATGGTGCCGAAAAGGCTCTGGATCAGCGGCTTAATCTCGGCGGATTTGAAATCGCCAGCGACGACGAGCGAGGCGTTGCTGGGCACGTAGAACTGGCTGAAGAAGTCCTTGACGTTTTCGGCGGTGGCGGCTTCGAGATCCTCGTGCAGGCCATAGACGTTCCAGTGGTAGGGGTGCCCGAGCGGGTACATGTATTGGTTGAGATACTCGTTGGCCTTGCCGTAGGGCGTGTTCTCGACCTGCTGGCGGATCTCGTTGCGGACGACGTCCTGCTGCTTTTTAAGCTTCTCGGTGGTCATGGTCCGGCCCAGGTCTTCGAGCCGATCAGCGTCGAGCCAGAGGAGCGTGGGCAGGAGCGAGGATGGGCCAGAGGAAAAGTAATTGGTGCGGTCGAGGGAGGTGGAGGCGTTGTTCGCGCCGCCGCCGGTTTCCATGATGACGTCAAAGTCGCTGCCGGGAACGCGCTCGGTGCCCATGAACATGAGGTGCTCGAAGAGGTGAGCGAAGCCAGAACGGCCCGGCGGCTCTTCGCGCGCGCCGACCTTGTACCAAGTGTTGACGGCGACGACGGGAAGGCTGTGGTCCTCGTGCAGGATCACGGTCATGCCATTGTCGAGCTTGTACTTTTCGTACTTAAACTCTTGGGCGCTGGCGCGGGGCGCGAGCGTAAGGAAGACGGCCAGGGCGGCGACGATCGCAACGGCGTGGGAGGCGTGCTTGTGCATGGTGTGTTCCACAAGGGAGAGAGTTCGATGCTGGACGTGAACTCCGAGCCGGAACAAAGAGCCGGTTCGTCAAGTTCGGTGGTTGGGGCGGCCTCTTCGTGGAAAGCCAAAGGGATGAGGATAGACGAGCAACGCGTAGATTGGAACGACGGGAACGACATCAAAAGGCCGCATGAGATCGGGCGGAATACTGTGCCCTCCCACGCACAAGCACCCGACCGCGTACCTGTTCACGCTATGGAGATTGCCATGCCGACCGAAACCCAGATTGTTCTCCTCGCGAATTCCAACCAAGCCTTGGGGATCGCGCAGTTTGCGATCGATTTCATGTCCAAAGTTCCGGGCAAACGTGGCGAACCGGACGCGGCGGTGATCGAGCGCACGAACATGTTCCACACCGACGCGGTGCTGTGCGGGATCTCGGCCATCGCGCTGGGGACTAACTCGCCGACCGTGCTGCGGCACGAGGCAATGCAGTACGCGGTCGCGCCGGCCGGGTCGGGCACGCTCGCGGGGCTTGGCAAGGCCAAGAAGCACGGCGTGCCGGTGTTTGGCTCGAAGACTGATGTGGCGGTCGAGAAGGCGATCTGCGCGAACTGTGCGGCGGTGCGCGAGTGGGACAGCAACGGAACGAACTTTGGGTACAGCCTCGACCGACCGCACCACCGGGCCGGGGAGTTCGGGCACAACGATTTTTATTCGGTGCCGGTCGCGGCGGCCCAGATGGCGGGACTCAGCGGCGAGGCGGCGATCAAAGGGATGATCCTGCTCGACGAGATCCGTGGGCGATTGGCGGAAGTGTTCAGCCTGAAGACATACAAGATCGACCACGTCGTACACGGCGCGATCGCTTCGGCGGCGGTGTTCGGCGCAATGATCGGCGCGACCGCGGCTCAGATCGAGTCGGCGATCGGCATGTTTGTTGCGCACCACATCCCGTTCCGCGCGATCCGGGCCGGGCATCAACTGTCGGACAGCAAGGGCGCGAGCGCGGCCATCTCGACCGAGGCGGCGATCGCGTGCGTGAAGCGGAGCATGGCGGGGTTTACCGGTCCCAAGGATATTTTTCGAAATCCCGAGGCGATCTTCCGGATCTTCGAGGGGCCGGGGCAGATGTTCCAGAAGGTAGGATCGACCAAGGCCAACACGGAGAAAAAGCACGCTTCGCCGTTCGATTTGGTTCTCAGCCGAGCCGGGTCGGACTTCACGGTGATGGGCATGCACTTCAAGCTGGGGCTCTACGAGCACCAGTCGGCGGGCGCTCTTCAGGGCCTGATCGATCTCTTGAACAAGCGGCCCGAGTTGCTCGACGATCAGTCGGGAGACTGCATCAGCAAGATCGTGGTCAAGGCCTACGAGCCAGCGTTCGGGATCATCGGCGACCCGCACAAGCGCGACCCGCACACGCGGCAGTCGGCCGACCACTCGATGCTGTACTTGGTGTGCACGAAGCTGCGCAAGGCGCTGGAGATGCGGCACGCCAACCCGAAACTTAAGCCCGGCTTCCAGTGGAGTTTCAAGGAACTGATGCTGATGCCGCACGACTTTGACAACGGCGCGCTGCACCACGATGTGACGCGGTCGCTGATGCAGAAGATGACGTTCGAGTGGGGCGGGCCCGAGTACGACGCGCGATACCCGGACGGCATCCCAACTTCGATGGTGATCACCGACGAGCAGGGCGAGATGTTCGATTCTGGGCTGGTGATGTACCCTGGCGGGCACGCGCGGAACACCACGGCGGACCTGAAGAGGATCCTGGCGCACAAGTGGGACGGGCTGGGACGGATCGCGGTCGCCGACGCCAAGGCGGTGGTGAAGCAGCTTTCTTCGGTCGAGAAGAAAAACGCGGACGCGGTCGCTTCGATGTACCACTTCGATCTCATCGACCACGGTTCGTTCGAGTAAGGCCTGGTGGCTAGCGGGCTGATTGCTCCGGCGTTGCTGACTCACGCGAGCGATTGCAGCGAGCGTCTGTTCGTGATTGACAAGGTCGGGAGCATCCGGATCATTCAAAACGGCGTGCTATTGCCCACGCCCTTGTTGGACCTGAAAGCAACGGGCGATGTGGTGACCGTGAGCGCCGGGTACGACGAGCGTGGGCTGCTCGGGCTCGCGTTTCACCCGAAATATAAGAACAACGGACGGTTCTTTGTGCGTTACAGCAAGGCCCGCACTGGTGCGGCAGGTCAGCCGTGCTTTGGAACATCGCGCGGTTGCCACGAGGAGATTCTCGCGGAGTATCACGTTTCGGTCGAGAATCTGAACGTCGCCGATCCGACCGGCGTGATTCTTTTTCGCGTGGATAAGCCGCAGTTCAACCACGACGGCGGCGACGTCGCGTTCGGGCCCGACGGGTTCTTGTACTTTTCGCTGGGCGACGGCGGCGGCGCCAACGACGGACTCGCGGACGTTCCGCCCTCGCACGAGCCGATTGAGAACGGGCAGAACATCGATGTCCCGCTGGGCAAGATGCTGCGGATCGACGTGAACAACGGCGCGCCGTACACGATCCCGGCGGACAACCCGTTCGTCGGCGGGCCGGGGCTCGATGAGAATTATGCGTACGGTTCCGCAACCCCTACCGCTTCAGCTTTGACGACGGCCCCGGCGGCGCGGGCACGCTGATCGTTGCGGACGTGGGGCAGAATCTCTTTGAAGAGATCGATGTGGTTGTCAAAGGCGGGAACTACGGGTGGGTGAAGCGCGAGGGCAAGCATTGCTTCGACCCATTCAACCCGAACGTTGCGCCGCCGACGTGCAACACGGCGGGGTTGATCGATCCAGTGGCCGAGCACCCGCGTCTGGACGGCACGACTCCGGTCGGAATCGCCGTGGTCGGCGGGTTCGTGTACCGGGGCAGCTTCCCGCCAGTCGCCAACGGCAAGTACATTCTCGGCGACTTCAGCACGAGCTTTGGGCTGGCGGACGGGCATCTGTTCTACATCGATGCTGTCAGCGATTGGGCGACGATTCGCCAGCTGCGGCTCGGCGCGAACAACGCCAACCTGGGGCTGTTCTTGAAGGGAATGGGACGCGACGAGGCTGGCGAGATCTACGCGCTGACCAGCACCGTGCTCGGCCCGAGCGGGACGGCTGGGAAGGTCTGGAAGATCGCGGTGCGCTGCCCGTCATACTTTGATCGCGACGGGTTTGTGACCGGGGACGACTTTGACGCCTACGCCACGGCATTCGTGCTCGGGAACATCGCCACGGACTTCGACTTTGATGGGTTTGTGAGCGGCGATGATTTCGACGCCTACGTGCTCGCGTTCGAGGCGGGCTGCTGAGAGAGCTTGTTTGAGAGAACGAGAATCAGCCCGGTGCTGAGTTGATCCGAGTCCGTGTTGGCTGCGGCCGTGATCAGGTACTTTTCTTTCTTCTCTGAGATTCATTTATGAAGCGTCAGATTCGTTCTTCCGTTGCGATCGCGCTGGTCTCGATTGGCACGCTTGGGGTCGGGCGGTCGGCGCTCGCGCAGGCCACGGTGGTGAGCCTGCCCGCTTCGGCGGATACCACGCTGTACGCGGAAAACGTCGCATTGAGCAACGGTCGCGGGCCGACGATGTTCGCGGGGTCTACGGCCTCGGGCGCGATCCGGCGATTGCTGATCAGGTTCGATGTCACTGGTGCAATCCCAGCTCACGCGAAGATCCAATCGGCGAAGATTCGACTGCGAATGACGAAGACCAACGCGGGGGCGACGGCGCAGTCGCTCTTTGCCGTGACCGCACCGTGGGGCGAGGAGACGTCCAACGCCGGTGATCCGGGCGGCGGCGGGACGCCCGCCACAGCGGGCGACGCGACCTGGAGATTTTCGTCCTTCAATACGACCTCGTGGGCCAGCCTCGGCGGCGATTTCCTGGCCGCGGCGAGCGCGAGCACGACCGTGACCGCGATCGGCGATTATTCATGGAGCTCAGCGCGACTTGCCGCGGACGTGCAAAGCTGGATCGACGCGGGGAGCAACAACGGCTGGGAACTTATCGACAACGAATCGGCCCTTTTCACGTCCAAGCAGTGCGCCAGCCGTGAGAGCCTGACCCCGCCGGCCCGGCCAGCGCTCAAGGTGGCGTACCTCTGCGGGACAGACTTCGATCGTGACGGCTTCACCACGGGCGACGACTTTGACGCGT
>CAZIMT010000004.1:7836-45453 GCA_964540295.1 uncultured Phycisphaeraceae bacterium
GGGGTGATCTACTCGGGCTGTTCGTCGCGGTCTCGTTGTTTACGCTCGGGCGGGCGGGGTTGGATCTTCACGCCACGCTCGGTTAAGAGTGCCCGCCACCCCAGTGCGGCCGGTGGTCCGCGCTCGCTGAATCGCCCACTCTCGGCCCGGAAGATCAGGTCGATGAGGTCGTCAACACCGAAAACCCAATCGAGCCCGCCGTGGCCGGGGCCCCGGATCCGCGCGGCCTTGCGGATCATGTCAAAGGTCTTGCTCGACAGCTCGCCAGCGTCCATGAGTTCTTGTTTGGTCCAGCCGTCCTCGGGCTTGGTGTGGCCGGTCGTGTCAAACTTGGTGGGCATCGTGAGGGGGGTGAGTGGGAGGAGGCGGAGAGGTGCGGTGTCACCGTCTTGGCGAGACGAACTTCGATACGGCCATCATATGGCCACCGTCATCGCAACAGTTCGAGGAATGAACCCAATCGGAAATCGGCTGATGTTATTCGTGCCCACGGGCTCGATGAGGCCGCCGATCGCCTGGCTGGCGGGGAACGACGGGTGCTCGGAGGTTCGCTCTATGTACGCGCGAGCTTTGCAGCGCGAGGCGATGCGAGGGTTGCATGTCACGCTGGTGCTGGCCGAGCCGGTGCGAGTTGAGACTCTGACGCTGAATGTGTTTCAGTCGGACACCAAAGCGTCGGGGCGGTTGAGGCGATGGCGGTGTGAGCGGGCGTAGAGAGAAGAGAAGGCTCGGCTCGGAGAGCCTACTTGGAATCGACCTGCTTCAAAAACATGGCCGGGGTCAGATCTGCCAGAGGCTTGAGCCCCAGGTGAGGCCGCCACCAAAGGCGACGAACATGACCTTCGAGCCTTCGCGGACTTTCCCGGCCTTCTTGAGTTCATCGAGGCAGAGCGGGACCGACGCGGCGACGGTGTTGCCGTAGTTCTGGATGTTGACGTAGAGCTTTTCTTCGGGGATCCCGAAGCGGTCGCGGGCCGAGTGCAGAATCCGCTGGTTGGACTGGTGGCAGACGAAGAGGTCGATGTCCGAGGCCTTGAGCTTGGCGCGGTCGAGGGTCTGCTGGATGAGCTCGGGGAAGGTGCCCACCGCGAACTTGAAGACGCTCGCGCCGTTCATCTGCACCATCGAGAACTTCTCGGGGTCGGGCTCGACGCCGGGCGGGAAATCGCGGTCGGCCTCGGGTACGTAGATGTCCTTCCAGCCCGAGCCGTCGGCGTGCATGGACTGGGCGAGGATGCCCTTGGAGGTATCGTCGGTGGCTTTGACGATGGCTGCCCCGGCTGCGTCGCCGAAGATGATCGACGTGCCGCGGCCTTTGGTGGAATAGTCCATGTGGATCGAGACGGTGTCCGCGCCGACGACGCCGATGGTGCGGTACGACCCGCCGCGGATCAGGTCGTGCGCTGTGTTGAGAGCGAAGACGAACCCGCAACACGCGGCCGAGAGATCGAACGCCCCGGCGTTGCCTGCGCCGACGGTGTGTGCCACGCGGCAAGCGGTGGGGGGGCAGCTCATCTCGGGGGTCATCGTGGCGACGATGATGAGGTCGAGGTCGTTGGCATCCAGGCGTGCGTCGGCGAGGGCGGCCCGGAGCGCGCCAGCGCTGAGCGTGTGCGTGTTCTCGCCCTTGGACGGATCGATCACCATGCGCTGGCGGATGCCGGTGCGCTGGACGATCCACTCGTCGTTGGTGTCCATGATCTTCTCAAGGTCGGCGTTGGTGAGCTGCTTGGAAGGCAGGCAGGAGCCGGTGCCAGCGATCTTGACGCCGATCCGGGGGGATGTGGGCACACCGAGTTGAGTCATGGGGGCTCCAGCGACGAATACCGGCCCGAGCGGATCCGGGACGCCGATGCCCCGAAACCTTAAGCCGGTTCGCGTTCCGCTTCCAGGGCTTCCAGCATCGGCGCAACTTGCGCCAATCTCTGGATGATCGCCTGATTCACCCCGGCCTTGACGTAAGTCCGGCAGTTGCGGATCGCTGCCGTGATACTACGCGCTTCGCTGGAACCGTGCGCAATGAAGAAGACGCCGTTGACACCCACGAGCGGCGCTCCGCCATACTCGTGGTAGTCGTTTTTGGCGTAGATGGACTTGATCACCGGCTCGATCTGGGTGATGAGCGCGGGATCGCTAGACATCAGCTCCTGCGCGATCGCCTTGAACAGGCTCTTGGCCATCCCCTCGGCCATCTTGAGGAGCGTGTTGCCGAGGAAGCCGTCGGTGACGATCACGTCGGCGCGACCGTCGAAGACGTCGCGGCCTTCGATGTAGCCGATGTAGTTCAGATCCGGCGTGGCCTTGAGCAGATCGCGAGCTTCCTTGATGAGATCGGTGCCCTTGGCCTCTTCGGATCCGATGTTCATCTGCGCCACGCGCGGGCTTTTGATGCCCAGCGTCTGTTTGGCGTAGATCTCGGCCATGAGCCCGTACTGCCAGAGGTGGCTGGGGCGAGGTTCGGGGTTTGCACCGGCGTCGCAGAGCACGACCGGGCCGTGGAACGAGGGGAAGGTGACAGCGATGCCGGGGCGATGCACGGAGGGCAGGCGCCGCATGTGCATGATGGCCGCGGAAACGCAGGCCCCGGTGTTCCCGGCCGAAAGAACGACGTCGCAGCGTTTGTCGGCTTTTTCAGACCCAAGCCGGGCGGCCACGACGATGGAAGAATCCGGTTTGGAGCGGACCGCCTTGGTGGGCGATTCGTTCATGCCGATCACTTCGCTGGCGTGAACGATGGAGACGCGGTCGTCGCGAACGCGGCGATCGTCGAGGACTTCTTTGATGAGATCGCGCGGGCCGACCAGCACCATCTCGTCGTGCGGTTCAAGCTGGGCGATAGCCGCGATACATCCCTTGAGAATCTCGTCCGGGGCATGGTCACCGCCCATGACGTCGACCGCCACGCGCATGTCTGGAATCCCTTGGAAACGTGCGGGTAACTCGGGCGGCCGACGAGCCACGACACGAGAACCCGGTCCGGAAAAAGCCTTGAACGCAGGATCGATCTCGTCAGTGATCCAGGCTCCTGCACCGGGCAGAAAAGTCTGAACCAGAACAAGATTAGATTTACAGATTGTCCATGCCGATGCCCAGCTTGGGCACGCGGATCTTCAGGCCCGGGCGGACGTAACCGGACTGCTTGCAGGCTCGATGGTGAAGCTTGGCTTCGCCGGAAAGAGGGCACACGCCGACGGGCGTGGGGACCATGGCGTTGTGCGAACGACGGCGGCGGGTGCGGCCGTAACTTTGACGAAATGCTGGAAGCATCGAAATCGCTCCACGAAATGGACTGAACGGCCCTGGCGGACTCATCCAGAAAGACAACCAAACAACTCCCTGAGATCCTTCGGCCTCGAACGGCATCGGGCCGGTCTTTGGGACTCGCCAGCTTGAACTGCAACGGTAGTCCGAGCTCAACCGTCAGTCAATCGGTCGGGTCGTCGCGACTCGGGTGGGTTGTCGCAACAAGGGGAACTCAGCCCACCGACCGATGGACTGGCCCGCCGGTGACCCTTCCGCGAACTCGAAGGTTGAGCTTTGGTTAACCCTGAAATCCGCGGGCCACCCCGGCGAGCCCACAGGGAGGCCGAAATCGACGTCAGGGCGCTTTCCCCAGCGCCGTCTGGTCTCGAACGCGGTGATATCGGCCAAGGTTGTGCTGTGCACGAAATCGATCTGCTTCGCACGGTGCGCGGCCCAGAACCGGTCGCCCGGGCAGGCGCGGGCATCGCATAGTCGGGTGACTCCGCCGCGGACCACTCGGTGGGTAACGCCAAGCGAACGAGTGAGACGTTCGTGCTCACCCACTTGCGGTGCGTGCTCTCGTCTGCGACCGCACGAGGTGCCGCGCGGGTTATTCGATGTCGACGCGAGTATCGCTGGCGAGCAGAAAGATGCTCGCCCGAACCTGCGAGAGGGAGAGGCGGAGCATCGACGCGACCGCACGGCGGTAGGCGTCGAGCTGAGGTTTGTAGCGTGACGCGATGTCGAGGTGCGGCTGTGGAGGGTTGTGCAAAACAGTGGGCGAGTGAGATGTGAGGCGGGCGTCGGCGGTCATGGCGTCGGTCTTAAAATCCAAGATTTCGGCGGCGCAGATCAGGCTGGCGCGACGAGCGATGACGAGGCGATCAAGCTGGCCGACGAGAAGCGAGTTCTCGTTCGTTGCGAGGTCGGTGTCGCGGACGCTGAAGCGATGTTCGCGGTGGGCCGTGAGTTCTGATGAGTTCATCCGGTGGGCGGTGGATTGCCGCGAGAGAGCCTGGGCAAGGCCGGGCTTTGCGAGCGCGGAACTGAAATCCGCGATCCACTGGGTGATTGGTTGCGAGTTGAGATCGGTTTGCTGGCCGCGCGATCGCCGGAGCACGCCGGCGGCGACCTCGCGGTATCGGTCGTCGCTAAGTTCCGCCAGCTCAAGCCACTCGATGTCCTCACACCACGCGTGGAAGACCTTGCCACGCAACGACGCGATGCTGTCCGATCGATTCGGAGCGGCGCTGATCGCTTCCCGCTGGACGGCCAAGGAGGGCGAGCGGCGTGGGAGCGCGGAAAGCCGGAGCGATGCTGAGGGGCGTAGGCGGATCGGGCGAGCCTTGGAGCGCGAGGCGGGCGGGAACTCGGGCCTTGCCATCCGCAGGCTCGCGCTCAGCTCGCCTTCTTGGAAGAGCGTCGTCGCCGGTATGAGCGGGGCGTTGGGCGCAAGTGACTCGCGCAGGAGTCCGGCGAAAGACCTTTGGTAGGTCGGACCCCCTGCTGGAGCGGGCTTCTTGGGTGGAGCGTGTACGCCGACGATCATGTCGAGCGTCAGGCGTGCGCGTGTCATGGCGACGTAGAGCACGCAGAGGCGCTCGTGCAGGTGCTTGGTCTTTGCTTCCAGCGACATCGCGGCGAGTCGGGGGTGAAGCAGCGGGCCGAGTTGGCTTTGTCGAAAGACTGCGCTGATCTCGTGCGTGTCCGGGTCGCGCTCGACGGCGAACAGGTCGCGCGAGTTGCCGCTCAGCGTGTCGTCGAGATCCGGTAGGATGACCGAGTCGAACTCCAGGCCCTTCGAGCCGTGGACGGTCATGACGCGGACGCGGGCGTCGGAGGGTGATTGAACGCGTGTTGAGCGCACGAGCTT
Organism: uncultured Phycisphaeraceae bacterium; assembly: GCA_964540295.1. Lineage (GTDB taxonomy): Bacteria > Planctomycetota > Phycisphaerae > Phycisphaerales > UBA1924 > CAZCPB01. The sequence continues at coordinate 12,953 of CAZIMT010000004.1, forward strand.
CTCGAAGCCGGCGAGCGTCGGCGTTGGCGCGGCGTCGTACTCGCGTGCGAGGTCGATGAGCTGTTCAAAGCGTGCGATCTCGATGGGTGTGCAGCGTGAGAGGAGCGATTCGAGGAACGTGGTGAGCGTGCGGGCGTAACCGATGCGCGAAAAACATGCGCGAAGATCAGAAGCGGCTTGCCGCGCGGGAAGGTTGTGAGGCGGCGTGAGGCGGAGGTGGTCGGTCAGGGCCGAGTGCGAAAGGTGAAAGAACGCGGCGGAATCGCCGGGGTGCTCGGCGAGGCGGACGGCGGACAGCGCGAGCGCGACGGCGGGCGAATCGGTGAGCGTGTTGCCGCCCTCTCGGCTGGCGGCGACGCCGCGTTCGCCGAGAGCCGCAACCATCGGCGCGATCTGTTTACGAGTTTGCAGGAGAATCCCGACGGAACCGAAAGGGTTGAGCCGCGTGATCTCCGCCGCGTGGTCGGCGGCGGCGGCAAGCCTGGCGGTCTGCGGGTCGTTGTTACCCTGGAGCGGCGGCGCGGTCCGCAACCGAACAAATCCGGCGAACTGGTCGAGCCCGGTGTGCGGTCGGAACGTGCGATCCCAGAGCTCAGACGCGGCGATTCCGGCAGGAGTTTCGTTCAGGATCGTGCTTCCGGGGAGCGAGCCAAACACGCGGTTCACCGCTTCGAGCACGGCGGTGGATGATCGGTAGTTCTTGTCTAGGTGCCTCTGGACCACGTTGGGGACGCGCGAAGGGAGCGCGAGCAACAGGCTCGGCGTGGCGTCGCGCCACTGGTAGAGAGACTGCTTCACGTCACCGACCGCAAAGAACGAGCGACGGCCCTCGCTGTCCTGGACAATCTCTTCGATGAGACGGCTGAGCAGCTGATACTGGACGGCCGAGGTGTCCTGGAATTCATCGACGAGCAGGTGATCAATCTGCGTATCGAGCCTGAAATACAGATGTTCAAGATCGCCGCAGGCGTCGGCGGCCTGCAGCGCGCGAGGGATGTCGTCGAAGGTCGCGATTCCCTCGCGCTGCTTTATTCCTTCGTAGTGTGACGCGAAGCACGACATGAACTCGCGCGTGGCGAGCGTGTCCTCGCGAAGCTGGGTGAGCAGCTCGTGACGCGCGTGATCGACGAGCGAGGTGAGTGCGGCGAGGAGATCTGGGCCGATCGGGGCGCCGTGGTACTCGTTGGCTTCGCACGCGATCGCGCCGCCCAGGCCGCCGGTCAAGAGACTCGCCCAGTCAGAGCTCCTCGCCGCGGAGATCGACTTGTCGATGGCCGTTCGCCAGCGAGAATTGGGCTGTCCCTTCTTGGTGAGTGGAACGGCAACTTGCGCGAGGCGCGTGATGGTGGACGCGATGGCGCCCAGAGTGAGGGGCGTGCCCGGGGACGAGATCGCGTGCCAAGCCTCCTCGCGAGCGTTCGCGTGGACATTGCGCAGTTCTTCGGCTCGGCGCCGGAGCGGTTCGATCACGGGAGCTTTGAGCGCGCCCCTGCTGAGGAGCAGCATCGTCTGAAGCAGGCGCTCGGGAGGAAGATACTCGAGGGCCGCCAGAAGTGATCGGTCACGGATGTCGGCGTCCTCTGATTCTGTGGCGATTCGCCCGGCGGAGCGGCCGGAATCGAAACGGAACGCGAGCGCGACCTTGGCAAAGAACGCGTCGAGCGTGCCGATATTGATCTGGTCGGAGTGGCGCACGAGCTGCGCGAGCGTGCTGCGGCACTGCGTCGGTGTGAGGGATGGGTGGTCGCACTCGCGCGCGAGCTGGTGACACCGATCAGGATCGAGCGCGGCCTGAGCGAGACGGAGGAGCACGCGGTCGAGGATCTCTCCCGCGGCTTTTCGCGTGAAGGTCGTTGCGAGGATGCGCTCCGGGCCGCAGCCAGCGAGCAGGAGCTTGAGGTAGTGGCCCGAGAGGGCGAAGGTCTTGCCGGTGCCAGCCGAGGCGAGGATGACGGTGTTGCGCAGCGTGGTCATGGGGACTCGTCTGGCGTGTCATCATTGAATGATTCAGCGATATCGGCTTCGAGCTCGCGCGGCGGGGAGCCGGTGCCCGTGCCAGCGATGGCGGCCAGTATCGCGTCTTCGGGAGGAGAATCGCCCAAGTGGAAGAAATCGCTGGCTTGTACTCGCCGAACGACTTCGGCGGCGGCACGGTCGGCGGAGGCGAGATCGTCAGGGGTCCAGTTCGCGAGCTCGAAGCCGATCTCTGACGGCGTGTGACCGATACGCACGTAGCCGAGCGCGATGTTCTCGATCGTGTCGGGCAGGTTGAGAGAAAGCTCGGCGGCCAGGTACCGATAGAGCGGTAGTTGCAGGCTTTTCCAGGTGCCGCTGGCGTCGCGATGATCGGCGTCGGTGGTCTTGGCGGCGCCGGTTTTGTAGTCGAGCACCGCGAGCTGGCCGGTGTGTTCGTGGAGATCGACGCGATCGATGCGGCCTCGGAGTTGGATCGAATGCCCGCTGCCCGTGAAGCGTGCGGGGCGCGTGGGGGACCATTCTGAATGAAGGATTCGCCAGCCCTCCGCTCGGCGTTGAGCTTGAGCTTGGGCGAAGTGCTTGAGCCGAAGTCTTGCGTGCTCGGTCTGCACCAGGATGGCGGGCGAGGGGCGCGGGCCGAACTCGTGGGCGATGCGGGCACGAAGGAGAGACGAGAGGTGAGCGTCGATCTCGGCAGCGTTCGATGAGGTCGCGATCGGGGCGAGCGCGAAATCGTGGAGCGTGCCGTGGATGGTGCTGCCGAACGCGCCAGCGTCCAGCTCGGGTTCGATCTCAGTACGCTCGCGAAGATTGAGAACGTGCTGGAGGTAGAAGCCGTAGGGCGAGCGAAGAAAGTCACTGAAAGCGGTGACTCTAATCGAGGTGATCTCGGGGATAGGGCCGCTTGGCATTGGCGTGAAGACGGTAGGGAACGGCGTGGGCGGGAGTGATCGAGCGAGCGCGCCGGAGCCCTCAGGTTCACGAAGGGGCATGGTGCCAGGCGTTGACGAGCGAGCGAGGGCCGCGAGCACCCGAGCGGGGATCTCGGCCGGGTCGCACGCGAAGAGAAGCCTGCTGGGACGGAGCGGGTCTCCCTGCGCGGATCTCCGTCCCGCGATGAGCGTGAGCGATTCACGCGAGTGCTTAAGTTGAGCGAGCAAGAACAGGTCGCGAGCGCGCTCGCTCTGCGCGCTCGGGAAGCGGAGCAACGTGCGGAGGCGATCCGGAAGCAGCGGGTTGGTGCGGCCCGACGCGGGGACGTGGCCCTCGTTCATGCCAGCGATCACCACGGCGCGAGCGGGATCGAAGGAGAGCTCGAGCCAACCGACGAGGTCGATCGCGCCAGGGGACTGCGGAAGTGACAGGGTTGCTTCACTGATCGTGGATGCGAGGTACGTGAGGACGTCGAAGGCGCTCATCTGCAGCGCGTCGGTCAGCGAGTTCGGCACGGACTCGATCGCCGAGATGCGGTTGTCGAGGAGATCTAGAAACTCGGCGGTGAGCGGATCGGCCGCGGCGCCGTCACCCTGTTGGGTTGAGTAAATCTCATGCATGAGGGTTCGGGTGTGCGTCATCCATTCCGCGAGGGGGTGCGTTGATCGGCCGAGAAAGTTTGCGAGCAACTTGCCGAGGTGGTTGAGAACCCGACGAAGCGCTTCGGTGGGTTGAGGGATGAGATCTTGAAGGGCCCCGGGAACGACCGTCGGGATGTGCTTCTGAGCGTGCTCGTCGAGTTCGATCAGCCAATGCTCGGGAGTTGCGTGAGTGTCAATGTTGCTCGTCGTTTCGGTGCTCGCGACAGCATCGGATACGGGTTCGTCGAAAGGCCGCAGGCTCAGCCATTGCTCGATATCGGGATGTCTAATAAGCGATGAGAGGGCTGAGAAGGCGCGTGACTCGATGAAGGCGCGGAGCGAATCGAGGAGGCGAGCGGGCGCGGCTCGTGACGCGAGAGTTCCGGCCGCGTCGCGGAAAGTCTGCCCGCAGAGTCGTTCGCCGAGCGTGAGAAGGATCGGGGCGACATCCGTGTTTGGCACGGCCACGACAACCTCGTCGCGCGCGAGCGAGTCCCCCAGATCGGCGAGAGCATCCAGGGCGGCCAGGGCTTGGTCTCGTGTCGAATCGACGAAGCGCAGCGATGACGCTTCCAGTCGCAACTGGTAGCTCGTCCACGCCTCGGGAATGATGCAGCCCATCTTGTCGAAATGATCTTCGAAATCGAGAGGCGCGGCGATGAGCGCGGTCACGTTCGCGGCGCTTCGGGTGAGGACATCGAGCACATATCTTGGGAGCTCTGGAACGCCGATCAGCACGATACGCGAAGACGCTCGGTCTCGCTCGTGCGGCTTTGCGTCGCGGATCGCGGCGTAGCGATCGCTGAGACCGGCCTGGCTAAGGAACTGCTCGGCCGCGCTGGCCAGGTCCACGATCGCGCCCCATCGATCAACATCGGCGCGCGCGGCCGCGTAGTCATCGGCGATGAAACTGATCTTGGCCGCGAGGCTGGCGGCGGTGGACCCGTGGCCGGAAATCTCGCTGTGGAGCGAGAGGAGTGACGACGCAAGGCTGTGGGTCTCAAGCCAAGTCAGAGCCGCTGGTGCTCTCGCCGGAGTTTCCAAGGAGAGAGTTCCCAAGGCCTTGGCCAGCGTTCTCGGCGCGGCCGAGCGGACACCTGCGATCCAAGCAAAGTAGTTTGCGGTTGAATCTGCAACGGCACGATCAAATGTGAGTGTTGATTCGGGGATCTCGCCCGGCGTGACGATGCGAGGCGGGAAGAGCGACAGGGCGAGCCGTTCGGCCTCGGCGACGAGCGAAGCCTCCAACGCGCGGGCGGCGCGGCCTCCGGGTACGACGGCGAGGATGTTCGAAAGGTCGACGATCGTGTCGCGGTTGTTCTCTGCATGGTGCTGTGAGATGAGCCACGCTGTGGCGGTCACAAGAACAGGCCGGTCCCATCCCAGGAATAACCGGCGGATCTCGTTGCGGTTGCTGGTGTCGCGCGGCGACGAGCTGGGTTGATCGAGGCTGGAAAAAAGATCGTCCATCGCTGATCCCAGCGTAGCGGAAGTTGGAACAGTTGGTGCCGGTCCTCACGCGATCCCCGCTGGATTTCTGAGTACGCCGGTGTTCGCAAGTTGGCGACGCACGATTGCCTCACAACGCCGGTACTCTTGCGGATCGGTCTTTGGCGCGATCGCCCCGAGTGTGATAGTCTTTCCGAGGCCGATCGTGCCCCCGTTCTTAACAAGAGGTGCTCATTTGATGAATTTCTTTAAGTCTCTTGCTGTCGGCTCGATGACAGGCGTGATGGCAAGGTCGTGCGCTGTCGTCGGGCTTGTTGCCTCTGTGGTCTTTGGTGCGTCTCGGACGCTCGCCCAGCCAGCTGCCAAGCCAGATCGCTATCCAGATTTTCGCGAGGTTGTCCGCAGTGCCTCGGACCGCGTGTTCCCGGCTGTGGTGTTCATCAAGGTTGTGCGTGAAAGCAACGACCGCGGCGAAAAAGTGTCCGAGGAGATTTCCGGAAGCGGCGCGATCGTGAGCCCCACGGGCGAGGTCGTGACCAACTGGCATGTCGTTGACAAGGCACAGTCTGTGAGATGCTTGCTCTCCGATGGGCGAGCCTTGGCGGCCAAAGTCTTGGGCACGGACAAGGACACTGACCTAGGTCTGTTGCAACTGGAAATCCCCGCGGGTTCAGCGCCCTTGCCTTACGCCAGCTTCGGTGACTCGAGCGTGCTGCGCGAGGGCGACTTTGCGATGGCGATGGGCGCGCCGTACGGGCTGAACCGGTCGGTGTCGATCGGCATCATCTCGTGCTCGCGGCGGTTCCTTGAAGAAGTGAGCGAGTACAGCCTGTGGCTGCAGACCGACGCATCGATCAACCCCGGCAACTCGGGCGGGCCGCTCGTGAACACGGCGGGTGAGGTCATCGGCGTCAACGCGCGCGGGTTGAACCAGGCGAACGGCATGGGGTTCGCGATCCCGGCCGAGACGGTGCGGATTCTGTTGCCGCAGTTGCGCGAGTCGGGGCGCGTGAACTGGAGCTGGACGGGGCTGCAACTTCAGCCGTTGCGAGACTTTTTCAAGGACGTGTATTTCGACGGCACCGAGGGCGTGATTATCTCGGAGACGGACCCCTCAAGCCCGGGCCGGCTGGCGGGTGTTGAGGCGCACGACAGGCTGCTCGCGGTGAACGGCACGCCGGTGGTGGGGCTCACGGCCGAAGACCTGCCAGCGGTGCGGCGGATGCTCGGGCTGTTACCAAAGGGAAAGCCGGCGAAGCTCGATCTTTTACGCGGCAAGGAGAAGGTGTCGGTCGAGATCACGCCGCGTGAGAAAGGCAAGGTTGAGGGCGAGGAGCTGGCGTGCAAGCGTTGGGATCTGACGTTCAAGGCCATCAACCAGTTCGACAACCCGGACCTGTATTTTTATCGTGAGAAGGGTGTGTTCGTGCTGGCGACGAAGTACCCCGGGAACGCAACGACCGCCGGGCTGCGGACCAGCGACATCATCCTGAGGATCGACGGACAGAACATCGAGACGCTCGCTGATGTGGAGAAGCTGCATAAGGAGGCGGTCGCGAAGGTCGATCAGAAACCACGCGCGGTCTTCACGGTACAACGCGGGGGGCTCGAGCGGCAGATCGTGATGGACTTCGCTCGAGACTATTCAAAGCAGTGACCCGGTCGCGGCTGCTCTGTCGATTCCTCATCGGATCACGATCGAAATAGACGTACCTTGAGTTTCTTCTGAGTGCAGATGGCCGGGCTTGTGAAGGAAAGAACATGGGTCAGATGAAGTTGAATGGTGGTCGAATGGTGATCCGGGCTTTAGCCAAGAGGCTTACCGGATTGATCGCGGTTCTCTCTCTGTTGCTCTGCTCGGCGGCATTGGCGCAAGAGACCGACTCAAAGCCCGGCGCTTTGATCGACGCGGCGGCGCGGCAGAGGGTCGGCGAACAGGTCGCCAAAGCGTTCGTGCAGGTCGAGATCACGGCCCAGTACGACAACGGGCAGGCACCCAACCACGAGCAGGCCGGGGCATTCCGCACGGCGAGCGTCCCCACCGCTGGCGTTACGCCGCGGCCCGCGCAGAACTGGGAGCAACTGATCGACGAAGAGCGACCCTCCGTGCAAGGCGGCTTCCTGCTCGGGCCGACCCGAGTGTACACCTTCGACCCTTTACTGCACCCTCGCTTCATCAAGTCGATCCGCGTGCGATTTGGGGGTCAGGTGGTGGACGCCAAGCCGTCGTCGTACCCGATCGAGCAGGGCGGGATGTTTCTCGAACTGGCCGCGCCGCTGCCGGGCACGGAGGCGATCAAGTTCGACAGCACACTGGCTGGGCCTTACCTGGCAGCGGGGTACGACGAGGCCGGACGACTGCTCGAGGTTGGCTCGATGAGCCGGGACGTGACGATCTCGGCCGATGGCAAGCGGTTCGTGAGCACCGATGTGGAATCTCTCTTTGTGAACGCCAGCGGAGTGGCGGTCGGGCTCGCGGGAACATCGCGGCTTGCGGTTGATGATTCCTGGAAGAGCGATCCTGCGTCCTGGCTGGCGTTGACGACCGAGCAGATGACGGCCAAGTTTGCCGCCATAGAGAAGGCCGCCGCGGGTTCGTTGCTCCGCGTCACGCTCGCGCTTCGCAGCCCGCCCAGCAAGGGAGACGCTCAACCCCGCGGGTACGGCGGCGAGCGCGATGAGAGCGATTCGGCCACCGAGTGGAACGGCACCGGCCTGCTGGTCGACGACGGCACCGTGGTGGTGCTCGCCAAGTTCAAACCGAAGGTGACGGCCCGGCTCGAACGAGTGCGAGTCTTTGATTCCGCGGGCAAAGAGCACGCGGCGAAGTTCGCGTCCACGCTCAAGGACTGGGGCGGGTTCACCGCCAAGCTCGATGCACCGATCTCCGGCGCTGTGCGAATCGCCAAGGACCCGATCAAGAGCTTTCGCGATCGGCTGCTGGTCCGGGCCGAGGTCGCGGTGCGCGGCGAAGCACGGTCCGTCCACGTCTGGCAGCAGCGAATCTTCGGGTTCATCATCGGCCGGCGCGGTGAGTTTTTCCCGGAATTGCCCACCACCGATCAGTTGTACCGCGGCGTGCGGCAGACCTCACCGCTGAGCTTCGTCTTCGGGCTCGATGGCTCGCTCATCGCGCTTCCAGTTCAGCATCGCGAGAAGATCACGTCGGAGCGCGGTGAGAGCGCTCCCCTGATGGTGCCAGCGGCGATGCTCATGGAAGAGCTGAGCCGGGGCGTTGCAGCGTTCGATGTCGAGAACAGGCCGCTCGCCGAAGAGGAGGAGAATCGGCTCGCGTGGTTGGGAGTCGAATTGCAAGGGCTCGACCCCGAGCTCGCCCGCGCCAACAACGTCTCGGAGCAGACGGAAGACGGCACGACCGGCGCGATCGTCACGTTTGTCTACGAGAACTCCCCGGCCGCGACGGCCGAGCTGAAATCCGGCGATATTCTGCTTCGGATCCACGTTGAAGGTCAGCCCAAGCCGCTAGAGATTGCAGGCGATTTCGATTCCGCCCGGAACATGCAGAACTTCTGGCAGTACCTGGACCAAATCCCGCCGGAGTACTTCGACCGCATCCCCACACCCTGGCCCGCTTCTGAGACCACGCTGATCCGCTCCCTGACGGACCTGGGCTTCGGCACGGCCTTCTCGGTCGAGATCTTCCGCGACGGCAAGGTCTCGAGCGTTGACCTCAAGGTTGCGCAGAGCCCGCCGCACTATGAGGCCGCGAAGCGGTTCACGTCCGATGACCTGGGCATCACAGTTCGTAACATCACGTACGAGGTGCGGCGCTATTTCCGCCTGAAGCCCGGCGACCCCGGTGTGATTGTCTCGAAAGTTGAGAAAGGCGGGAAGGCCGCGATCTCGGGCGTGAAACCCTACGAGATCGTCACGAGCATCAACGATCAGCCGATCACCTCCGTCGCGGACGCCGAAAAGGGGTTGAAGGCGGGCGGCGAGATGCGCATCGGGATCAAACGCATGACGCAGGGCCGGATCGTGAAGGTGAAAGCGGGAGTGGCTGGTGACGTAAAGAACGTGCCCAAGGGCGATGAGGATGCGCCCGCGAGTGCGGGCGAGCCCGGGCCCGCAGAGAAGAAGTAAGCAGCGGGAAAGCTCGCGTCTCAGCGGGCGTGAAGCGAATAGCCGCGTGCTTGGTGTGGTTTGATCGCGACCGATGAGTATGTGCTTTGCCGCGTGAGATCATCGCGCGGTTTTCGAAAGGTGAGTCGATGCTTTTGAAGAGTTTTTCGCGTGCGTTCAACCGTCTAGGACAAGCTCGCTTCGGGCGCGGTTTATCGGCGATCCTCTTGGGCGTCGGGCTCGCGCCGTCGCTCTGCCCTGCGCAGCTCGCCGGGCCTGCGCCAGCTCAACCCGTGAACACGGCCGTCGTAAAGCCGGAAGTTGCCAAGGCTGACCAGGCCGCGAAACCAGAGAAGCCCAAGTGGGACGTCAACGCCCCGCCCGGCCCGGCCCGCGATCTGACCATCGACGTCACCGAGGGAACATGGCTGAGCATCGATCTCAGCCCCGACGGCAAGTGGATCGCGTTCGATCTGCTAGGCGATCTCTACATCATGCCCGCATCCGGCTGCACCGGCGAACAGGCCGCGACGGCGATCACCTCCGGCGTTGCGTGGGACATGCAGCCTCGCTTCAGCCCCGACGGCACCACCATCGCGTTTACCAGCGACCGCGGCGGCGGCGACAACATTTGGACCATCTCGCGCCAGGGCCCCGACCGCGCGGGCGAGTTCGGCGGAGAACTCAAGCAGGTCACCAAAGAGTCGTACCGGCTCCTCAACAGCCCCGCTTGGGCCCCCGATGGCCAGTTCATTGTCGCGCACAAACACTTCACCTCACGACGGTCGCTCGGCTCGGGCGAGATGTGGCTTTACCACATCACCGGCGGCGACGGCCTGCAGATGACCGTCAAGCCCAACGAGCAGAAGGACGTCGGCGAGCCGATGTTCTCGCCCGACGGGAAATACCTGTATTACAGCATCGATTCCACGCCCGGAGACCAGTTCGAGTACAACCGAGATTCCACGGCCGGGATCTATTCCATCGATCGCCTCGATCGGCAGACGGGCGAGATCAAGTCGATGATTGCGGGCCCGGGCGGCGCGGTGCGCCCGACGCCGTCGCGCTCGGGAACCCAGCTCGCGTACGTGAAGCGAGATCGCACGCTAAGCGAACTCTGGGTGCTCGACACGCCCTCGGGAAAAGTCCGCAAGGTGACGGCCGGGCTCGAACGCGACATGCAAGAAGCCTGGGCAGTGCACGGCGTGTACCCGACGATGGCGTGGACACCCGACGATCGCGCGATCGTGCTGTGGGCGGGCGGCAAGATTCAGAGAGTCGATGTGGCGACGGGCGCGATGACCGCGATTCCCTTCCGCGTGAAATCAACCCGGCGTGTCGAGGACGCGGTGCGCTTCCCGATCGAGGTCAGCCCCGACAAGTTTGATGTGAAGCTCCTGCGCAGCGTCACTGTTTCCCCCAAGGGCGACCTCGTGGCGTACCAGGCGCTCGGACATTTGTACACGCGGGAGCTGCCCGAGGGTGAGCCGCGCCGCGTCACCACGCAGAACGAGCACTTCGAGTTCTCACCATCGTTCTCACGCGACGGCGCGTCGATCGTCTACACGACCTGGAACGACGAGAAACTCGGCACGGTGCGTGTTGCCTCAACCAGCGGCGGCGAGGGCCGAGTCATTACGACCCAACCCGGTCACTACGTTGATCCGACTTTCACGCCCGACGGGTCGAAGGTCTTGTTCGGCCGAGTCTCGGGAGGCGGGCTCACCACGCCGATCTGGTCCTATGAAACAGGCCTGTACTGGTCGCTCGCGCAGGGCGGCCCGGCGACGCGGATCAGCAAGAAAGGTCGGAACCCGCAGTTCGGCGCGGACAACGACCGCGTTTTCTTGACCGTCACCGACTATCAGAAAGAGACGGACCACACTTCGCTGATCAGCATGAAGCTCGACAGCACCGAAGAGCGCACGCACGTTTCGGTCGACAACGCCACCGAGTTCGCGATCTCGCCGGACGGCAAGTGGCTCGCGAGTGTCGAACGGTTCAACGCGTACATCATGCCGTTCGTGGCAACGGGCCGAGAGATGAGCCTTAGCGGAAAGAGCACGGCCGTGCCGGTCGCGCGTGTGACGAAAGAAGCGGGCAGGAACATCCATTGGTCCGGCGACAGCACGGCACTGCACTGGTCGCTGGGCCCGGAGCTGTTCACCCGCAAACTCGCGGACTCGTTCGCGTTCATCGCCGGTGCGCCGGAGAAGTTGCCAGATGCGCCCGCGACCGGAGTAAACATTTCGTTCAAGGTTCCTACCGACACGCCGACCGGCAAGCTCGCGTTCGTTGGCGGGCGAGTAATCACGATGAACGGCGAGGCCGGGCACGAATCGGTTCTCGAGAACGCCGTGGTCGTGGTTGATCGCAACCGCATCGTCGCGGTCGGCGCTCGCGCGACGACGCTGATTCCCGCTGATGCAACCGTCATCGACTGCACCGGCAAGACCCTCATGCCCGGCATCATCGACGTCCACGCCCACGGCTCGCAGGGTCAGAGCGGCATGACGCCGCAGAAAAACTGGGGGCAATATGCCAACCTCGCGTTCGGCGTGACGACGATCCACGACCCGTCCAACGACACCGACTCGATCTTCGCCGCTAGCGAGCTCGCCAAGGCCGGGATGATCGTGACGCCGCGGATCTTCTCGACCGGGACCATCCTCTACGGCGCGACCGGCTCGTTCAAGGCCGAGATCGACAGTCTCGACGACGCGCTGTTCCATCTTCGTCGCATGAAGGCCGTCGGCGCGTTCAGCGTCAAGAGTTACAACCAGCCGCGGCGCGAGCAGCGCCAGCAGGTCATCGAGGCCGCGCGGCAGACCGGGATGATGGTCGTCCCCGAGGGCGGCTCGCTCTTTCAGCACAACCTGACGATGGTCGTTGATGGCCACACCGGCGTCGAGCACTCGCTGCCCGTGCAGCATATTTACAAGGACGTGCAGCAACTGTGGGGCCCGACGAAGGTCGGCTACACGCCCACGCTCATCGTCGGCTACGGCGGGCTCGATGGGGAGTCGTACATGTTCGACCGCTCGAAGGTCTGGGAGAACGAACGGCTCTTGAACTTCGTGCCGCGCGCGATCGTCGACACGCGTTCGCGTCGGCGCCAGACCGCGCCGGATCAGGACTACAACGTGCTCAAGAGCTCGGGCATCTGCAAGAGCCTGCTCGACGTGGGCGTTAAGGTCCAGCTTGGCGCGCATGGCCAGCTCGCGGGGCTCGGCGCGCAGTGGGAGCTCTGGCTCATCGCGTTGGGCGGCCTCACGCCGATGCAGGCGCTGCGGGCGGCCACGCTCGATGGCGCGTTCTATATCGGGCTCGATAAGGATCTCGGCTCGATCGAGGTCGGGAAGCTCGCCGACCTCCTCGTGCTCGACGCCAACCCGCTCGAGAACATCCGCAATTCCGAGCAGATCAAGTACACCGTCGCCAACGGGCGAATTTTCGAGGCCAAGACCATGGCGCAGGTTGGCAATCACGCTTCGCCCGCGCCGAAGTTTTACTGGGCAGATCTCCAGGGTGCGCTCGGCATGCAGGTGCAGTCGCAGATGACGGGGTGCGCCGGCTGCGGCCGAGTCGGCGGTTCGTGCACGCCATCGAAGGTCACTCACGACGGTGTGGTTGATGGATACCGCTAGTTGCTGAACACCCAATTTATCGCGAGAAAACGTGCACAAAGAGAAGATCGCCCGCGGCCGACCTAAGTTTCGCCCATGGCCGCTGTTCTTACCGCTCGCGATCTCAGCAAGACCTACGGGACGCGTTCACTCTTTTCCGACGTGGCGCTTGCGCTGGAAGAGCGCGAGCGGCTTGCGCTCATCGGGCCCAACGGGTCGGGCAAGTCCACGCTTCTCAAAATCATCGCCGGGCTCGAATCGCCCGACGAGGGCGTCGTATCGTTCCAGAAGGGTGCCCGCGCGGCCTATGTCGCGCAGGCGGACGTGTTCCCCGACGGTTCGACCGTGCTCACCGCCATTACCGGCGCGCTGCACGCCGCACGAAAGGCCGGGCTGACTCCGCACCTGCACGACGATTACGAGGCCGACCTCGCCGCCGAAATGGTGCTCGGTCGGCTCAACTTTGACAACTGGGAACAACCCACGGCGTCGCTCTCGGGCGGGCAGCGCAAGCGGCTGTCCGTCGCGCGGGCGCTCTCGGGAGAGCCCGACGTGCTGCTGCTCGACGAGCCCACCAACCACCTCGACGTCGAAGGGATCGAGTGGCTCGAAACCTTGCTCACCGGAATCGGCGTCGCGTCGATCGTGGTGACCCACGACCGTACCTTGCTTGAATCCACGGCCTCGCGGATCGTCGAACTCTCCCGCGCCTACCCCCGCGGCACGTTCTCAGTTGATGGGAACTACTCCGAGTTCCTCCGTAGAAAATCCGAGTTTCTTGACGGGCAAGCCCAGCAGGAAAAGTCGCTCGCCAACCAGGTACGCGAGGACATCCGATGGCTCTCACGCGGCGCGCAGGCGCGGCGGACGAAATCAAAGAGCCGCATCGACGCGAGCTACGAACGCATCGACGAACTCGCAGACCTGCGATCGCGCAACACGCCGCAGAAAGCCGCGAGCCTGGACTTCGACGGCACGGGACGGCAGACCGTCAAGCTCTTGGTCGCTCGCGCGATCACCAAGTCTCTGGGCGGCAAGCGGCTTTTCACCGACCTTGATCTCGTGCTCTCGCCCGGCCAGGTCATCGGCCTGATGGGCCCGAACGGCTCGGGGAAATCGAGCCTGATCAAAGTCTTGATGAGCGAGCTCGATCCCGACGCGCCGACGCCCGAGGCCGTGCGTGAGGCCCAGACTGCCGTGAACGTCCCGCCCGGCGCTCCGCTCGTGGGCACGATCCGCCGTGCCGACAAGCTCAACATCGTGCTCTTCTCGCAGCACCGCACCGAGCTCGACCCTTCGGAAACGCTCGGCGACTCGCTCTCGGGGCATTCTGATTCGGTGATCTATCGTGGACGATCTCTGCACGTGAACACTTGGGCCCGCATGTTCCTCTTCACGCCCGAGCAGCTCAAGGCCCCGGTCCGTGCGCTCTCTGGCGGCGAACAGGCCCGCGTCCACATCGCGCGGCTGATGCTCGAACCGGCCGACGTGCTGATCCTTGACGAGCCGACCAACGACCTCGACATCGCGTCGCTCGAGGTGCTCGAAGAGAGCCTCGAAGAGTTCCCCGGCGCGGTCATCCTCGTCACCCACGACCGCGCCATGCTCGCCCGGCTCGCGACCCGCGTTCTCGCGCTCGACGGGCTGGGATCCGCAAGGTTCTTCACGGACTACGAGCAGTGGACCAAGCGCGACGTTCCAAAGCTGAATGCTCGGGTCGGCGCGACCAGTCCAAAGAACCTCGCCACGAACGAGACTTCGTCTGCGAAGCCCGCCGGAGCAAGCCCGCCCGAATCTTTAGCGCTGAATGCTCGTTCGCCCAAAAAGAAGCTGTCCTATAACGAGCAGCGTGAGTTCACACAGATGGAAGCTAACATCGAGAAGGCCGAAGCGGTGGTGAAGAAGTTCGAAGAGCAGTCCGCGGACCCGGCCGTGGTCGCGGATCACCGCAAGTTCGCCGCCGTGTGCCGAGAGCTGGGCGAGGCTCACGCGGCGGTCGCCGTCATGTACGCACGCTGGGCCGAGCTCGACGGCAAGCAAGGCTGAGAGCAAACCGCGTTAGTGTTAGTGCTCCCCGATGTCACCGGGCGCGAGGATCGCTCTCGAATCGTCCTGAGCAGGGACAGCAGCAGGCCACGGCTGACCGAGCCAGTTCTGGTACGCGGAGCGCTGGGCTTGGGTAGGTTCGCTGACGCGCCGGAGTTTGGGTCGTTCCGACGACTTCGATCCCAATGCGAACTCGATCTCGCGCAACGCGTCGTATCGAAACACGGTGAGTTTTACCTGATCACCGGGCGCGAGCGATTTCAAGAGTTTGTCCCACACGCCAGACCGCAGCCGTAAGCCGTTGGCCGCCATCACAGTGTCGCCAGCGATCAGCCCCGCGGCATAAGCCGGGCCGTCGCTCAGCACCGCGCTGACGGTGGGCGGGTCCGAGGAATCAAAGTTGATCCCGGCGTAGGCCGCATCCTCACGCTTGCCTTTCTTTGCGTCCACGAGCTCAAGCCCCAGCACACCGACCTTCGACGCGAACGGGTAGGGCTGAAGCCCCGAGATATACCGATCGAAAAACTCGGTGAAGTCGGACCTCGCAAGCCGATTGGCCGAGTCGATGACGTCGCGGCGCGTGTACCCGCGCCCGGTTTCCGGGAATCTTTCGTAGAGATCGCGCATGAGGTCGTCCAGCGACGCGGCGCCAGCCGATCGTTCGCGGACTTCAAGGTCGAGCAGGAAACTCGCCATGGACCCGCGATCGTAAAACGAAACCCGCGAGTTCACGTCGTCGGGCGAGGGCCGGTTGAACTTGATCCACGAATCGAAGCTCGATTCCTCCACGCTCTGCACCCCCGTGCCCGGTCGATCGCGCGGCCCGTTGATCCCGGCCGTGAGCCCATCGAGCTCCGAATCGGGCGTCGAAAGCCCGGCACGCACCAGCATGACACCCTGGTAGTACGAGGTCGTGCCCTCGGCGATCCACAGCAGATCAGTGTAGTTCTCGTGCTGGTAGTCATACGGCCGCAAACCCGCGGGCCGCAGACGCTTGACGTTCCAAGTGTGGAAAAACTCGTGCGAAACAAGCCCGAGGAAGCGGCGGTACGAGTCCTCGCTTTGGAAGACGGTGGGCGTGCACTGCATGATCGTCGAGTTCCAGTGCTCGGTCCCGCCCCCGCCGCCCGGATACACGTGGATCATGAACACGTAACGGTCGTAGGGAAGATCGCCGAAGAGCTTCTTCTGCTCGGCCACGATCTTGGCAAAGTCGGTGGTCAGGCGTTCGGACGTGTACATCTTCCCGGCCTGCGTTTTCCGCTCGCCGCCGGGCCCGTCGCCCCACCAGACCACGATCTCGTGCGGCGTGTCCTCAACCTCGAACGTGAACACGTCGTGGATCCCTGCTTCGATCGGCGAATCGACGAGGCGGTCGTAATCTACCGCGTACAGCATGGTCGGGTCGCCCTTGATCGAGGGAAGCCCGCACGAAACGCTCCAGCCGACGGGCAGTTCGAGCTTGACGTTAGCGGGCAGCGCGCGGAACTCTGGCGCGTAGACGAAAACGGTGGCCGGGCTAAGAAAGGCGTGACTCTCATCGACGTGCCGGGTCCGGTCCCCGATGGAGTTCGCGTACAGCACATAGTCCACGCGAACCTCAGCCGCGCCAAGGGTCTGAATCCGCCACGTCGCCTTGTCGGTCTTCTCGCACACAAGCGGCGTGCCGTCCGCGGTCGAGGCGCTGAGCCAGCGGATCGAACTCGCGGGTTCGAGGACCGTGTACCGACCAGGCCGCCAGACGGGGAGGCAGATGTCGAGCGCGTCGCCGTTGGCCGCGCCGTTGACACCGGTAAGCCGCATAGTCATGTGGACAGTCTGCGTCCGCGCGTCCATCAGGCCGACGGTGTACTCGACGCTCTGGTCGGCCTCGTGCCCGCGTGCTGCTCCCCCGGCCGCGCTGCTCGCCGCGAGCAAAGACAAGATCGATCCCAGCGCCACAGCCACCATCGACATCGTCATGGTCACGCTCCGCGTCATCGGTTCACTGTCATCGCGATCGCTTGGTCGGTTCAATGAAGACGAGGCACTCCGTCACGCTGCACGATCGCAGGCTCAGACCTGCATGATTTCCTTGGACTTGTCCTCGATGCGCGATTCGATCTCGTCCTCAAACTTCTTGAGCAGCTTCTGCACTTCTTCCTTGAGAGTCTCGACCTCGTCCTCCGGATAGCCAGAGAGCCCGTCGGCGTGCTTGTTGGCGTCGCGGCGGACGTTACGAATAGCGACTTTCTGCTCTTCGCCGATCTTCTTGCACCGCGTGACCATCTGCTGGCGACGCTCTGAGGAAAGTGCGGGCACGTTCAGCCGAATCTGCTTGGCCTCGACCATCGGGTTGAGCCCGAGCCCCGCGGATTCGATCGAGCTTTTGATCGCCGCGATCGCGCCGGTGTCGAACGGCTTGATCAGGATCTGCGTCGGCTCGGGTGTGCTGATCGCCGCGATTGCCTTGAGGTCGGTCTGCGAGCCGTAATAGTCAACCTTCAGATATTCGACCAAGGCCGTGGACGCCCGCCCGGTCCGCAGACCGCGGAACTCGTGCTTGAGATATTCAACCGCCTTGGTCATGTGGTCTTCAGATTCGAGCAAAATGGTGTCTGGGTCGGTCGACATGGTCGTATCCTTCAATCGGGTTCGTTCAATCATTCCCGGCGCAATCGTTGACGAATTAGGCGCCGCGGTCCTTGCGGTTGAGCAGTGTACGGACAAACTCGAGAATGGGCAGAGCGATCAAAGAATCGTGAGGAGCCCCGGCTTAGTACGGCGGCGATCGGAGCGAATCGGCCAGGTTCGATGTCACGACGCAGTGACCAACGTGCCCAGATCCCCGCCCTCGACCGCGCGGCGGATGTTTCCTTTGGTCTTGAAATCAAAGACCAGAACCGGGATCTTGTGCTCCTGCAGCATCGCCAGGGCCGTCATGTCCATGACCTTGAGGTTCTTGGCGATCGCTTCGGTGTACGTCAACTGGGTGTAGCGTTTGGCGGTCGGGTCTTTCTTCGGGTCGGCCGTGTACACGCCGTCAACCTTGGTCGCCTTAAGCAGCACGTCGCACTCAAGCTCTGTGGCCCGCAGCGATGCGCAGGTGTCGGTCGTGAAGAACGGATTTCCCGTGCCCGCGGCCAGAATCACCACCCTGCCCTTCTCCAGGTGCCGCAGCGCCCTCCCGCGCACAAACGTCTCCGCAACCGCCCGTATTTCCAAGGCCGACATGACCCGGCAGTCCACCCCCAGCGAGACGAGTTTTTCCTTGAGAGCCAAGGCGTTCAAAACCGTGCCCAGCATCCCCATGTAATCAGCCGTCGCGCGATGGATGTGCCCCGCCGCGGCTAGCTCTGCCCCGCGGATGATGTTCCCGCCGCCGACCACCACCGCGACCTGCGTCCCCAGCGAGGCCGCCTCTTTCACCTCGCTCGCAATCGCCAGCAACTCGTCGGGGTCGATCCCGAACCCGCCCGGCTTGCAAAAAGATTCGCCGCTGAGCTTCAGCAGCACACGGTTGAACTTGAGGCGAGCCGGGGTGCGGGCTTGTGGGCTGACGGGGCTGAGCGCGTTTGGCATAGGAGGCTCGCTGGTGGGCTCGCGAATGAAATCAATCTGGAATCAAACGGAAATCGACCAGAAAACGACGCCGGGATCCCGGCTCGGCAACTCGCTCGCATCGATCCCGGTAATTATCCTGAACCGTTGCCGAGTGTGTGCGAAGAGTAGACCACAGGAGCGGGAAAAATCCCGCAACCTCTGGCCGTCGGGACAACGTATCTGGCAGAAGTCAGACCCCAATAGGTCCGCCGCCGTGCTCGGCCAAGCGCTCGGCCAAGCGCCCGCCGATTCGCCCCGGGTGGAACTCGCCGGGGGAACCCACCGGCCCCAACGCCGACCAGCGTCCGATCCCACCTTACACTGCTGAACCGTTCAGCACCGGGCGACGCAGGGCCGATAGGAAACAGATGTCTATGAGCCGGGAAAATGCCGAGGTTCCAGACGTGGTCGGTCACAGAGGTTCAGCCGCTGTTGAACGTCGCCCTGCGGTCGATCGGCTGCTCAAGTACCTCGCGTGGTCCGGGTTGACCACCGCCCTCTCCATCTCGGCCGTGCTTCACCTTATCGCCCTGATGGTCGCGGCGAACATCTACTTCGGATGGGGCATCGGCGTCTCAGGCGGCGGAGAAGAAGACTCAGGCCCCGTCGGGTTCGCCGTCGTCACCGAGACCGAACTGGCCGAGATCCAAGGCTCCTCGCTCTCGGTCGACGCCCCTGGCGTCACCGAGCTCACCGCCCAGACCGCTGACACGAAGCTTGAGCTGACCGACCCGACCGCTCTGGGCGAGAACCTCGGCGGGCTGAGCGACGCGGGAATGATCACCGGAGCGGGCTCTGACATCGGGTCCAGCGTCGCTGGCTCCGGAGTCGGCGGCTCGGGCAGCGGCGGGGCCAGCTTCTTCGGCATCGAGGCCCAGGGAAGCCGCTTTGTCTACATCGTCGATGTCTCGGGCTCCATGAGCGTCGGCGGCAAGATCCAATCGCTCCGTTCCGAACTCGCCCGCTCCGTCAACGACCTGGTCGGCAACTCGCAGTTTCTCATCGTGCCGTTTTCCAGCGAAGCCCGAGCCATCGGCGGTAAAAACGCCTGGACCGAGGCCACCGATCGCAACAAGCGCGCCATCGGCTCGTCGATCGAGGCCCTCAACGCCGACGGCGGCACCAACCCCTCGCCCGGCTTCCTCGTCGCCTTCGCGCTTAAACCCAAGCCCGACGCCATCTACTTCATGACCGATGGCGAGTTCTCGCCCGAGGTCGTCAAAGAAATCGCAGCGATGAACCGCCAGCTCGATATCCGCATCCACTGCATCTGTTTCGTCAGCCAAGGTTCCGAAGAACTTATGAAAACAATCGCCAAGCAGAGCGGCGGAACCTACTCCTTCGTGCCCGGGGGTGGCTTATGAGCCGGACCATCATTCGGACCATGAGCCTCCCCAACGCCGCCGCCATCTCGCCGCGACCGCGTACGCCCCGCCTTGCGTTCCTGCCCGCGCTCTGGCTCGCGTGCCTCTCAGGTGAAATCGCGACCGCTCAGGTCGAACTCCGCGGCAACACGCCCGCGCCCGAAGGCCAAGTCCTCCGCGTGGACGCCGACGGCGTCGTGATCTCTCAGACCGCGCCCACCGGAAAGCCAGCCTCGAAACCCCTCGTCCTCAGTTGGGACCGCGTCCGCACCGTCAAAGGCCCGCTCGCCGCACAGGCCTCGGTCTACGCCCTCATCGCCACACAGGCCTGGCGAGCCCGAGCTCGCCTGGAACGCGGCGACGTCGTCGGCGCTGAGCCGCTCCTTGACACGCTCTTCGCCGCGTACTCGCGCCGAGCCGGTGCAACATCGATCTCGATCGCCGAAGGGCTGACCATCTGCCGCCTCGGACGCGGCGCACAGACCTCCGCCGTCGGCCCCTGGCTTGTCTGGCTGCGCGCTGGCGGCAACGAACAGCAGGCGCAGGGTGACGACGCGACTTCAACTCTCGCCGCGACAACTGCCGACGCCTCGGGCCGCCGCTTCGTGCCCGATGCTTCGACCGGCCTCATCCCCTCGCTCCCGCCGATCTGGATCGACGTCCCCGCTGTGCGTTCCTTTGCACGCTCGGGCCTCGCGCTCGACCCGCTCGACGCTGGCATCGCCGCGACGCCCGCATCCATCAAGGCTCAACGCCTCGGAAACCTCTACCTCATCGCCGCCCAGCAAGCCTGCGGCCTCGACGCACCCAGCCCCGAAGCAACATCAGAAAGCAGCGCGGACGCCAACAACGACCCCGGGATCAAGCTCGTTAGCGAGGTCGTTCTCGCGATGTCAGGCCCGCCCGAGCAACGCGAGCCCGCAAGGGCCGCGCTCCGCGCTCGCATCAAAAACAAGCCCGCCCCCTGGATCGAAGCATGGGCCCGCGTCGCGCTCGGCCGATCGTTGCTGCAAGAAGTTTCTCTCGACGCTAAACGCCTCGGCGTCATCGAACTGCTTCACGTCCCATCACGCCTTGCCGACGATGTCCCCTATCTCACCGGCATCGCGCTGGCCGAGGCCAGCGTCGCGCTCCACGCCTTCGGTGACGACGCCGGGGCCGAGCGGATGCGCATCGAACTCCAGACCGATTACTCTGGTCACCCCGCGCTCGACTGGGCCCCGCTCAGAGCATGGAAGTCGCCGATACCGCAAGCGCCCGCAACGCTCGCTCCCGATGGACCCGATCCATCCAAGGCCGAGAATGCCAAACCCGATCAACGCAAGTAGCTCGCGCCAGGCCAAATCGGCCCCGCGGATAGGAGGACCATGATTCTCGACGGATTCCAAAGCAGCATCCACATCGGACCGACCATGCTCGCGCAGGCCGCCAGCGCCGCCAAGACGGGCATGGAGAACATGTCCGTCCTTGACTACATCAAGTCTGGGCACGTTGTCGGGTACATCCTCATCGCGCTCTCCTTCGTCGCCGTCGGCCTGATGATCCGGCACCTCATGGAGGTCCGCCGCGTCAAGCTCATGCCCCCAGGCGTCGCCGAAGAACTCTTGGCACGCGTCCGGGCTGGCAACATCGAAGGTGCCAAGCAGATCTGCTCATCCCCTGAAAACAAATCGTTTATCACCGGCATGGTCGGCTCGGCCCTGCAACGCTGCACGCTCTCGCCCTTCGGGTTCATCGAGATCCGGGCCGCACTCGAAGACTCCGGGTCACGCGAGATCGACCGTCTCTACCGCACCACCGACGGCATCGGCCTGATCGCCGCCATCGGCCCGATGCTCGGGCTGCTCGGCACCGTCTTCGGCATGATCGGCGCGTTCGGCACCATCGGTCAGCTCGAAGGCGCCTCACGCTCGGTCCAGCTCGCCAGCTACATGTCCATCGCGCTGGTGACCACCGCCGAAGGACTGATCGTCGCCGTGCCTTGCACCATCGCCTACTCACTCTTCCGACGCCGCATCGAACGGCTCGTCAGCGAGGTCGGCGAGGTCACCGAGCAGATCGCGACGTACCTCGAACGCTACGGCGAACAAGCCCAAAGCACGCCCGCGCCGCGCCTCATCGCACGTCCCGCCGCTGTACCGGTCCCGCCACCGCTCGCCGCGATCGAACGCGGCGTGAGAGCCTCGTAGACGGGCTCGCCGTCCGCACTCGAACGATTCGAAACGAACCTTACCGCACGCCCGGAAACGCTCTCGCACAAAGCTCCGCACCTCATGAAGTCCTCTCGCACCAAGTCCATCCCCGAGGCCGCGTTCGATCTCACGCCGATGATCGACATCGTGCTTTTGCTCATCATCTTTTTCATGCTCTCCTCGCAGTTCGCGCAGGCCTCGCGGCGCCCCATCGATGTCCCGCAGGAGCAGGGCGAGAAATCCGCGAGCGAGTCCCCAGAACTGACCCTCATCGACATCGACGGCCCGGATCGCTATTTTGTGCTCGGCCGCTCGCTCTCACTTGCCGAACTTATCGAGATGGTCAAGTCCGACCTCAAACGCCGTGGCACCGCGGCCCAGCCCGAGTTCATGGTCCGCGCCGATCGCGCCAGCCCGGCCAGCGAGCTGAACAAACTCGCCACGGCACTCACCCAGATCGGCGTTCGCTCCTGGAAGCTCGCGACCGTGAACCCAGGTGGTGCGGCGAGCGGTGCGGCGGGCGGTGAGGGCGGGGGTGGCATGCCATGAGAATCCGCCGCGCCAAATCAACACACGAGGAGCCGCTGCTCCGGCTCCCGCTCACCGCGTTCATCGACGTGGTGCTCTTTCTTCTGCTCTACTTCCTCATCGCTGGCAGCCTCGCCGAACAGGAGTCCCAACTCGCTTCGGGCCTCAAGGCCGACAGCAAGGCCTCGGGCAGTTCAGACCTCGCGCCACAAATCGTCATCGTCGGCGTCGCGCAAGGCAAAGCCGTCTATCAACTAGGAAGCCGCAGTTTCAGCGATCGCGCTTCCCTCGTCGCGGTCTTGAGCCAGCTCCCCAAAGAGCGAGGCGTGTTCGTAAAGGTGTCATCCCTCGCTCCCGTGAGCGGAGCCGCGACAGCTCTCCAGGCGTGCCGCGACGCCGGTTTCACCAAGGTGAACTATGTCCCGGCCAAGTGAACGCGGATCGCGACAAATCTCATCGTTTCTCTCGATTCTCCTTTCAACGGGCGTTTCGATCATCACTCTCGTTGTTCTGTCGTCAGCGGCAAACGCCCGGCAGCCCGCCGACGACTCTCTCGTTTCAACGCCCGAAGCGATCGTCGAGGAGTATCTCAGCGACCGAGGCCTTCAGGACCTCCTCGCAACCCAGCTCCGGCATCGCCTCGTCTATTCAGTCGGGCCCGATCGAATCGCCATCGCCGAACGCCTCGGCCGCCTCTACGTCGATCGGCTCTCCAAGGTCACCTCGCCCGACGATCGGCAGGAACTGGAAAAGGCGAGCCGGGAACTCTTCAAGCTCGTCCCCGAGGCCGACTCGTTCGAACTGCGGATCGACCTCGCCAAGGTCGGGTACCTTCGCGCCGAAAACATGGCGGAGCGCGAACGGCTCAAGCTCGCGAGCCCCGAAGAACGGTCCGAGGCCGAGCGTGTGCTCCGCTCGGTCGCGCCGATGTTCCAGGAGATCGGCGCCAAAGTCGGTCGCAAGGTCGAATCGCTCGAACGAAAAGATCAGGCTGGCCGCGACGAGGAAGGGCTCAAAGAACAGCTGAACTCGGCGCGGCGTGTTCGTTCGCTGGCGATGTACTACAACGGCTGGACGAATTACTACCTCGCGTTCCTCACCGGCAACCCGGCCCTCGCCGCCCGGTCGCTTGAAGACTTCGGGTACATCCTCAACGCCGTGCCGGGAAAGCCCGCGTCTATCGAACGCATGCCCGTCGCGCTGCTCAAGTTCGATCACGTCGCGCGAGCCGCTGTCGGCTGCGCACTCAGCGCGGCCCTCAAACCCGGCGGCGACGCCGAGGCCCTCCGCTGGCTCGACACCATTCAGGCCGCCGAAGGCCTTTCGCCCGCCGTTTCCGGCGAACTCTTCCGCTATCGCGCCGTCGTTCTGGCCGGATCCAAACGCTGGTCCGACCTCAATAGCTTTGTTCGTCGTCGTCTGAAAGCTCCACAAGGCGGTAAGGCCACGCCCCTCTCGCCCGTCGAGGCTCGCCTGCTCGCGGTGCTCACCCTCGACGCGACCGACGCAAACAAAAAGCCCGCGGCTAACAGCGCCGACATTATCGCAACCCTCGCTCAGGTCGCGCTAGGCGAACTCGTTACCCAAGGCCGGGTCGGTGACGTGCTCGACCTCGTCCAGCACTACGGCACCGCGCCGATCGGCCAAGACGGTTTCATCGTTCAGTTCGTGCGCGGCCTGCAAACCTACGAGCGTGCCCGAACCGAGCACACCGCCGCGGGAAACTCGAGCGACCTCGCCACCGACGCGGGCGTGATCAACCGCTACCGCGAGGCCGCCAAGGTCATCCAGCTCGCCGTCGAGAGCGCCGACGGCTCCAAGTTCCCCGCAGAACGCGCCCACGCCTCCATGATGCTCGGCCGAGCGCTGTACTACGCCGGCGAGATGAAGGCCGCGTCTGATCAATTCCAGAAAACCGCACAAGCA
Organism: uncultured Phycisphaeraceae bacterium; assembly: GCA_964540295.1. Classification (GTDB taxonomy): domain Bacteria; phylum Planctomycetota; class Phycisphaerae; order Phycisphaerales; family UBA1924; genus CAZCPB01. The sequence continues at coordinate 37,300 of CAZIMT010000004.1, forward strand.
ACGCAGGATCTCAAGCTCCGCGAAGAAGCCACATGGCTGGCGATTGTCTCGCTCGACCGTGCCGTGGACGCTGGCGATCGAACGTTCGTCGGCGATCGCGATCGACTCGCCACGCTCTTCCTGAACACGTACGCTCGCTCGCCCAACGCTTCGGTCCTCCTTCTCCGCCGCGCTGGCTCGGGGCTTCTTTCCGACGACGCGACGATCCAGATCCTGAGCGAAGTCTCGCCCGATTCACCGCTGCACAGCGTCGCCCAACGTCAGATCGCCGAGATCCTCTTCAAAGCCGTCCGTAAGAGCGCTCCCGCCGACCGCGACGCCAAAGGCCGTGCCTTCTTGGACGCTGCCGAGCAAGCGCTCAAGCTCGCATTCCGCGACGCGACCGCGGGCGGGGCGACCAACCCGTCCGAGCCAGCTCAGGCCGCACTCCGCTCGGCCCGCCAGATCGCGGAAGTCGCGCTCTCTCTCGTTCCCCCCGACGCTGCGCGAGCTGAAGCGGCCCTCGACGCGATCGACCAGCTCGGCCAGTTTGTCAAGCTCGATGTTGCCAGCATCGAAGATGAGCTGATGTACCGCCGAGTGCAGGTCGCCGTTGAACGAGGGCGTACCGATCTCAGCGAGCCTCTCATCGCCAAGCTGCGCGGACGCGGCGGCCCCTTCGCCGTCGCCGCCGACCGCGCGGTCCTCCGATCCGCGCTCGTCGCCTGGCGCGCCGCGCCCACCAGCGTCTCGCTCGCCACCGCGGTCGTGAGCAGCGGCAGCCGCGTTGCGGACTCCCTCGCCGCCAAGCCAGGCGCCGCCGACGACCCGAACAACCAGAGCATCTTCAACGACGTCGCCGAGGCCGCACGCGTGCTGTGGCGAGCGAACAAGCAACCATCGATACGCGACCTAGCGCTCAAGTTCGACCGCCTCCTCGTCGCGTCGAGAACCCCCCCGGCATCAGCCTTGCACCGCCACGCCGAGTTGAGCGAGGAAGCTGGCGACCAAACCGCCGCGCTCGAATCTTGGCGCAGGCTCCTGAGCGGCCTCGACCCCACCAAGCCCGACTGGTTCGAAGCCCGCTACAACTCGATCCGCCTGCTCATCAAAGCCGACTCAAACTCCGCGCGTGAAGTCCTGGCCCAGCACAAGATGCTCAACCCCGACATGGGCCCCGAGCCTTGGGGCAGCAAGCTGCGTGACCTCGACTCAACACTCGGAAATCTGGCGCCCACCCCGACTCCAGCACCCATCAGCCCACCCACCGACCAACCTGGCGCGGGAGGTGGGCTTTGAGCCGAGAACTATTCGCACGCGAAGGCCGAAGAATCATCGCTCAATCCGGCGGGCTCACTGCGCGCTCGATCAAACTACTCTCCGCCGCCGCCAAGCGTCACGACGTTCCCATCGAAGAAATGGCGGCCGCCCTTAGCGCTGATCCATCGGCCGGCAACGCACCCGCAACTCAGCCGATCGTCCGCGACGAAATCGCACCCAGCATCGCACCAGCGTCGCTCTCAGAACCTGTCCGCGAGCCCGTTCGACAAGCGTCTCGTGACAACACACCCGAACCGCTCGCGACGTTGACACCTCCCCGCCCGATTACCTCGGTACCGCAGTCACGCCTGCGACCGATCACGCCACCCGCGCCGCGAGCAGAAGCAGCCCCGGCCCTTACCAGTATTAACAACGCACTCGCCGACGAGATCGATCCCGCTCAGCAGGCACTTCGCACCGCGATCACCTTCGGCGCAATCGTCCTCGTCGGGCTTGTTCTCGGTCTGGCAAGCATCTGGATGATCGTCACCGGCCTCTCATCGCCCGCCGCAAACAATAAACTCGCGACGCAGCCGAGCGGCCCGGCTAGCGCCGAAGCCGCATCAAAGGCATCCCTCAAGCCCAACTCCGACCGCGAGTTGTTCCCGGCTCCAAAGACGCCAGACATCAAGCAAGCCAAACCGACTCTCATCCCGGCCACGCCACCCGGCGCCGACCCGATCACGCTGGTTCGCGCGCTGGGTTCCTGCGCGGAGCAGGTCAGCACCGCCCCCGTCGAAGCTCTCAAAGTGTTTAAGAACACCACTTCCCGCCTGAGCCGAGTCTGGCCAAGTCTCGCGCCAGATCAGATCGCCAAAGCTCAGAACTCGATCGTCGAGTTCATGTACCAAGCCGCGAAGACTCCGGAGATCGTCAGTCAGGCGACGCTTTCTCTCACGTCGGGCGCAGACCCGTTGCGATCGCACTCTATTAAAGTCTCCAAAGACCAGATTCTCCCTTCCGTTTGGGCCGTCGGCCTGGCTCGACGCCTGACGAGCGAACGCGACCTCCCCGCCGACGCGCGAGCCGCCATCGACGCCGCCGCGAACGCATCATCTGGTCGAGATACCGGCGATTTCGCCGCCGGGGCCGCGTCGGCGATCGTCAGTTGGCCCGCCGTCCTCGCCCGCGCCGCCGTAAAGAAAGAACTCGACTCGCCCGCGATTGATCTCTGGCGCGAATGGCTCAGCGCCGTCGACACTGTCGCGGGCACGGCCCACAACGCCCGGTCCCGATTCGTGATGAGCGGGCTCGAAGTGCTCCTGATCGAAGGGCCCGAGCCCGCGGACGCCGCGATCGTCACCGCCCTCATTCGTGCCGCACGCTGGCAGCCCCAGGACGAATCACGCTCGCGCCTCCTCGGATGGTTCGACAACACCGCGATCAGCTCCAACAACCTCCGCCTCGTCACCCTCGCTCTCGCCGCAGATTCAACCGCCAGCGGCGTCGATCCCACCATGGTCCTTGACATCCCCGCCGACGAGCTCCAGCGCCGCGACCTCCGCGAGAAATATGCCGCCGCGTGGGACCTGCGCGGCGGCCCCGCCCGCGACGAGATCGTCACAGCCTGGGCCGCCGCGGCCAAGTCTTTTCTCGATCAATCTGACAAACTCGTCGCTCCCTCAGAGCAACTCGCTCGCGCCGTTGTGCTCTCCCGCCTGAGCGAATCCGCGTCCTTGATCTGGGCTGGCCGCCCTCAAGGCGTCGCAACCGACATCCAAGATGCCGATAAAGTGATCGTGAAACTTCTCGCCGACGCCGCCGCGTCCGCCCCGTCCAACTCGCTCGACGAGAACAACGGCGACGGCGCATGGGCGATCGAGTATCTCAGGGCCGAGAAGAGCGTCCCCGACCGTGGCACGCTGCTGTCCAAGCTTTCCTCCAACACCAGGATCGGCCCGGTCGACGCGGAAGTTCTCGCCGCTGAGGCTTTTCGCGGTTCACCGACGACCATCCGCAAGTCCGCGCAAGACCTCGTCGCCAAGTTCGCGGCCAGCCCCGCCATGGTCAACGCCGCGCTCGAACAATCTGTCAATCTCCCACGCACCAACGAGAACGCCGACCTCCTCGGGAAGCTCAGCCTCTCAACGCTCCCGGGCCTCCGCGACCCGCTTTGGCGAACGGCGGTCCGTCGCGGGCTCGTCGAACGCTTGCTTGAAATGGTCGCGGCCCGCGGCGACCAAGGGCTCATCGATCGCCTCGCCGATCTCCTCGCCGAGTCGTACCGAGGGCGGGTCATCGCCGCACCGACCGACATCAAGTCGGGCACCAGCGAGAAGGTCTCCCCCGAGGTTGCCGCCCGTGCCGCCCGCGGCTCGTGGCTCAAGTGGGCGCAGGCTCGCACGCCGTCGGGCCCGCTGCCCATCACGCTCGACCAGATCCAACGGCGCATCGGCGGCCGATCTCGCCTCGCCTCCGGCATGATCCAGGGCTTCGCCGCCGAACAGATCGACACGGCCGAACTCATGGCCTTCGTGATCGCAGTCGAGCAGCCCGCGTCAAAGCCCGAGGTTGCCTCTCTCCTAGACCGACTCGGAAAAGAGAGACGCAACGCCGATCACATCTTCGGGCAGGTTCTGGCCGCCGAACGCGCCATGATCGAGCTCTGGGCGCTGCGGCTTGGAGTGAACCTCTGATGTTTTTTCATCGCCGTTCGAACCTAAGTCTGGCTCACTCACCGCCCACGCGGCTCATACTGCTTGCAGCGCTCGCGCTCTCGCTCGCCTCAGCCACGGCTCAGGTTACCCCAGCCGCGCCCGCGGCCGATCCAACAAGTCTCACGCCGTCTCCAAATTCGAAGCAGCAACCAGATCCGGCCAAATCTCAGCCCACATCCCAGCCTAAACCCCCGCCCGAAGCTACTCCCGACTCCAAGCCCGACCCGCAATCCACCATCACCCCCGAATTTCGCGCTCGGCTCGAAGCTCTCGTCCCCTCTCGCCCCGACCTCTACTTCGAGCTCGGCGAAGAGATCGCCGACATCGCGCGCAACCCGCGCACCCTCGAACTCGCGCGGCACCTCCACGTCCTCGCGTTCTCCCTCGACCGCGCCCGCGGCGGACAGCAGCTCTCCGCTCAGGCGTGCATCGCGATCGCCCAACTCAACGAAAACGAAAAGGACCGTCGCTGGTTGCTCTCGCTCGCCGACCTTCTCGACCGCCGCCACGCTCGCCCCGAATGGATCCGCCGCGCCGACGAGGCCGTCTCCTCCCAGATCGCCTACAACGCCGCCACCGTCCTGGGCCTCATCCGGGCGGGCGAGGGCTACATCGCGCGGCAACGCCTCGCACAACCCGGCATCACGCAACTCCTCACCGCCTACCAACGTCTGCTTTCTGCTTCGGGGGACACCGGCGCGATGCGCTGGATCGAACGTGAAGCCAGCCGCTGGCCCTGCCCGGAGTGCCACAACCAACGCATCGTGAAAAAGGGCGGTGGTAAAGATGCCATCGTCAAGCTCTGCACGACCTGCGGCGGGAACCCCGGCCCCAAGCTCAACAACGTGGCCCTCGTCGCCCAACTCCGGTTCGAGTCCCGCCTTCTCAACGGCATCCAGCGCTCCTGGGCCGCTCAGGCTTGGAGCGATCAGGGCGCCCCGCTCCGCGACCCCGACCCCGAGGAGCTTCCCAAGCAATTCGGCGTGGACCCCGATCGGCCGATCTGGCGCGATGGAAGCTGGGTTGCAGTCCCGATCGCGGTGATCCCCAAGCCGGGCCTCGTCGCGCCGCCGACACCCGACGACTTAGCACCGCTCGCCGAGCCGTCTGGGAAGCAATGAAACGCCCGCACGACGGCGTATAGTCTCGAGCTTTTCTGACGGCCCGCCGCCCATCATTCCAAGCTAGGAACTCACTCCATGACCACGCCCGCCTCGACGCCTTCGCCTTCCGCCGCCGCTCCAGCCGCCCTCGCCGCTCCCAAGCCCGAAGCGGGCGCGGCCGTCAAAGCACAGATCACCTTCGACGAGTTCGCCAAGCTCGACCTTCGCGTCGCACGAGTCGTCAAAGCCGAGAATCACCCCTCCGCCGATCGTCTCTTGAAGCTCCAGCTCGACGACGGTTCCGGTACGCCGCGTCAGATCTGCGCTGGCATCAAGGGCCACTACACCGCCGAAGAGATGGTGGGCAAGCTCATCGTCATTGTCGCCAACCTCGCCCCGCGCATGATCCGAGGCGAAGAGTCACGCGGCATGCTCCTCGCCGCCAGCGACGTCCCCAAGGACGCCACCGACCTCAACGCCTCGCGCAAGGTCATCGTCCTAACCCCCATGGCCGAGATCTCGCCGGGCTCCACCGTTTCCTAACCGAGAGCGGTCCCAATCTCGATCTAAATTCCAAGGCAAAGAGCACCACTCGCGACTGGGCGACAAAGGCCACACTGCGCAATCGATAAGAACGCGTGAGCACGCACGAAGACGCTCGGCCACCATCGCCCAATCTTCGATTTCTTCGAGCTCTTCGAGTTCAAGATCCGAACTCACGCGTACGCGTGCAGCCCCGGCAGCAGCAGGTTCACGCCGAAGTACGTCCAGATCATTATCCCAAACCCAACCACGCTCATCCACGCCGTGACCAGCCCGCGTTTGGCGGTCATTGTGAACCGCAGGTGGATCACGATCAGATAGATGATCCACGTGACCAGCGCCCACGTCTCTTTGGGGTCAAACGCCCACCACCGACCCCAAGAGTGGTCCGCCCACCACGCCCCCAGGAGCACGCCCACGCCCAGCGTCCAGAACGCCAACTGCAGCACCGTCATCTGAGCCGTGTCCAAGTCCGACAGCAGCCGCGTGCGGCTGTGCGTGGGATCCCTCGCATCATCAACGCCCAGCGCCGACGCCGCGATCGTCGCCTCTGTGTTGGGAGCGCCGACCAGCGCACCCTTAGCCCGCAGCACACCCATGTAGTGCGTTCCCAGATAAAACAGACTCACGATGAACCCCAGCGAGATCAGCCCGTAGCTCACCAGCACCGTGGTCACGTGATACTTCAGCAGCACGCTCGTGTTCAGGATCGCCGCCTCGCGCCCGATCTCCGAGCCCGGCATGGCCGTCTGCGTCGCCGTCATCAACACCATGAACCCAACCCCCGCCGCCGCCGCGCCGAAGATCGCCTGCCGCCGCACGAACGTAATCGTCAGCCCCAAGATCGTCGCGAACAGGCTCAGCCCCGTCATCGACTCAAACTGGTTCTGGATCGCGAACCGCTCGGCGATCAGGCAGCGCGACACAAACCCGAACGCGTGCAACCCCACCGACAACGCCAACATCACGATCCCCGTCCAGCGCAGCCAAGGCCTATTCGTCCCGAACGCGATCATCAGCGTCACCAACGACACCGCGTACGCCCAATACCCCCACTCAAACGCGTTCACTCGGTTGTACGTCAGTTCCAACTGCCGCTTGCCCGCGGGGTACACGCTGGCGTTGATCTTCGGGAGCTCGATCGCCAGCCGCGCCGCCGCCGCGTTCGCCTTGGCCGCATCGCCGGAACGCCACGCGGCACCAAGCTCCGACGCGGCACGCCTCGGCTCACTTTCCAGAGGCAACAACGAAAGGTGCGTCCAAGTCTTGTCCGTCGAGCCCGGCGCGACCATCAGCAGGTTTGACACGCTCATCTGCCACAACCGCGCCGACTCGTCCAGGTCCGAAAACGCCCGGTTATACGCGGGCTTGTCCGAATACTTGTTGAGCAACTCCTCGATGTGGTCTCGCAACATGAGCGGCGTCACCCGTGTCACTTTCATCCACGCCGTCCGTGTCGCGTCGTTGCTCTCGCCCGGGAACGCCAGCTCCAGCATCCGCTCACGCAGAGGGAGGTAGTTGATGTGCAGCAGAGGTTTGTCTGCGTAATACGCCGGGTCGATCATCAGGTCCAGCAGCGTAAACATCGGCTGATACCCCAGCTTCGCTTTCCCTTCACGCGGCTCCGTGTACATGTTCCGGCCGGTCAGTCGGCGCACGGTCTCGTTGGCCAGCGTGTCGAGGATCTTCACTCGCCCGTTGTGAAACACCGCCAGCCCGCGCAGGGACGACAGGTCAACCTCCGACGCGAACTTGAACTTCTCTTCCTGGGTCATCGCCTGCGTGCCGTCGCCGGGCATGTACATGCTCGGCACGCCGAACGGGTTGGTGATCGTCCCCGACGAAGACCCCGACTGCGACAACGACTGCTCGCTCGGATGCGCGTTGCCCGCCGGTGCGTTCTGCGCTAGCGCCGGCCAGACCATCATCACCGACAACGCCAGCACACACGCGCTCGCAACCAACCGGCAAGCACCCCGATCAAACAACGTCCTCATGACTTCGCTCCCGCCGACTCCAAATCGGCCTTATTTTCCGCTTTGGCTGCGAACGCCAGGCCCGGCATCGCGTCAGACTTCGGTCCAAACGTCTCGGCCGAACCAGCCCCGGGCCGCGTCGGTTTCTTGTACGTCCCCGCCGCCAACTGCTGCTGAATCTTCTTTTTCTCTCGCCGCACCAAATACGGCTTGACGTAAAACGCCCACGGGATCCCGACTCCCATCAAGGTTCCGCCCAGCGCGATCATGTGGATCCCCGGGCTATTCCCCACGCCCAGGATCGTGAACCCCACCGAAGGCTGCTTGGCCAGCCCACGGTCAACCTGCGCCTGCGAGCTCGTCCAGCCCTGCTGGTCCCACCCCGCCTGGCTGAACTTGAACTGAAACGGGCTTAGCCCGGACTTGAGCCGGCCAAAGAAGTTCACGACCCAAGGCCGCTCATCCTCCCAATGGAACGGCGCCGTCAGCGGAGCGTTCAACTGCGTGACGTGCTCGAACGACGCGAACGCCGGAGCACCCAACGTCCCATCGCGCCTCGCACCACCACGCGCCCCC
>CAZIMT010000005.1:0-43666 GCA_964540295.1 uncultured Phycisphaeraceae bacterium
GGACCTTCGAGAAGTTCCCCGAGGCCGACGAGACGCTGACGACGCAGATGAAGTCGGTCGGCGAGGTCATGGCGATCGGCCGCACGTTCAAGGAAAGTTTTCAGAAGGTCATCCGCTCGATGGATGTCAAGCGGTTCGGGCTAGGGCTGGATCGCAACGACAAGTGGCTGGCGGCCATGCGAGCGGTGGAGCGCGGCGACCTTGTCCTCGATGTGATGGGATCGGGCGGGGGATCGGGTGCGGGACCGGGTAGGTCGGACCTCCGGGCCGACTCTTCGTCTTCTTCTTCTATTTCTCAGCCAAATGAGAAGCAGGGCTCGGAGAGCCCTGCCTGCCAGGGCCCTGCCTACCAAGGCCCTGCCTACCAGCAGGCGGACTCTGGGCTGCGGACGGCAGACGGACAGCCGATCGAGTGGCCGGTGCCGCACGACAAGCTGAGCCGCAAATTGTCGGTTCCGTCACAAGGGCGACTCTATTACGTCCGCTACGCGATGAAGATGGGCTGGTCTATCGAAAAGATCAACGCTCTCACGAACATCGACCCGTTCTTCCTCGACCAGATTCAGCAGCTCGTCGATTTTGAGGACGTGCTGTGCAGCTACTCATCGCTCGAGCAACTCTCGCGCGAAGTCCTCTTCGAGGCCAAGCAGCTCGGGTACTCCGACGCCCAGCTCGCCAACCTCTATACCGGCAAGCTCACGCCCGATTCGATTCTCGCGGCTCGGCGGCATCGGCAGTCGATGGGCATCGAGCCGGTTTACAAGCTGGTAGACACGTGCGCGGCCGAGTTCGAGGCGGTGACGCCGTATTACTACTCGACGTATGAGAGAGAAGGGATCGAGGGAGCAAGAGATCAAGAGATCACGCCGAACTCTCTCTCGATCCCTAGATCTCTTGATTCCTCGATCCCTTCCGCCGACGAAATCCGCATCACTTCCAAGCCCAAGGTCGTCATCATCGGCGGCGGGCCCAACCGCATCGGGCAAGGCATCGAGTTCGATTACTGCTGCTGCCACGCGGCGTTCGCGGCCAAGGAGCTTGGGTTCGAGAGCGTGATGATCAACTCGAACCCGGAGACGGTTTCGACTGACTATGACACGAGTGATTTGTTGTTCTTTGAGCCGTTGACGTTGGAAGACACGCTGAACGTGATCGAGAGGTTGAACGGGAGGTCGCTCTTGAAGAGCGGGGTCCACTCATCGAATTCCGGACTCGTCCACGGCGTCATCGTCCAATTCGGCGGCCAAACTCCCCTCAATCTCGCGCACGGCCTCGTGGCCGCAGGCGTGCCGATCATCGGCACCAGCGTCGATTCGATCGACCTCGCCGAGGACCGCAAGCGGTTTGATGCGTTGCTCGAAAAATTGAATCTCAAACGCCCCGCGTCGGGCATCGCGTTCTCGCTGGAGCAGGCGGTCGAGGTCGCCAAGGGGATCGGGTACCCGGTGCTGCTGCGGCCGAGCTACGTGCTGGGCGGGCGCGGAATGGAGATCTGTTACGACGAGAAGGCCCTGCGCAGTTTCATCACCACGGCCTTGGAAACCAGCGGCGCGGACGATGCGCCGGTGCTCATCGACAAGTTCCTCGACGGCGCGACGGAAGTCGACGTCGATGTGGTCGGCGACTTTGTGCCGTCATCGGCGGTGGGTTCGCCAGCCTCCCCCGCTTCTTCGCCGCGCCGCGCCCTGATCGCTGGCGTGCTCGAACAGATCGAACAGGCCGGGATCCACTCGGGCGATTCGGCCTGCGCGATCCCGCCGCCGTCGTTGCCGGCCGACGTCGTGCGGCAGATCCGCGAGGTCGCGCGAAAGCTGGCCGAGGAACTTCGCATCTGCGGGCTCATGAACATCCAACTCGCGGTGAAGAACGGCGAGATCTACATTCTCGAAGTGAACCCGCGAGCCAGCCGCACCGTGCCGTTCGTGTCCAAGGCCACGCACGTGCCCTGGCCTTCGATCGCGGCCAAGTGCATGATGGGCCAGACGCTCGACGCGCAGCACGCTCGCGAGGTTGAGCCGCACGGGTGTTACGCGGTGAAGGAATCTGTCTTCCCGTTCGCCAAGTTCCCCGGCGTGGACGTGGTGCTGGGGCCGGAGATGCGCTCGACGGGCGAGGTCATGGGCATCGACCCAAGTTTTCCGATCGCGTTTGCCAAGAGCCAGATCGGCGCGGGGATCAATCTTCCGGGCGTGGGCACCAAGCCGGGCGGCGTGTTCATTTCGGTGCGCGATCAGGACAAGGAGCACCTCGCGGATATCGCGAGGCCGCTGATGCGGATGGGCTTCACGGTGTACGCGACGCAGGGCTCGGCCGAGCCGATGATCGCGGCGGGGCTTGCGCCTGTGGTGCTGCAGAAGATCGGCAGCGGCGTGCGGCCCAACGTGCTGGACATGATGACCGACGGGCGGATCTCGCTCATCATCAATACGCCGACGCGGACTGGGTGGCAGACCGACGAGGGCCGGATCAGGTCCACGGCCGTGCGGCTGAACATCCCGATGATCACGACGGCGACAGCGGCGGCGGCGGTTGTGCGCGCGATCGAAGCGCTGCGGGCCGGGGATTGGGACGTGGCGGCGCTGCAGGATTACGCGGCGCCAGCGGCGGAGACGGGCGTGCCAGCGGTGGTTTCAAGGGTTGGCTCGGGCGCGACCGCGCCAGCGGTTGGCTAGGTCATTCCACGATCGCCGTGCCGACTACTTCATCTTCGCGGCCGTAAAACTCTTCCCCGTCGTCGCGCGGTCCCAGGTGTGCGACGAGCCTTTGAGCGACTGGTAGTGCTTGAGTATTTCGAACCAGTAACTGCGGAACGCGTGCGCGCCAAAGGGTTCGAAGTGGGCTTTGACCTGCTTCATGATCTGGGCGTCGCTGCCCTTGAAACCGAGGAGGGTTTTTCCGTGGCGGACGCTCTCGCTGTCGAGCGGCAGGCGAGCGTAGCGGCCCAGGAGCTGCATAATGTTCGCTGCGGCATAGGGACCGATGCCCGGCCAACCAAGCAGTTTTTCGTGGATCGCGTCGTCGAGAGTTGATGGGTCCTCGAACCACGCGACATCGACGCCGCCGCGGTTGACGGGCGTGGCGAAGAGCTTGGCGAGCTCGACGATACGTTGATCGCGGTATCCGACTGAGCACCGGGCGCGAAGCGTGTTGGCTCGGGTCCTAGCGAGGCGCTGGGGAGTCGGGAACGCGCCAGCCAGGCCGACGACGTTGCAGAGGCGTTCGTTCATCCTGATCGTGCTGGGCCAGGCGACGTTGCAACTGGTGACGGTTTTGATGACGTCCTCGAAGAAACTCGGCGAGCGGCAGAGCCTTCCTGCACCGGCCTTTTTCCAGCGACGATCGACGCGATGAAAATCTGCGATCGTCTCGGATGGCTCATCGAGGCGGAGCATGCGCGTAAACATCGCGATGGCTTGGAGGCGCTCGGGCTTGGAGATCGTGCGATCGGAGGTGGCCTTGAGGGGCTTGCCCGGGCCGTCGGGTTGAACGACGGTGACTTTGGCCGGGCCTCCCTGGAGGTTGACCACGCGCGAGAAGGATTGATCGCGTGGTTGCCAGTGGTTGGGGGCGAGGAGGAAGTAGCCGTAGGAGCAGGCGTCGCGGGGGAGGGAAAAATCGGCGGGGACGAGGATGAAGAAGCGGCTGGGCATGGAGAAGAGAGATGGGAGGGGCGGGCGGCACGCTCGTGCCAGGAGATGAAGAGATGAAGAGATGAAGAAAGAATAGGGGGAGTCGGCTCGGAGAGCTGACCTACCAAGCCGACCTACCAAGTCGTCCTGCCAAATCACGCCGAGAGTTTGGTGCGGAGCGGGAAGCAGAAATTGGCGAGGTTGACGCAGAGGCGATCCGAAAGGCGCGCGTAAGCGGCGTAGTGCTTCTCGGTGTCGGCTTCGACTTGTTGGGGCGAGATGCCGCCAGCGGTCATGTCGTCCTTGCTCGCGGCCCACATCGCTTCGAGTTGCGGGCGGTCGCACTCGAAGTGCGCGACGGACGCGAAGGTGCGCAGGCCAGCTTTGAAGATGAGGTTGCGGGTGTTGGCTGTGCTGGCGAGGAGCGTGGCGCCAGCGGGAAGTTCCTTGATTTCCTGACCGCAGCTCAGTGCCTGAGGCGAGGACCACGCGACGCCACCCATGAGTGTTTCGGTCTGGCCAGCGGGCGAGATGGTCATGGTATAGAAACCGACGGCCGACTTTTCGCGTGGCCCGATTTGGCCGCCGAGGGCGTGGGCGATGAGCTGCGCCCCGAGGCAGATTCCGATGACGGGGAGGTTCTTGGCGTGAGCCTCACGGATCAGTTCGGCCTCGGCCTGCATCCACGGGTGGTTGGCGATGTCGGTGACGTTCTGCGGGCCGCCAAGGATCACGAGGGCTTGGATATTGTCGAGGTCGGTGGGGACGGGCGAACCGCCCTTGTCCGCGGTGAGATGCGGTGAGCGGATGTCGAGCTTGAAGCCGTGGTCGCGAAGAGTCATCCCCAAGCGGCCGGGACCGCCTTGAGGCCAGTGCTGAAAAACGATGATCGCCATAGTGGGCGAAGTATACCGGGTGATTCAGCGGCAGGGTCGGATCAGGAGCTTAGCTTGATAGCCTGCACGATCCGCTCGGCGGTGCGGACGTTGGCGAAGCCAGCCTCGGCGTCGATGGGCGGGCGGTCGCCGGTCCGGGCGGCGTGCAGGAACGCCTTGATTTCCATAACGATCGGCTCGGCGTCGTCGACCACCAGCGGCTCGATGTTGACCAGCTCGTTCCACTTGAGGGCCGTGAGATCCTTGCCGGTGCGGAGCTGCTCGCGCATCTCGTTCATCTGAATCTCGTTGGCGATGCGGCGGATCATGGTGCCGGTCTTTGCGCCGTAGTCGATCTTGATATAGGCGTTCTCGCCAGTGATGCGGGTGACGCGTTCGGTTTTGAGCGCGAGGCGCGAGGCGGTTATGTTGGCGACGCAAGTGACCCCGCCCAGGGCCTTGACGTTGCGGAAGGTGAGGCGAGCGTTGCAGATATCCTCGTGCCCGGTGATGACGGCCACGCCCGAGGCCTGGATCTCTGTGGGCTCCTGGCCGCCCATGAGCATGAGGACTACGTCGAGATCGTGGATCATCATGTCCATGACCACGCCGACATCGACGGAGCGGAACGTCATGGGGCTGACGCGGTGGACCTCGATGAAACGGGGCACTACGGGCGGCATGTTTTCGGTGGCCTTGCGCATGGCCCGCATGATGGGGTTGAATCGTTCGATGTGCCCGACCATGAGTATCGAGCCAGTTTTTTCGGCTAGGTCGCGGATGGCGCGTGCCGTTTCGACATCGCCCGCGAGCGGCTTTTCGATCAGGCACGCGACGCCCGCGTTGAGAAGAGGTTCGGCGGCCGCGCGGTGCGAGGTGGTGGGCGTGGCGATGCTGGCGGCGTCCACGCCAGCCTCGATCAACTGCTCGACGGTGTCGAACCCCCGGCACTTGAACTTGTCAGAAATTTCTTTGCGACGAACCGGGTTGGCGTCCACCACGCCGACGAGTTCGCACCCGTCGAGCGTCGAATAGACGCGCGCGTGGTGCTGGCCCATTCGGCCGACGCCGACAACGCCGCAGCGTGCGGGGCGGTTCGCGAATCGGTCTGCGCCTGAATGATGAGAGCCTGATAGGCCGGCGTCGGCTGGTGTCACCGCGCCGAGACCTCGGTGATGGCGGCCGCGAGGTCGTCCTTCTTCGTCAGGCCGACGAACTTCTTGGCGACCTGGCCGCCCTTAAAGAGAAAGACGGTGGGGATCGCGGTGATGCCGAACTTGACGCTGATCGCCCGATTGCTGTCCGTATCGACCTTGCCGACCTTGATCTTGCCAGCAAACTGGTCTGCGACGGCGTCTATAGCCGGGGCGAGCAGCTTGCAGGGCATGCACCATTCGGCCCAGAAATCGACCAGGACAGGAACCTGGGAGTTCAGCACTTCGGCGTCGAAGTTCGCGTCGGTGAATGTATGGACGTTTGCGCTGGCCATGGGTGCTCCTGATGAGGCTTGTCGAGGGGTGTTCCGGGTCGTAAGAGAAGGACGAGCTAACAGATCATTTGATTCGGGCTGGGCCCGTTGGTGACAATTCTACGCCGTGTGATCATACGATGCGCGAGAAGGTTCTGCGATCCGCTTCGCGCGTAGGGCGGCCATCGCTGCCAAGAAGACAGTTGCCCTCTGGGGTCATGGATTTGACTTGAGAATCGCGGCGGCGGCCCGTAACGCCTGCAGATGTGCTGCGACGTCGTGAACTCGGAACAGTCTGATTCCAAAAGCAAAGTGAGTAATGCTGAAGGCGATGCTCCCGAGAAGCCGTTCGTGGGGCTGGGAGTCTCGGCCGAGGCTGACGCGACCGACGAAGCTCTTGCGGCTGGCGGCGCTCAGCAGAGGGAACCCGAGCTTGAGAAGCTCCCCAGTTCCACGGACTAGTTCTAAATTCTGTTCCACGGTCTTTCCAAAGCCGAGCCCGGGGTCGAGCACGAGACTCTCACGGTGCACACCGGCGGCGATCGCCGCGTTGGATCGCTCGGCCAGGAATGCGGCGACGGCACCGAGCGCCGTGCCAGCGATCGGCGGCGATTGATAGTGATCAGAGTACTGGTCGATCGGTGGTGCATGAACGCGGTGCATCAGGACCAGCCCCGCGCCGAACTCGGCGGCGAGAGAGATCAACTCAGGGTCTTCCGTGCCGGCCGACACGTCGTTGATGGCGTCCGCGCCAGCATTGAGGCCAGCTCGCGCCACGGCCGAGCGTGTGGTGTCGATGCTGATCGGAATGCCCGAGAGCGGGCCCGGTGCTTTGCGGATAGCTTCAAGAACCGGCACGACGCGGCGGATCTGTTCGTCGGCCGAGACGCGGTGCGCGCCGGGGCGTGTGGACTCGCCGCCCAGGTCGAGCATGTCGGCCCCTTCCGACACCATCTGGTCCGCGGCCCGGAACGCTTCGCGGACGGACAAGTGCTGCCCGCCGTCTGAGAAGCTGTCGGGGGTGACGTTCAGGATCCCGATGACGCGGGGTTGATCGAGCACAAGGATGCCGCGGCGAGAATAGCGCCAGACCGGAGCGTGAGCCTGGCCTTGACCGAGGTTGGTGGTGTCTTGGTTGTGAACGAGCGCTGCCAACAACCGATTCTACGGTTGAAATCAGGCGACATCCGGGCGACATCCGGGCGACGTCCGGGCAACATCCGGGCGAGCCCCGGGCGTTCCGCCGGTGGGCGCCGCTGGCGTGTCGGCCCGAATTACTGGCACTACCATCTCGCCGACCATGCCCACAGACCTTGAGCTTGACATCCTCCCGCAGCCCGACGACGACACCTGCGGCCCAACCTGCCTGCACGCGCTGTACCGCTTTTACGGCGACGAGATCGCGCTGCCTGACGTGGCGGCCCAGACGCAGCGGCTGGAAAACCGCGGCACGCTCGCGGTGTTCCTCGCCAGCCACGCCCTTCGCCGCGGGTACAAGGCCACCATCTATACGTACAACCTGCAAGTCTTCGACCCGACGTGGTTTCGAGTGCCGGGGACAGACTTTGAAGACAAACTCAAGGCCCAGATCGACGCGGTGCAGAAGCCGCGGCTGCAGGTCTCGTCGCGAGCGTACCTGGAATACCTGAAGCTCGGCGGGAAGCTCGAGTTTCAGGATCTCACGCCCGAGCTGATCGGCGGTTTCTTAAGCCGAGGAAGACCGATCCTCACCGGTTTGTCGGCGACGTATCTGTACCGAAGCGCTCGAGAATACGGTCCGAAGGATGATTACGACGACATCCGTGGCAAGCCGTCGGGTCACTTTGTTGTGCTGTGCGGGTATCAATCGCGGCACCGTCAGGTGACGGTCGCGGACCCGATGTACCCCAACCCGCAGTTCGCGGCCTTGAAGTACAACATCAGCATCGACCGCGTGATCGGTGCCATTCTGCTGGGGATTCTCACTTACGACGCGAACCTGCTGATCATCGAGCCCGACGGATTGGCCCAGCACCACCCCGCGAACCGATCGTTCCAAGCGAGCCAGAGCGTTGCGAAAGCGGTGCCAGCGCGAAAACCAGCGGAAAAGAAACAGTCGCGGCAACGTGTCTCCGCAACGCGAGAAGTTCCCAGGCCGACTCCGACCAGAGGTCCGAAGAGTTCATCAAGCACGAAGCAGACCGAACCCAAGGCCGCCGGCCGAGCGACCAAGAGGTCGCGTCCCGAGCGGTAAATCCAAGAGCGATCCATGTCGATCCTGATCGTCGTCGATAACCCTAAGGACTGGCATCTTCACATCGCGGGGGTCGAGGTGGTTTCCGCGCGGAACTACCTTACCGAACCGCGTTTCACCGAGATCAAAAACGCCAAGATCTTCAACCTGTGCAAGTCGTACAGCTACCAGAGCCTTGGGTACTACGTATCGCTTCTCGCGGCCGCTCGCGGGCACAAGCCGCTGCCAGCGATCGCGACGATCCAGGATCTCAAGATTTCGAGCATGCTTCGGATCGCCAGCCACGAGCTGGAGGACACGATCACTCACGCGCTAGGAACTTTGCGTTCGAACAAGTTTGTGCTGAGCATTTACTTCGGCAAGAACATGGCGGTGCGGTACGAGCGGTTGGCGCTCGCGCTGTTCAACCAGTTCCCCGCCCCGCTGCTGCGAGCCGAGTTCCGCCGCGACGAGGACGGGTGGGACCTGAAGAGCCTGCGCCCGATCGAGGCCGACGAGATCCCGGCCGACCACGTTCAGTTCGTGGTGAAGGCCGCGACGCAGTACTTCACCAAGCCGGCGCGACGCAGTCGCAAGGTGGAGACGCGGTACGATCTGGCGATCCTGCGCAGCGAGGACGAGAAGCACCCGCCGTCAGACGAGAAGGCGATCCGCAAGTTCGAGAAGGCGGCCGAGTCGATGGGTTTTTCAGTCGAAGAGATCACCAGCGACGACTACGGGCGGATCGGCGAGTTTGATGCTCTGTTCATCCGAGATACAACCGCCGTCAATCACCACACGTTCCGCTTCAGCCGGCGGGCGCAGGCGGAGGGATTGGTGGTGATCGACGACGCCGAGTCGATCTTGAAGTGCGCCAACAAGGTCTATCTCGCGGAGTTGCTGCGGCACAACCGCATCCCGTCCCCGGAGACGATCATCATCCATCGCGGGAACTGGGAGCGTGTGCCCGCCGCGCTTGGGCTGCCGTTCATCTTAAAGCAGCCCGACAGTTCGTTCTCGCTCGGCGTGGAGAAGGTGAGCACGGTGGCCGAGTACGAGCAGCAACTGGAAAAACTCTTCCCAATCTCGGATCTTTTGATCGCGCAGGAGTACGTGCCGACGGCGTTTGATTGGAGGATCGGAACGATCGAGCGTCAGCCGCTCTATGCGTGCCGATATTTCATGGCCGACAACCACTGGCAGATCTACGACCACAAGAAGACCGGGGACGACGCGCTGGGCAACTTTGACACCTGGCCGGTCGACGCAGTGCCGCCGGAGGTGCTGCGGGCGGCGATCAAAACCGCGAACCTGATCGGCGACGGGCTCTACGGCGTGGACATCAAGGAAGTGAACGGAAAACCGCTCGTTGTTGAGATCAACGACAACCCGAGCATCGACAGCGGCGTCGAGGACCAGGTCCTCGGCGACGAGATGTATCTCCGCATCATGCGATCGTTCTTGCGAAGGCTCGAATCTCGAGGCCGCTAAAAGTTTCACTCTGTTCGTGAACCCCGTGTGACGAGGTCGTCCGTGGCAGCACCATTCAATCTGTTCGAGGTCTTCGGTATCGAGCTTGAATACATGATCGTCAGCGCGAGCACGCTCGACGTGCTGCCGATCACGGATCATTTGCTCAGCAAGGCCGCCACCGAGCCCGGCGCGACGGCCCACCGCGAGGACGGCTCGCCGGTCGCCACCGAGGTCGAACTCGGCCCGATCTCCTGGTCCAACGAGCTGGCCCTCCATGTCGTTGAGATGAAGATGACACAGCCCGCGTCCGCGCTCGACGGGCTCGACGCGAAGTTTCAGTCGAGCGTGCAGCAAGCCAACGCGTTGCTTGCGCCGCTGGGAGGGCGGCTGATGCCGTCGGCGATGCACCCGTGGATGGACCCGTTCGGCGAGATGAAGCTCTGGCCGCACGGGTACAGCGACGTCTACGCGGCGTTCAACCGGATCTTTGATTGTCGTGGGCACGGTTGGGCAAACCTGCAGAGCATGCACATCAACCTGCCGTTCTCGGGCGATGCGCAGTTCGGGCGGCTGCACGCGGCGATCCGTGCGCTGCTCCCGATCATGCCCGCGTTGTCGGCGAGCTCGCCGATCATGGACGGGCGAACGAGCGGGCTGATGGACAGCCGGCTTGAGGTCTATCGCAACAACGCCAGGAAGATCCCCGCCGCCGCGGGCCGCGTGATCCCCGAGCCGGTGTACACCGAGGCCGACTATCGCCGCGAGATCCTGGAGAAGGTCTACCTCGGGTTTGCGCCGCACGACCCGGCTGGCGTGCTGCGGCACGAGTGGGCCAACTCGCGCGGGTGCATCGCACGCTTCACGCGCAACGCCATCGAAATCCGCGTGCTGGACGTTCAGGAATGTCCCGCGGCGGACCTTGCGATCGCGCAGATCATCACGTCCGTGCTCGGTGCGATCTGCTCGGGCCGACTGGGGCACTTGGACATGCTGCGCGCGCTCACGGTGGATTCGCTGGAGAAGCCGCTGCTGGCGACGATCCGTGAGGGCGAACGCGCGGTGATCTCGGATGCTGAGTACCTCGATGCACTCGACATTGCGCAGCAAGGCGATGCGAACGTTACCGCCGCCGAGGTTTGGAACAGGTTGATCGCGCTCTGCGTGCCGTCGTCCCGGCAATCACCGGCGCTCAGAGCGTGGCTTGAAACATGGCGCACGCAGGGCACGCTGGCGCGGCGAATCTTGACAGAGATTGGCGGTGACGATTCGCGTGCGAGACTCGCGCGTACCTTCGGCCGACTCGCGTCGTGCCTGGATCGCGGCCAGCTCTTCATCCCGCAGCCCCCGGCACAGCCATGACCGCCCGCGTGGCCTCATCTCCGTACATGGGCGCGCCGCCCGGAAAACGATCCTTGCGGCGCGACATCGTTTGCTCGACGAGCGACGGCACAGCGTATTGCGTGATGCTGGGCGTGGGCGAGACGTACCTGCCCGCGTTCGTGCTCGCGCTCGGGTTGGGGCAGGTTTTTTCAGGGCTGATCGCGACGCTGCCGATGCTGGCTGGAGCGCTGCTGCAACTCGTGACGCCGCTGGGCGTGCGCGCGATGCGGTCGTACCGCTCGTGGATCGTGCTGTGCGCGACCTTGCAATCGCTCACGTTCCTGGCGCTGGCGGCCGCCGCGGTTCTCGACGCCGCGCCGCCTTGGGCGATCTTTGTGGCGGCGACGATGTACTGGGCGACAGGTCTGGCGTGCGGGCCGGCCTGGAGCACATGGATCAGCCTGATGATCCCGCCGCGAATCCGCGCGAAGTACTTCGCACAGCGCACACGCTATTTGCAGGTAGGCGTTCTGGTCGGGATCCTGCTCGCCGGCTGGGTGCTCAGCTCGTTCGCGGGCTCGGACTATTCGTCAAAGCTCGAACCGGGAAGGCTGAACTCAAGCTCGATCGGAGAGATCGGCGGCCTTCGTCAGACCATGCTCCGCGGCTTTGGTGTCATCTTTGCACTGGCGGGCATAGCACGCGGCGTGTGCACGGTGCTGCTCGCGTGCCAGAGCGAGCCGCGTCCCCTGCCTCACGAGCACGCGGCGGTGAGCACGCAGGAGCTCTTCGGCCGGGTGCGCCGCAGAGCCGACGGGAAGCTGCTCGCCTACGCGGCGGCGATGGCGGTCGCGACGCAGATCGCGCAGCCGTTTTTCAACCCGTACATGCGCACACACCTTGAACTGGGCGAGGACCGGTGCGCCATTCTTCTGGCGGCCTCGTTCCTGGGGCGCATCATCGCGCTGCCGTGGCTCGGGCGGGTCGCGCACCGCTCCGGCGGTCTACGTGTGCTGATGCTCGGCGGGCTCACGCTCGTGCCAGCCGCCGGGCTTTGGGCCATCTCTGGGAATTTTTGGTTCCTGATCGTGACGCAGTTGATCGTGGGGGCCGCCTGGGCGGCGCACGAGCTCGGCGTGTTCCTGCTCTTTCTCGAGACGATGCCCGAGCGTGAACGCACCAGCGTGCTGACCAAGTACAACGTGCTCAACTCGTTCTGCATCGCAACCGGATCGGTGCTGGGCGGATGGTTGATCGAGGCCAACGGGCGAACGGCGGGCGCCTATATCGTTTTGTTTGTTGTCTCCTCGGCCGCTCGTGCGCTCGCGCTGGTGTTGATCTCCAGGATCCGCGACCCTGTACCGCATCCTCCAGATCTCGTCCTAGAGCCGCTCTCGGTCCGGCCTGACGCGGGGTCGGTTGACCAGCCGATTCTGGCCAGTTTTAAACACTCTGATGACAGCGCGGGCGATCCGCCGAATCGATAAGATACGTCGAGCTTGGGAAGTTCTTGGCACGGTATAGTCACCTCTATCTGGGTTACCGGGGGTCGAGCATTTGAGTTCCGCTTTGAAGTATCTTCTGATCTCACTGGCTTATTTCGCGAGCTATCTGCTGCTTGCGCTGCTAAGCCAGGGCCTTTGGACCGAGCACAACGTGCTGCCGTGGTACCCCCAGGCGGGGCTGGGGCTGAGCTTGGTTTTGGTGTTCGGGCCCCGCTTCGCGTTCAATGTCGTCCTTGCCTCGACGCTCACGGCACTCTTCTGGAACCCTGCGAAACTCGGACCAGCGTACAGCGTCGGCCTTGGCATCACAACCGGGCTTGGGTACGCCGCGGGCGCGCAGTTTCTGACGCGGGTCGTCCGTGTCGATATCCGTCTGCAGCGCTCGCGCGATGTCTGGTGGTGCGTGCTGGTGGCGTTCGTGCTACCGATCTTTGTCGGGGCGGCGGGCCTCGGGTGGTTCGTCGCGGCGGGCGAATTCGGCCCGGAGAAGTACCTTACCGCGCTCACAGAGTGGTGGCTGGGTGACGCGATCGGGATCCTCTCGCTGCTGCCCGTGATGCTGACGGTCATCCTCCCCAAGCTCGGCATAGGCGGGCGTCTGGCGCCCGACCACACCGCGCTGAGCGATCTTCAACCCAGGGCCGTCTGGGAGATTGTGGCGCAGCTGAGCGCGATCGCGCTGACGCTCTTTCTCGTGTTCGGCGCGCCCGCGACAACCTCGATGCACGTCGCGCACCTTCTTTTTTTGCCGCTGATCTGGATTGTGAGCCGGCACGGGTTGCGCGGCGCGGCCTGGGGCGTGGCCTTGCTCAGCGGGGGCACGAATCTGAGCACTTTCCTCTTCTCCGCTGAGCCGTACTCCATCTTCGAACTGCAAGTGCTCATGCTCGGGATGGCGGTGTCGGCCCTCTTGATGGGCATGGTCGTCAGCGAACGCGAGCGTGGCAAGCAAGCTCTCGCCCAGAGCCAGCGGACGAGCGCCGCCGTGCTGGACGCGATCCCCGACCTGATGTTCCGGATGAAGCGCGACGGGACGTACGTCGATTATCACGCGCCTCAGGGTACGACGCTGCTCGTAGCGCCCGAGAAGTTCCTGAATCACACCTCGCTCGAGGCGCTCGAACCGTCGCTCGCGCGGATCACCATGGAATCGATCGACAAGGCACTGACAACCGGCGGTCTGGCGCAGGGCGAGTACAGCGTCACGAGCGATCGCGGTCAGCGTCACTTCGAGACCCGCGTGGTCCCCGTCGGAAGCGACGAGGTGCTCTGCTTTGTGCGCGAGATCACCGCCCGAAAACAGCTCGAATCAGAGCTGATCCACTCGCAGAAGATGGACGCGGTCGGGCAACTGGCCGCCGGAGTTGCCCACGATTTCAACAATCTGCTCTCGACCATCTTCGGGTATGTTGGGATCGCGCGCGCCCAACTCGCTCAGGGCGACCCAACCTTGGCTTCGCTCGACGGGGTTGAATCTTCGGCACGCCAGGCGGCCGGTGTGGTGAGGTCCTTGCTGACATTCACTCGCAAGGGCGCGACCGAGTTCCGAACTGTGGACCTCGGCGAGAGCGTGCGCCGGGTTGCCAAGCTGATCCGCCCGACCTTGCCCAGCTCGATCAGCCTCACCGTCACCACGCCGGAGATCGACGGGAGGCCGGTCCCGGTGCCGGTCCGCGGCGACGAATCCCAGCTCCAGCAGGTCGTGCTCAACCTCGCGATCAACGCCCGAGACGCCATGCCCAGCGGCGGCGTGGTGAGTTTTCAGATCCAGACCGAACCGAGCAACGGCTCTCACGCCGCCACAGCCACGCTGCTCGTCACGGACACGGGCTCGGGGATGGACGCCACGGTCGCGAGCCGGATCTTCGAACCATTCTTTTCGACCAAGCCCAAGGAAGAAGCCTCCGGGCTCGGGCTGGCCATCACCCAGGGGATCGTCACCGCGCACGGCGGGACGATCTCGGTGCGATCGCAGCCGGGAAAGGGCACAACCTTCTGCGTGCGAATCCCGCTGGACCCGACCTCCCCCACGTTAGAGCCGATCAGCGCAAGACCGCCGATCGAGCCGAGCTGGGTTCTGGTCGTCGATGTCCACCGCCAAGTTCGAGAGTTCCTTGCATCGAGCCTCTCTTTCGCCGGATTCGCTGTTGAGCAAGCGGACGGTGTAGACTCCGTGAGACGAGCGATGCAACATCACACCCAACTCACCGCGGCCGTGGTCAACGCAGACATGGATGGCACGCTCACCGTCGATTGCGTGCGTGAGCTGCACAGGCTCAGCCCCGTGGTCCCGATCATCGTGCTGGCCTCACACCCCGAGGCCGCGCTGCACGACGAGGGCCAGGAGTTTCGTTCACACGTCCGCGTGCTGGGCAAGCCGTTCCAGATCGCTGACCTGGTTACGATGGTGAGATCTCTCGCGGCGGTTCCCAGTGAGGACCAGGTTTCATCGGCGTCAAACCAACATCAGGAGCCAGCTTCATGAGCAAGCCGATCCGCGCTATTCTGGCCGACGATCACGCCCTCGTCCGCTCCACCCTCGCGAACTGGTTTCGAGGGACGACGGACATCCAAGTCATCGCCGAAGTCAAGAGCGCAGAGGAAGCGCTCAACGAGTGCATACGCGTTCCACCAGACGTGCTCGTCATGGACATCGACATGCCCGGGCTCTCTTGCTTTGACGCCGCCCGCACCATCACGGCCCGCTGCCCCAACATCCGCATCGTCTTCCTCAGCGCGTTCATGCACGACCGCTATATCGAAGAAGCGCTCGCGGTCGGCGCATCGGGCTACGTGACCAAAGGCCAACCGCCTCAGGCTGTCACCGACGCCGTCCGTGCGGCGGCGAGCGGCGGGACCTACTTCGTTCCGGAAGTTCAAGCCCGGCTGGTCGTTGACTCCAACGGCGTTCGTCTCTCGGGGCGGCGGCAGACGAGGATCTCTATGCTCACCCCGCGTGAGCTCGAAGTGCTCCGGTACATCGCGCGCGGGATGTCCAAGAAAGAGATCGCCGACACGATTCACCTGAGCGTGAAGACCGTGGACAACCATTCGACGAGCCTCATGTCCAAGCTCGACATCCACGACCGCGTGGAACTCAC
This sequence comes from uncultured Phycisphaeraceae bacterium, assembly GCA_964540295.1. Classification (GTDB taxonomy): domain Bacteria; phylum Planctomycetota; class Phycisphaerae; order Phycisphaerales; family UBA1924; genus CAZCPB01. The sequence continues at coordinate 15,584 of CAZIMT010000005.1, forward strand.
GCGCTTCGCCATTCGCGAGGGACTGGCCGAGGCGTGACCAAGATCGGGTTCCACGGTACGGGATAGCCGCTCTGACCCGCCAGTTTCGCCGGGACAGTTTCGCCGGCGCAGTGTCGCAGGGACAGCGCCGCTGGGCCAGCATGATGGACCGGTTGCAGGGTTCAGGTGCGATCGGCTCGCGCCTCACGAGCCCTCGTGCTCTGAGACTTCTTCAACAGGTTTGGACTCTGCCGTCAGCGTGCGTGCGACGACGAGCGGTTCCGATCGCTTTGGACCGTGCCCGCGGGCCGCCTTCTCGCCCGCTCGAAGCGCGCGATCCAGCAGCTCTTCGATCCGACGAGTCCTGAACCGCTCATCGTCGAACACAGAAAACGCGGTGGTCGATTCGCGAACCTGACCAGGTGGAACAACCGCCCGATTCCCCTGACGCGAATCTGCGGGGCGGTTGGCGGGCGCGCGGGCCGAGTCAATCGCCGAAGTGTCCACGAGCATCAGCGGCTTGAGGATCGGCCTTGATCCCAGCCCCGCCACGCCACCCCCGAAGAGTGAATCGGGCAGCTTTCCAATGTAGAACACAGTGCCCGGGGGGATCAGCGCGACGAGGCCCGACGTGCTCCCGATGTATGTTGATCGAGGGAACACGGCGGTGATCCCGCCGCTGCGCCGCGCGAACTTGCTGGATGATCCCTGCCCGAACTTGTAAACCCGATCGAACCCGCTCGGCACACGCAGGTCCAGAGGCACGACCCGACGATTCGCCGAAAGCGGCCCCGTGTCCGCCACGCCCTGCTCGACCGGCTGCAACGCACGCCGATCGACCTGGCCATTGCTGATCGACGGCAACACAAAGAACAGCAATGCAACGGCCACCGACTTCGCGGGCCGACGCGCAGCAACCGCCAGGCCACCGAACTCGCCGGACCACCATGTTCTTATCCGTTCCATGGTCCTCCCGCCTCAAGATCCGCGCAACGTGATCCGAAGCACAACACGCACCGCCGCCTTAGGGTCGGCCTCGGGAAGTTCGTCGAGCGCCACGCCCTTCGCTCGCCACGTGAAAATCGCGTGCAAGAGCGGTTCGTCGACCGAGCCCGAGCCCGTCTTCTCGCCATTCAAAAAATCTGCGTCGATCACCTTCCCGTTGCGACCGAACGCGATCCACACCACGGGGTTTCGGGGCGATGCGGTGAGCTGCGTTGTCACAGACCAGCGCGGGTTGGTGGTCTTGATCTCAAGCCCCTCGGCCGCCGCGGGCCTACCGGGCCTGACGTTGATCGCTTCTTTCATGGCAGCCGCCACCGATTCGCGGTCTGACATCACCCCAGGACGATCGCCCGAAACACGCTGCGGCTTTGCAAGCCTCTTTTCCGTATCAACACTCGGAGGGCTCGGTGGCTTCGGATTCGCCGGAGGAGCCAGAGGCGGAAACAACGGTGTCGGCGCCACAGCTGGCGATGCTTCTGGAACCGCAGGGCTGGGTTGCGGGTCCAAAAGTTCTAGTATCGGAACCTCGGGCGAAGTCGAGATCACCGGTTTCTCTGGGGGGGCCTCCGTCTTCGCGGGCTCAACCTTCACCGCTTCCGCAGAGCGAGGAGTTTCGAGATCGACCGTCTTCGACTTGGTCTGCGGCCTTAAGTTGGCCTCAATGATTAAGGATTCTGTTGGAGCCGAACGCTCGTCAGGCAAGGCCTGCGGAAGCTCAGGAGTAGCCCGCTGGTTCGGCAACTGATCCGGCATCAGCTTAGCTCGAGCATCGTCCTCCGCTTTGGCCCGCTCTTGAACTTGAGGTTCGGCACGAGTGGTCAGCTCAGTGCTCGGCAGCGAACTTGGTTCGAGAATCGAAGCCGAGATCTTTTTCGTGATCGAGTTTGAGGTCGAATCTGGGATCGGCTGCGCGGCCAAATCTGCGATCGCTTCGGGCTGAGCCTGGGTCGCCACGGAGGTGTCCGAAGAGGCGATCTCCGGCTGATCTGCCCCCGCCTGCCCCGCGGCTCGCAACGACATTGCCGCCTGCTCCACCGACGCCAGAGGCCCGCTGTGTTCATTGGGATCCGAGAACCCCAGCCACGTCTCGGTCACCACCGAAGATTTTTCGATCCCCAGATGCAGCTGTTTCTCCCGGAGTTCGTCCTTAGGCTGATCCGCCACATCGGGAATCGTAAGCGTCACAGCCACTTCCGAGACTATGTTCGTATTTTGAAAGGATCCCAATAGATCGCCGTATCGAACGAGCGCGCCTGCGACCGCCACATGGAATCCCACGCTGACGAGCAAGCCCGTGGTGAGCGACCGAGTTGTGCCGATAGAAGTTTCCATGCTGAACCCGCACGCTCGCGAGAAGATCTGGGGTACCGGGCCGACTTGGACCAAGTGATCCCAAAGAATAGGAAGCCTTTGCCTCGGCGAAGGATCCGCCCGATAGGGATGTGCGTGAAGACCTTTGAGAAGATTCCTCGTGCGAACCCTGCGATCCATGCTTTGGAAAAACGATCACGTCTCATCTCGATTCTCGCTTTGATGACACTGGTCGCCAGCGCCCTCAGCCCGGCGCTCGGGCAGAACGCTCAAGCAGCGCCAGACCTCGCGTTGAAAGCGTCGTCGGCCTTTGCAACGAGCACCCCGACACCGGCGGCGCTCTCCCCGGGCGATCTGGCCCCCGGCCTGTTCATCGCCCAATGGCTGCGTGGCCGACCCATGCCGTCCTTCACGCCCGACTCGGTCTCGGTGGTCGTCTTCTGGGCCAGTTGGTGCGACGCGAGCGTCGCCGCAATCTCGACGCTCAACGCGGTGCAGAGGCGTTTCGCCGAGCAACAGGTCCGCCTGATCGCGATCTCTTCACGCGACAGCGAGGGCGAGAGCGTTGCACGCATGAAGGCCCGGCTTGATTCCTCCGCGATCCCGATCGAGTTCTCCGTCGCTTTCGACGAGCGCCGCCGCACCGCGCACGCCTGGCTTGATGCCGCCGAGCAGGAGTACATCCCGACCGCGTTCATCGTGGACCGCACGGGCAAGGTCGCGTGGATCGGCAGCCCACTCTGGCCAGCGGGAGAGTTTCAGGAAGCCGTGGCCGCCACCGTCGCGGGAGAGCTCGACGCTCGAGGCCTTGAACGCCTTCGTGATCGCTGGTCCAACTTCGTAAGCCGTGTCCAGACGCTGGAGGGCGAAGCGCAGCAGGCCCAGATGACCGGCCAGCTCGACGCGGCCGCTCGGATCTTCGATCAGCTCATCACGCTCAACGTGCGCAACGCACCCATGTACACCATCAACAAGTTCTCGATGCTCCTCACCAGAGGCCGGGAGGAACAGGCCTACGAGTTCGCCCGCGCAGCGATCGTCGGGCCGTTGCACAACGACGCGAGCATGCTCAACGAGCTCGCGTGGTCGATACTCGACGAGGAAGGGTTAGAGAAACGCGACTTCAAGCTCGCTCTCACCGCCGCGCGCCGAGCCGAGGAACTCACGCAGGGCCTAGATCCCGCCATTCTCGACACCGTCGCCCGCGCGTACCAGTGTTTGGGCGATCTAAATCAGGCGATCGCTTTCCAGACTCGCGCGGTCGAACTGGCGCCCGAAGACTCTGAGCGGACCCAGTACGCCGAAAAACTGGTCGAGTACCGCAAGGCTAGGGGACTTGAAAATCGATAGACGATTCGTGAGCCAGCGATCGGAGCGCAACGTTCCGGCCTACAACGAGATCTTCCCGAGCCGGATCGCCGCGCCGCCCGCCGACCTGACCGCCTTCCCGCCGACCGGCTGAAACTCTCCCGTCAGGTCTACAGCCTGATAGTCCAGGGTGTCCTTGGTCTTGTCCAGCAGGCTGAGGTCAAACAGGTAGCCCGGCCCCGGCGGCATCGGCTGGAGCGTTTTCTGTGTCTCTGCCTCGTCAAGAACCCACTCCGCCAGCACCGACCCGTCGGGCTTGGTCATGCGGAACGTGAACGAACCGGGCACAGCGATCGGCACTACGCTTCGCTGCTGATCGAACACGAAAACGGTGATAGCGACGCTGTCCACATACCCGTTCCCGTTCGTGTCGCGCGGTGAGGCCGCGAACAACTGCACGGCCGACGGCGCGACATCGCTCGGCTGCCGGGGAACACTACGGGCGCGAGGGTTCGTCGTCACACAGCCCGGAGCAAGGCAGAGAAGCCCCGCACACCACGCAACCCCGCACAGTACTTGGAGAACGCTGACAGTCTGAATCTGCGCACGCTTCATTGTTTCCCTCGTTAGCGCGGCCGATCCGCCTGTTGGTTCAAACGCTCCAGCTCACGCCTCGCCTGCTCAAGCGCCGCGGCGCTCGTCGATACCTTCGTGGTCACCGTCGGCGGGGACACAACTTCACCACGCGGTCCGCTCGGCGCAGTTGGGCCACTTTCCGGGCCATCATGCGCCGGATTCAGGCCCGGCGCTTGGCCCGGCATCCGCGGGGCTGCGATCAACGACGGCGGAGTTCCCGTCGGCAAGTCCAGCCGGCGGATGTAGTCACGCACCTTCGATGAGTCCTCGAGCCGGTTGATCTCCTGCTCGGTGATGCGGTTGATCCGATCGACCATCTGATCTGACTGCCCGTCGATGGCCGCGCCCGGAACGATCCGCGGCGTCAGCACCACCAGAAGCTCCGTTTTCACATTGGACTTCTGTTTGGTCACGAACGGCCAGCCTAGAACAGGAATATCTCCAAGAAACGGAACCTTCGACACGCGCTCCTGCTCGCTGGTTTGGATCAGCCCGCCGATCACCACGCTCTGCCCGTCCTTCACTGTTACGATCGTGTCGAGCGTGCGTTTGGTGATCACCGACGCGAAGAAGTCCTGGCTGATCTGTGTCGTCTTGCTCGACAACGACGAGATCTCCGGCCTGATGTCCATGCGCACAAAGCCGTCCGCGTTGATCGACGGCGTGACGTTCAAGATGATCCCCACGTCCTGCCGCCGGATGTCCGACCGCGTCGTCCCCGTCGTCAGTCGCTCGATGTTGTTCACCACCGCGATGTCCTCGCCGACCTGGATCTTGCCCTGCTGATTGTTGCTGACCAGGAGCTGGGGGTTGCTAAGCACCTCCAGCTTGCCCTGCACCTCCAGCGCTCGGATCAGCAGGCTGAAGTCCGTCGCCGACACCGACAAGTTCGGCACGCCCAGCGCCGTCGCCACGCCGGGCCCGCCGCCCAGCGAGCCGTACGTGAGCCTTTGCCCGCCGAACGGGCCGAATTTCATGTCTACGCCCCAGGTGTCGTCGCTGTCGATCGTCACCTCGGCGAGCAAGACCTGGATCATCACCTGCGGCGGCGCACTGTCGAGCTCCTTCACAATCTTCAGCACCGTCTCCGTAAACCGTGGCGAGGTCGAGATCACGAGCTTGTTGCTCTTGTCGTCGCCAATCACCGTAACTTCCTGCTCAAGCTGCCGCATCAGCGACCCGCTCAGACCCGGGCCCAGCGTCGTCCTCTGGACGTCCGCGTCGCCCTTGAAATACTTCTGCAGCGTCGTCTCGATCTCCTTGGCCTTGGCGTTGCGAAGGTGATAGACCGTGCGCTCACGCTCGGTCGCTTCGATGCTGTCGAGGTCCGCGATCAGCTTGTGAACAAGACTCAGATACTCCTCGGTGCCCGACACGATCAGCGTGTTCGTGCGCGCGTCGATCGCGATCGAGAGCCGTTGCCGCTCGTCGGGAACGGCCGTGACGTTGACACCCTCAAGACCGCTCGGCGCATCGCCAGCCTGATCCGGCTTGGGCTTTTCTTGCGACTGCGCCGGGAGCAACACGTAGCTGCTCCCCTGCTGGCGCAGGTCGAACGTGTCGCGCAGCAGCTCCGCCATCTGCCGCGCATCGGCGTTCAGCAGGTGGTACTTTTCGATCTTCCGGGAACCAGCCGACGTACTGTCGAGATCTTCCACGATCTCACGAACCAGGGCGCACATCTGCGGCGGAGCGGCAACGACGATCGAATTGCTCCGGAGGTCCGGCGTCAGCGTAACCTGGTCGCGGATGACTCCATCAACATCCGCCTCCGTCGGCGGTCTGCCGATCTCACCCGCCACCTGCTTGACCAGGTTCTCGCGGAAAAACTGGATCTTCGTGGCCTGACGCCCGCCGAGCCCGGAGTTGGTCCCGCTGATGGGGCGCCCCGCCAGCACGTTCTCCAACAATCGCACGAGCTCGAGCGCGTTGGCGCTCTTGAGCTCGATCCGCTCGATCTTCCGGATCGTCTTGATCTCCGCGCTGTCGAGCTGCGCAACGATCTTGCGAACTTCCGAGATGTCCTGCTCCGTGCCACCGACCACGATCGAGTTGAGCCGCACGTTGGCCAGCACGCTCACAGCATCGGGCCCGCGCCGCGCGTTCTCTTTCTCGACGTACATCTGCTTGAGCGATGCGACCGCCTCTTCCGCGGGCACACGCACGAGCTGGATGATGTCGTTACGACCGGCCCCGGCCAGCCGGGCCGCGTCGGCGGTTAGCGCCGCGATCACTTCCTTCACAACCTGAAAGTTCTCCTCGCTGGACGCGATGATAAGCAAGTTGTTCACGGGCTCGGCCTCGACGCTGAACGCGTCCGCGGCCGACTTCAGCGAGCCAGCCCGCAGCCCCGCGTCGATCCGCTCCTTCATCAGCTTCTCGATCCGTGGCGCGAGTTGCTTCACGTCCGCGTTGGTCACGGGGATCACGTGCAACCCCACGGAGCTGTTCGACTCTTCCGAATCCAGCGTGTTCAGGAGGCTTTCTAGGATCGCGAAGCTGCGCGGGCTCGTCGAGACGATCAGCGAGTTCGTGCGCGCGTCGGGTGAAACGATGATGCGGTCCTCGATACGCGACGATCCTACAGCCTCACGCTGCTTGAAGATGTCCTGCACGACGCCCGCCACGCGGTCCGCCGACGCGTGCCTCAACGGAAAGGGCCTCACGCTGTTCGACGCCGACGCTTTCTCGATGTCAAGCATTTGCACCAGCTGCTTGACCACCGCGATGTTCGCTAGCGTGCCCACCACGATCAGCGAGTTGGACTGCTCCTCGGGCGAGATCACCAGCCCCGTGACCGGCGCGAAGAGGTCCGCCTCGATCATCCCTGAACCCGGGCCGTTCTTCGAATCGCCCTTGCCGCCGTTAGGCTTCGTGCTCGCATCCGGCACACCACCAGCACTCGTGCCGTCAAATCCTTTCGCAATCTCCGCCAATCTCAGTCGCCCATACTGCTTCTGCAGGCCGATCGCCTCGGGCGCGGTCGCCGTCCCTTGCACGAGAACCTGACGGAGCTTCTGCGCGAGCGGCACGGCGTCCGCGAACTTCAACGGCAAGATCGCTGGCTCGATCCACTTGCTAGTCTCGTCGCTGTCGAGGTCCTTCACGAGCACCTCTACAAACGCGACCGCCTCTTCGCGCCCCGCCACGATCAGCAGGTTGGTGCGTTCATCGACCGACACCGCGATCTCTCCGGCGAGCGCTAGACCAGTCGTGGTCGTCGGTAATCCCTGCCGCTTCGTGCCCGGCAGACGGCGGAGGGCTTCACCCTGCTTGAAGAGTTCCTCTACGACGCCCTTGATCCGAATCGCGGCAGCGTTCTGAAGCGGGAAGAGACGCACGACCACCGCTTCACCCATAGGCAGCGTGTCGAGCGTTTTGATGATCTCCGTCAGCGTTGCCACATTGGAAGCCGTCGACGCGATGACAACCGAGTTCGTTTCGTTGTCCGGGATCAGCCGGATCGGCGCAGTCAGGTCAAGCTTCAAATCAACAGATCCCACGCCGTTGCCCGCGATCGAGAGCCGGCGCACGTGCTCGGCCAGAGCCCGCGCCGGACCAGTCTGACTCGACTGCTCCCCAGGCTTAAGCATGGCCTTGAGCGTGTCGATCAGCGGCGTCGCGCTCGCTTTCCGAAGAGCGATCACCGCGACCTTCTGCTCCGAGTTGATCGGCTCGGCATCGAGCGCTTTCACAAGCTCCGACACGGCGCGGCTGTCGCCCGGGTTCGAGAGGATCGCCAGCGCTCGCCGCGTGGTCATCGCCACGATCGTCACGGGCTCTGAGACAACACCCGGCCGATCCGCGGCCTGAGGCTTGCTCAGCCCCATGTCATCGAGCGCCTTCTTGATGTCTTCGGGGGCGTTGTTCACGATGTCCACGATGAGCACGCTCTGCCCGAGCTGGGTTGCTTGACCAGCAGCGCCTTCACGCTCGACAAACGCCGGGACATCAAGCTCGGCGATGACCTTCACAAGCTCGCCTCGCATGCGCGGGCTGCTCATCACCACCAGCGTGTTGCTGCCGCGATCGACCTCGATGGCGAGCGTCTCGCCCATCTGCTGCGCGAGCGGCGTGAAGGTTGCGAGGAGAGTCTGCCGCAGCCTCGACGCGGGGACGTGCTTGAGCTTGACAACCTCGGGCGACATCCGCGTCAGTTCGCCCTTCTGTTGCAGCGTTTCTGCGAGCGCCCTGATCTGCGCGAACTGGGCGTCGTCGGCCCGGACGATCAACGCTCCGCTCGTGTCGTCGCCGAGCACAACAACAGAACGAGGCCCGCCGGTGCGCTGACCGGTCGGGCCAAGCAGGAACATCTCACGGATCGCCGACGCCAGCACCGACGGCTTGGCGGTGCCCGTCAGCGGGATCACCCGCGCTTCGGGGAGGTTCGCAAATCCCGGCAGATCAAGCTGAACGACGATCGCGCGGATCCGCTCCAGATCGCGCGGTGCCGCGAAGACGACGAGCGAGTTTGTCAGCGGCTCGGCGCTCACCGCCGGGCGACCTTCGGTGTCCACGAGCACGGTCGGTCCGACGAATCGATCGTCGCTCCGATCACGCCCGTTGTTGCCGCCATTGTTCCGCTGCTGGCTGATCAGTTGTTGCCGAGCCTGATCTTCGAGCGGCGCACGGAATCCTTCATTGAGCGATCGGGCAACGCTCGCGGCGTCGGCGTGCGTGAGTCGGATCACGGTAAGTTGACGCGAAGTGTCGTAGTCCTTCGTATCAAGCTTGGTGAGCAGGGCACGGATCCCCTCCCACTCCTTCGCATCGCCGCTGATAACTAGCGAATCCGACGCGGGGTCGGGGATAATCGTGACGCTCCGCGCCGCGGGTGACGCCGCTTCCGGCGCGTTTCGGCCGTAGAACACTTCAAGCGCTTTTCCGGTCTGCTTGGCGTCGGCGAACTGCAGCTTCACAAACTCCGTCCGTCGCGCGGTTGAATCTTTGACATCGAGCGCCTTGACCATCTGCTCGATCTCGTCGATCTGGTCCTGCGGCGCAGAGATTGTGAGAGTGTTGTCGGTCGTCGTGTAGTCCACGCTGGCCTGCTGCTGGCCCCCCGATTGACCAGGCTCGCCGCGCGATCGGCTGCGCAGCATCTGGTTGACAGTGAAGTACGCGTCGTCGGCCATCGCGTTCTCAAGTCGGATCCGTCGGAACGCGAAAAGGCTCTTCACAGGCTCTTTGTCGAGCGTGTTGATCTGGTCCACCACAAACTTGATCGCCTCGGCCGACCCCGTGAGCACGAGCGAGTTGCTGCGCCCTATCGGCGTGATCGTGACTTTGACATTCGTCGGGAGCGCCTGCTTCAGGGAAGCCGCGATCTCGGTCGCACGCGCCGAGGCGAGCGTGACCGTCACCATGTTCGCGCTCTCCGGGCCCGGCGGCCGATCGAGCTGCTTGACCAGCGCGTTCACCTGCTCAAAGGCCTCATTAGGCGCGGAAACAATAAGCGAGTTCGTGCTCGGCTGCGGCGTGACGATCACCTGCTCGTCGCCCGCGTTTCCGGGCCGGCTGAACATCGAACGCAGCGTCGTCGCGGTCTCCTGCACGCCGCTGTTCGTCAAGTAGTAGATCTCGAATCGTCGATCCTTGCCCACGTCGGCCTGGTCGATCTGGGCGACCAGATCCTGAATGAGCTTCGCGTTCTCGGCGTCCGCAGAGACCATTAGCACGTTACCGTCGGTCGAACCGATAACCGAAACCGGAATCTCATTCAGGTTTAGCGCTCGCGCACGCTCAGAGAAAAACTGTTGCAGACTCTGCGCCGCCCGTCCTGCCCGCGCATGTCGCAGTGCGATCGATTGAACCTGCTGCCCGCTCGACGTGCCGACCGCATCGAGATCCTTGATGTAGCCAATCGCTTGCTCGACTCGTTCCACTTTCCCCACGACAAGCACGGCCTTGCGCTTGCGGTCGATCTCTATCGTCACCGCGTCGGGGTCCGGACCGCGCCAAGTCCGCCAACCCGGCGTCAACATCGCTCGTTCAACCACCTGCTTCACCGCCGCGAGATCCGCGTTGACCACCGCCAGCGTTCTTACGGTCAGCTTCGTCATCTCCCCCTCGGGCGTGTCGAGAGCGACGATCACACGCTCGACCGTGGCGATGGCGTCGGCCGAGCCCATGACGACCAGGCTGTTCGTCCTCTCGTTCGGCTCGATCATCAGCCGCTCGTCCGCGCCATCGGCGTTGCCGCGCTGGCCCGTCGATCGCTCCCACTGCAACTGGTCCGCGATGTTCGAGAGCGTCGGACGCACGTCGTTCACTCGCGCATTCTTGAGTGTGATCACGCGGAACTGCATGTCGCGCGATTCGGCTGGCTTATCGAACGTTGCGGCAAGAGCTTTGACCTGCTCGAAATCCTCGTCAGACGCGGCGACGACGAGCGTGCCGCTCCGCTTCTCGCCAGCGATCGCGACGCGGTTCGCAACTTTCTGACCCGGTCTCGACGATACCTGCGCACGCTCGGAAAAGAACTTCTGGAGCGCCGCAGCCACGGTTCCCGCGTCGGCTCGTTCGAGCTTGACCGAACGGACGGGCAAGCCGCTCGTTTCGGCCGTATCGATCTGCGCGATCAGCGCTCGCACCTGGGCAAGATCATCCTTGGAAGCGCGTACCACCAGCACGCTCGACCCGTCCTGTGCAGAGATCCGGACTTTACTCTTGCGGCCCGGATCTCGGCCGACTAGCACATCATCCACGATCCGCTGCACCGTGCTCGGTGTCGCTTGCTGGAGCGTGATGATCGCCAGTTCTAGGTCGTGATCATCCGACGGCGCGTCCGCGGCGGCCAGGAGCCTCTGGACCTCGGCGTGCTGCGGGTCCGACGCGGTCACGAGCATCGAGTTCGTCCGCTCGTCCGAAACGAAGCGAGCCTGAGGGAGGTCTTGCGCGGTGGGCCCTTGCCGCTGCGCGTCCATCAGCATCTGCAATGTCTTCGAAAGTTCGGCTGACTGCGCGTTCTTGAGCTCGTACCTGCGGATCGACAGGCGATTCTGCACCGGGCTCTGGTCGATCAACGCCACGAAGCGATCAAGCAACGGCATCGTCTCGGCGGGGGCCGTGACGATGATCGACGCGCCTCCGGGATCGGCGGTCACGCGGACCTGTGAGCCATCCACGATCCCGTTCACCATTTCGCCGTGATCGCCCGCGACGGTCACATCCAACCGACGCACGCGCTGGGCCTGCTGCCCACGCGGCGCGGCGCTGAGCAGGTCCGCGATCGCGTCCGCGGCCCGTCTGGCGGTGACCGAAGCGAGCGGGTAGATCTTGACCGTGACTTTCTTTGCGATATCCACCTGCGACACCGCGGCGATCAACGGGCCGACCGTATCAAAGTCGCTCGGGCTCGCAAGCACGATCAAGGCAGAACCGGCGGGGTCCGGGAGAATGCTGATCGCGCCCGCAAATCCGCCCGGGTTGTCCGGCCCCTTTCGCCCGATCTGCCGCGCTGTCTGATTGACAACCTCCGCGATCTGCCGCGCGTCCGAGCCATCGGGAAGCGTGACCACTCGGATAATCGACGCCTCCGCTGGCATCTGCTTCTCAAGCTCGGCGGCAAGAGCGGCGAGGCGATCCGTCATCCGAGGCGAACCGACGATCAGGATCGAGTTGCTCGCGCGATCAACCGCGATGGTAACCCCGGAGTCTTCATCGTCGTTCGCTTCGATGGGCGGCGGAGCTAGTGGCTGACTTGAAAGCTCCGCGACCCGCGGCTGTTCCAGCATCGCGATCGAAAAGTACAACAACTGGCTGATCGGCGCGACACTGTTCGGCGGAGGAGAGATCGCCGCAACACGGCCCGGAGCGTGACCAGCGTTCGTGTGCGAGGCCTTCTTCTTAACACCCTCAGCGTCGTCGCCTTCAGGTGACCCTTTCGTTTTCTTGAGCAACTCATCGGTCGTGATGACCTCGACCTTCACCCCACCCTGTTGTTCGAGCAGGCGCTTGAGCGTGCGTGCCATCAGGGCCGCGTCCACCCGCGACCGATCGACGGGCACCATCCGCATCTGCCGGCTCGCGGAGAGCGTTGCCGAATCAAGGTGCGACGTCAGCGACTCGATCGATTTCATCTGCCCGTCGCTGGCACGCACGATGAGCGAATTGCTCGCCTTATCGACACGCACGGTCGGCGGCTGTTCGACAGCTTTCTCCTCGGCGAAAATCGATTCCACGCTGGCCGCCAGCTCTGACGCGTCCGCGTTCCGCAGCGTGATGATCCGAACCGATCGCTGCGTGATGCCCCCCACCGTCGTCGGGTCGACGTCCAACTGCGTGATTACCTGCTCGGCCAGTTCGAGCATCGGCGCGGGGCCGCTGACGACAACCGCGTTGAGCCTTCGTTCCGCCGACACGCGAGCTTTCTCGAGAGTCTTGTTCCCAGAACGCGACATGTACTCGACCTTCGCCCAGCCCGGGATCCCGTCGAGCGGGGACTCGCGCGTAAGAACCCCTTCGAGCACCGGCGCGACCGCCTCGGCCCGCGCGTGTTTGAGAAAGATCGTGCGCACACCAACGCCAGCCGGCTCGACCGAGTCGTCCATCGGCCGGATCAGCTCCGCGGCACGCTCAAGCTGCGACGGCGAACCCGAAACGATGACCGAGTTGCTCGACGGCTCCGCAGTCACACTCGGCTTCGGTTCGCCGGGCTTCACCGAACCTTCCAGCCCGCCCTTCAACGCGGCCGCGACCGACGCCGCCGATCCCTTCCGCAGGCTGAATACGCGGACTTCAACCGTCTCGGCCATCCCCGGCTGGTCTAGTACTTGAATCAGCTCACGGGCCATCGCAAGCAGCTCGGTCGGGACACTCATCAACAGCCGATTAGACTTGGCGTCCGCGTTCACGGTCGGTTGAGGGATCCCCAGCCCGGCACGCTCCGCACGTCGAAGTTCCTCGGGCCAGCGTGAACGATCGGCGAGCAACGACTGCACCGTCGTGCTCACGCTGCTCGCGTCCGCGTGCTTGAGACTGACAACTTCCAGATGGACTCGCGGCAGCGCGATCGCGCGATCGTCATACTCGCGGAGCTTCTTCACCGCTTCCGCAACTTGCTCCGGCGTGCCGATCGCCAGAATCGAACCCGACTTTATCTCCGCGACCAATTCTAACGGGGTCCGCCCCTGCGGAACTGTCGCGTTCACAATCTTGAGCACCGTGGCTGCAAGCGACACCGGGTCGGACTTCGCCGGCGTGTACGTCAGCGCAGCACGCTCGCCCGCGACCGCTGGCCTGTCGAGCCTCTCGATAAGCTGCTTGGCCAGTTCGAGCGTCGCGGCCGGGGCCGACACGATCAACGAGTTCACCCGCGCGTCAACCTCCACGCGGACCGTCGGAGCCTTGAACAGATCCTGACGTGCCTGCCGTGCATATTGCAGCTTCAACTGGAGCATGCGCGGGTCGGTGTCCTGCTGATCTGTCAGGAGGCGTTGCACCGTCTGCGCGAGCACGGTCGCGTCGGTGTGTTTCAACTCAAACGTCTCGACCTTGGGCGATCCTGCCTCGCTAGGCCTGATATCGAGCGATTTGACGACCTCTTCAATCTTGTTGAGATCAGCGTCGGCACCCGAGAGCACGAGCGCGTTGGCGCCCGGAGCCGCGGTCACCAGGGGCTTGGTGCCGCTGGGCAACTCCATCGTCGGGATCATCTGCGCAATGGTTTGCGTCATCTGCGACGCATCGCCGAAGCTGAGAGGGATCACGCGGATCATGCTCCGCCCCGCGTCGGCCGCGTCAGTATCCAGGCTTTTCACGAGCTCTTCAGCGATGCGCTGAACAGACTCCGGCGCAGAAACTATCAACGTGTTCGAGGCCGCGTCGCTCGCCACTTCCAGCAGCGACTTGATATCCACCACCGCGTTACCATCCGTGACCTGCTGCTCGCGCAACCGTGTAGTGAGCAGTCGCTCGAGCAACGGCTGCAATCGTTCCGCTCGCGCGTGCTTCAGCGAGTACATCTTGATCCCAGTCGTTGGCACATCAGGCTGCCCGTCGAGTTGCTTGAGAACCTTCTCGACCTGCGCGAAGATGACAGTCGGGCCGCTGACGATCAGCGTGCGCGTCGTCGGCTCGGTATCGACCGTGACCGGCGTTCCGGCGCCCGCGCTCTGCCCGGGCCCGTAGATCGCCCCCGTGGCCGCGAGGTTCTTGATCGTCGTCGCCACCGCCGCCAGCTCCGCACGGTTCACGCGGTAAGTCTTCAACTCCACGTTCTCAGCGAGTTTCTGCTGATCTAGATTCTTCACGATCTGTTCAAACCCGTTGAGCCGCTTGGCGGGCGCATCCACGATCAACGAGTTCGTGCCACGGTCGGCGCGAACCACGATCTCGCGCGGCCTCTGCAGATCAGGCCGCGGCTGACCGGTCCTCGGATCACGCGGTACCGGCGGTTCTGGGAACATCTGATCGATCGTCTTGGCAAGCTCTTCCGCACGCGCGATCTTCAGCGGAAAAATCCGAATCTCTCGGCCATCGGAGTCCACGGACTGCTGATCGTTCAACTGCTCGATGATCTGCTGGATCTCGGGCAACAGATCAGCATGCGCCGAAACAATCAGCGTGTTCGTGGCCGGGTCCGCCTGGATCTCCACGGGCTGCTTGTTCTTCTGTTCAATACCGCGCCGGTCGTACGACGATTGCAGCACCGTGGCAAGGTTCGCCGCGTCCGTCGTCCGCACATTCAGAATTCGCATCGGCGGCCGCTCTACGGACCGCTGGTTATCCAGACTGCGCACCAAAGCATCGATCACGACGAACTGTGCGGGCTGGGCCGCCACGAGCAACGAGTTGGTCGCCTCGATCGGCTCGAACACCGGGTCAGGCCCGCCGCCGATCTGCATTGATTTGCTCGACCGCATCAGGTCGGCAAGGAACGCGATCACCTCGCCGACCTTGGCGTTGCGCAGCTCGATCATGCGGATCTCGCGCGCCGGCCCCGTCTGCCGCTGCAGTTCGTCGAGCACCTTCACAAAGCGCTGCGTCCCTTCCACGTCGCCAACCACCATGAGCGAGTTCGTGCCCTCGTCGATCGTGACATCAACCGCGTTCGCGCCGGGGATCTGCTTGATCTGCGCCGAATAAATCTCCATCGCGCGGGCGCGAACGTCCAACGCCTTGGCGTTGGCGATCGGAACCACCCGCAGCCCTTTCTCTATCGGCACCGCCTGCAGGTCCTTGAGTATCGCTTCGACGCGCTCGAACGTCACCTCGTCGCCAGCCACGATCAGGGTCGAACTCTTAGGCTCGCTCTCGATCAGCACGTTCACCGGCGGCTTGCCCGGCTGCCCAGGGCCCGAGAGCGTCCCTTGCCTCGACAGCCCTTGCAGCGTTTGCGCGATCGACTTGAGGTCAGCGCCGATGATGCGGTACGTGCGGAGCCGGGCCGCCGGCGGGAGCTCAACGCGGTCGAGTTGCGCCGCGAGAGCCTTCAACGATTCCTGCCGATCCGCAGGCGCATCAATGATCAGCGAGTTGCTGCTCGCCTCGGCCGATACCGTGATCTCCTTGGCCTTCTGCAGCCACGGCATCGGCCGGTTCTGCCGATCGACCGGCACGGGAGGCAGCGGATAAAGCTTGTCCATCGCCGCGGCCACGTCGATCGCCTTCGCGACCTTCAGCGGGAACAACTGCGTGACCCGCTCGGGGCCGTCTTTCTTTTCTTTATTCAGATCCTCCACGAACGCGCGGATCTCCGCGAGCAACGGCTCGGGCGCGGACACGATGAGCGTGTTCGTCGACGCGTCCGCGCTGATATCGACCGGCTTGGACGCGCGCTCGGCGGGCGCTCGGCCGCTGTACTGCTTGGTCAGCATCCCCGCGATCGTCGCCGCGTCCGCCGACTTCACCTGCACCAGCTTCAACGGCGGGAGCGTCGTCCGGTCCACCTGGTCCAGCCGCTTCACAAAGTCCGCGATCATCGCGTGCTGTGATTCCTCGGCCGTGACCAGCAGCGAGTTCGTGCGATCGATCGATTGAATCACTGGCTCCGACCAACGCTGCCCCGCGTCGCCAGCGCTCAAGCCCTTGAGCAACTCCGTCAGCGAACCAACGATGTCCTTGGCCTGCACGTTGACCACTTCAACCACGCGCGTCGCGCGCGGAGGAGGCATCAACTGCTGGGCCTGCGTCATCGCTTCCGCAAACATCTTCATCGCCGCGGGCTTGCCCGACACGATCACGTTGCGCGACGAAGGGTCGAACTCTGCGGACACCACGCCCGCCTCGGCCTCGCTCATCCCCTTGGTGCGGTCCGCGTACAGCTTCTGCGCACGATCAATCACGCTCACCGGGTTCGCGCTCGCGACCTGCACGACCCGCAACTCCTTCCCGGCCGCGATCTCAGCGTCCAATCGCTTGACCAACTGATCGATCACCGGCATCTGCGCCCGTTCGCCGCGCACGATCAGCGTGCCAAGTTCATCGAGCGGCTCAAACGTCGGCTCGTGGTACGCCGAGCCATCCTCGGGCGTCAGCATCGGCTTGGCGAGCCGCGCCAACCGCGGCGCGAGCTCGCTCGGCTTGACTTTCACCAACTGAAAAGTCCGTGATTCCAGATCAAACGTGGCGTTCGCCTGCGCGGACGTCAGCAACGCATCAAACGCCGTCAGACCGGCCTTGGATCCGATCAGCGTGACCGACCGCGACGGCCCGTCGAGCGTCGCGATCACCGGCTCTCGCTCTGACTTTCCAGTCGCCAAGTACAAATCCTGCGCACGCTTAAGCACCGCCGCCGGATCACCTGTCGCGATCCTCGCAACTCGCACTTCCTTGTCACTCGTCGACGGAACGTCCAGCCCTTTGACCAACTGCTCGAACGACGCGACCTCTTCTGCTGGCCCGGAAACGATGATGCCCTTGCCGTCCGGCGTCGCCGCGAACTTCACGATCACCAGCTGCCTCGGAGTCAACAGCCGCCCAGCGATCTGCTCGACCTGAGTCGCGGGGATGTGGCTGAGCCGAATGACCGACGCGCGATTGTCCGAATTCAGGCTGTTTCCTTGTCCAAATCCAGTACCCGCCCCCACGCCGATCCCGGCCCCCGGGTCGATCTCGCTCAGCAGCGCCGCCGCCTGCGCGATCATCGCACGCGACCCGACCACAGTGATCTTGCCAGATTCCGTCAACGGCAGCACTGTCGGCTTGCGGTTGGCGGGCACCGTTGCAAAGAGCCCGTTAAGCTTCTCCGCGGCCGCGGCAGGCGACGCCGCGACAAGCGTGAACGTCGTCATCTGAGTGCCGTCGGATCCGCCATCGGGCGCATCCAGCAGCGCGACCAGTTCCTCGGCCGTCCTGATCCGACTGGCTGACCCTACAGCGATAATCGAGTTGGTCCGTGCATCCGGCTGCAGGTTCAGGCCCGCGACCGAGATGTCCTGCACCGTGGTCTGCTTGCCGTCCTTGTCAACAAACGTCTGCTTCACTCGCTCGCCGAGGAGCCCGCGCAGCGCGCCGAACACCGCATCGGCCTGCGCAAACTTCAGCGGGAAGACCTTGAACGCGGTGTCAACCTGCTTCACGTCGATCGCCTGAACGACCTCGCGGATCCGCCGGCACTGCGCCGCCGTCTCCATCACGATCACCAGATTCTGCTGCGGCACGGCCGTCACACCGCCGTACGGTCCCACCAATGTCTTGATCTGCTCGGCCACCACTGTCGCGTTCGCGTTGTCGAGCGGGATGGTCAGCGTCAGGTACTGCTCGGGCCGCGCATCGGCCGGCACGTTACCGGTCGCCACCGCGCCCGGCTTCTTCGCCGAGTCCTGTAAAGTCGCGAGGTACAAGAACTGGTCCTGCCGCCGGAGCTGCACGCCGTGCATCGCGAGATTGAGGTTGAGAATGCTGAGCGCCTCGTCCAAGGAGTACGACGAGGCACCGATAAAGGTCATGCTCGCGGCGGGCACCGCCGCCTCGCGGATGATCGGCAGCCCGCTCTCTCGCGCGAAAAAATCAAGCACCATCCCGAAAGGCGTTTCTTTGAAATTGAACGAGATCCGGACCGGCTTGGCGGCGGCGTCGGTCGTCG
The DNA here is from genome assembly GCA_964540295.1 of uncultured Phycisphaeraceae bacterium. Classification (GTDB taxonomy): domain Bacteria; phylum Planctomycetota; class Phycisphaerae; order Phycisphaerales; family UBA1924; genus CAZCPB01. Next base: position 33,852 of record CAZIMT010000005.1, read on the forward strand.
CTTCCGGCGGCCCCACCGGCGCAGCGGGCGGCTGCGACGCCGCTTGCTTCTCCGATTGAACCGACGCCGGGGCAGCGTCGGTCGGCGCGGCCGTCGTCTGCCCCCACACCGACACCGCACCACCCGCCACCGAAACGATCATCGAGGCCGACCACACCATCCGAGCGCCCGTTGTTTTCCGCATCCGAACACCTTCCTTCTCGCCAGCGAAAGGCCAGCGTCGGCAGTGTACCGGTTCCGGCCCGGTCGCGGCGCGGGCTGACCGCGCCCAATCAATTTTCAGCGTTGACTCAATGCGCCAGACCACGAACAAAGTGCCAGCATTGAGCCGTGCAAAGACCGATCAAAGAACCCACCGTTTCAGCAACGGTTCTGGATAGCTCTGGAAACGCGCCACGACTCAAACGCCGCGCGGAGCCGCGAGCCGAGCGATCATCAAAATTGCCCTCTATTTGACAGGCCGACGCGACGCAAACGTCTCCCCGTTGTACAGCTCAAACTTTTCGCCGCCGATCAGAAAGACCGCTCGCTCCCCCTGCCCCTCGACAAACTCAACGTCCAGCAACTTCCCACCTGTCCGGAGCGTTTGCCCCTCGTTGGTCTTCATGTTCACCAGCCACGCCTCGACGCCGTTCCGGCCAGACACCACGCTCGTCAATCGCCAGTCGTTGTACAACGGCAACGGCGAGGGCGCGGGCACGGGCTGCGGCGGCGGGACCGGGTTGCTGTTCACCGCGACCACCGCGGCCGCTGGCGCCGGGCCCTTGAATGGGTTCCTCGACGCGATCGTCCTCATCATCTGGTCAACCTCAACTGGGATCGATGCTTGCACAGGGTCCGCGTCCTTGGTCACCACAAGGTCTGGCGCGAACGCAGTCGCCACCTCCACGCGAAACTTGAACCGCTCGCGATCTTTTCCCGCCGATTCGATCGTGAACCCTTCGACGCGATGAATCCACGGTTGCGATTGCAACAACGCAACCGCGCGCAAGACCTGAGGCCAGGAACCGACCGCCTCAAGCGTCCCGTTGATCGCCGCGAAATCGGGCGTTTTCTTGAGCGAGCGCCGCAGCGCGCTCTGCAGTTTGGAGAGCCCCGACACAGGGTTGGCGAGCGTCTTGGGCGAGCCGCTGTTGGTCTGAATGTCCGAAAGCCCCGACATTTCCGCGATCCGACTCAGCCCGTTCCGAAAACGATCGACCACCTGATCTTCTTTCTTGCCGAGCGTGGAAGATCCGAAATCTTTGAGCCGCCTGGCAACGGTCTCGCGGTCGGCCAACCGCTCTTCGAGGCTTCGCACCGCGGACCGGGTCGTTTCGAGTTGCCCGTTCAGTTCATCACGCGGCAAGGCGTACACCGCTCGGTACGACAACCACCCGCCGACAACGACCGCGCCCACCGCGCCAGAGATCTTCAGAGTCGAGAGCGTGAGCTTCATCCCCCGCTCCCTTTCCCCGCGGCGTCACGCTTCCCCGCGTCCGTTTTCGGTTGCTCATCCTTCCCGCCCGTGCCCGAAGGAACAACCTTCTCTCCGGGCTTGTGGGGGCGCCGCTGAGTGGTCGTCACGACAAAGCTGAAATGGTCCGGGATATCCGGACCCTTGCTTTCCACGTTGTCAAAGTTCAGGTCGAGCAATCGCCCGCGCAGGTCCGCCGCCACCGCGCGCCCTGACATCTTCCCGTCCAGCGAGAACGCCGCGGCCTGCCGGGTCAGCCATACGCCCTCGGGGTAGCTCGAACCTTTGGGAGTGAACACCACCTCGGCGCTCATGTGCGCGCCCAGCCCGTCCATCACCGCCGACTCTGGCGGCGGCAACTGCTCGTTGAGCAACGCCAGATACGCCAACCAATCCACCCGGGCCGACGACCACTGGTCCACGTGCGAAGCTCGCGCGTGCTTGACCAGAAACTCGTCGTACTCCTTCCTCAACGTCGCCTCACGTTCGCGCGAAGAGCGCACCCGCGACTCCAGCGTCGAAAGGCTCTGAAGGCTCGCGACGTACCCGCCCCCCGCGACCAGTATCGCCGCAAGCGCACCCAGCAAAATGCTCGTCCGCCTAGCTCGCCCGAGGTCCGGTGCGCGACGCGGGTTCACGAAGTCCAGCGTCTCAAGCCCCGACATGGGCTCCATCAAAAGACCGATCAGCGGCAGAAACTCTTCAATGCTCTCCGACCCGCTCTTTCCTGCTGTGCTTTCGTTCACAACCACCGTCGAAGGCGTGCCCACCAACTCGTGCCCGCACCCCAGCTGGGCCGCCGATCGTTCCGCCACCAACCGCGCAAACTGTCCACCGCCTAGCACCGAAACGACCTCGACCTCCGGCGATCCATTCGTCGCGCGATGGCTCATCCATGTGCGTTTGGCCTCGACTGCGATCTTCTCCGCGTACGCCTCGGCATCGCTCAGCGCAGTCGGCCGCGCCAGGTCCACCGCTCGCGCAAACGTCAGCGCCCCGTTCTCAACGATCACAAACTCGACCGTGCACCACCCGATGGTCATTCCCAACACCGGCCCCGCACGGCGCAGCGAACGCTCCGCCAGCAACGCCGCGGCGCCGTAGCAGCGCAGCCCGATCCGCTTCAACCCCAGTTCACCAGACTCCGCCATCTCGCGGCACCACCGCACCCGGTCCGCCGGAAGCGCGGCCGCCATCACGCTCGTCGTCAGCGCCGCCTCAGCCGCGCTCGTGCTCGGACCCGCGCTTGACCCCGGACTCGTCGTTGCAGCGGTTCCAGACGACGCGCTCGCCGTCGCATCCGTTGTAGTTCTACCGCCCACACCCAAAGCGCCGACCGGCCCAGCACTCGCAGCGTTCAGCGGCACATAGTCAACCGCCGTCCCCTCCATCGGCATCGTCAGTTGCCGCGTCATCTGCAGCCGCACCATCCCGCCAACATCCGCCTCCGACACCTCGCCCGTCGGCAGCGTCAGCCGCTTGAGCACCACGTCGCCACGCGGAATCGAGAGCACCACACGCGAGCGAGGAACGCTCATGTTCTCAAACAACCCCGCGATCCACTCACCAATCGCCGCCGCGTTCTCAACCCCAACATTCTCCGGCCGAGCCACCGATATCGTGCCTTGAACAACCACGCGCCCGTCGTGCGCGGTACCCCACAAGGCCGTCAAGCGGTCTCTGTCCAAATCCACCACGCACATCGCGCTACGTCCAACCATGAATCAACTCCAGACACACGCCCAACTCTTCATCGACCAGCGCCGCCCGACGCGTTCGGCCTCCCACGCCAACGACCAACCCGCCGATCTACCGGTCCATCCATCGGACCATCTTCGCCTGCCGCCGTCGGTACGAGCGCTCTCGAAGTATTCTCCGAGACCACAGTCTGCGGAGACTGATCAGCGAGAGCGGCCATGCCTGCCGACCCTTTGCTCGATGGATCACCAGAGCCAGCGCCGTTCTTCCCTTCGCTTGTATCGTCCACGTCGCTCGATTCTCGCGCCAAATCCCTGCCGGGCTCACGCCCCGGATCGCCGACCGCGCGATCCCTATCCCGGGACGCGATCCACGCTCGCATCGGCCCTTCCAGCGTGACATCCCGCAGCAGCGCCAGCCGAGGCCTCGCCGACGAAACATCAATGACGCACTCGTACACCACCCGTCCTTCCAACATCGCCTCCGGACCGCCTCGCCGATCCGAAACCGGCGCTGATGATGGCACGCTCGACGCCGCCGAACGCTCGACGCCCGCCTCGATCCTCACGCGCCACTGCAGGCTCCGCGTGGTAAGAAAATCAACAGCGCCCTCGAACACCTCCGGCGTCAGCACGCCCTCGACCGCCGGCCACGCAAGATTCTGAAGCCTCGCCGCATCAAGCCGCGCACGCGTTCGCACCAACAGCTCGGCTGCGTCTGCGCTGATCCCCGGCACGCAGGCCAGCACGTTCGCCGGCGCGGTGGTCAAGTCAACCCGTCCCACCACGTACTCGTCCTCGGTAGTCGTCACCGCATCCAGCATCGGCCCCCAGTCCGCCGTACCCAATCCCGCCTCACGCCACGCCGCGAGCACCGAACTCATCCCCGCGAACACGCGGCCCGGCGTCATCATCTTCTTCAACGCTTGCGCCGACGCCGCGCCCAATCGCTCCGTCAACGCCACGCCCAGCTCGTTCGTCCAGGCTTGATTGATGTTGACCCGCCGGCTCCCGCCCCACCCACGATCAACCGCGTCCGCCGTCGCGCTCCGCACGCCAGCTTGGACGTTCAAATCAGCACTCACAGCCGTCCAGAGTTGCGCGCCCGCGACGTCAACGTCGATCAACCCCGGCACGTCCTCGACCGATCCGAACGGAGCCTCACGTGCCGCCGCCACGATGGCCTCAGCACGCGACCGATTCACGGCGCGGGAGGCAACCAGCATCTCCGCGCTGGCCGTGTTCACATTCACCCGCCCTGCCTCGGGCTGGATCTTCCCTATGAATCGAGCCACTCCGCGAGCACCACCCTCAGTAAAAACCTCGATCTCATCATCCACTTCAGGCCACGCACCGCCGAGGATCGCCTCACGCTGACCCGCCAGCCGCGCCATCACCGCCTGGATACCCGACCACGCCGCCGCCCGAGCCTGCCCGTGCTTCATCGACGCCGACAACGACGCGACCTGCGCATCGGCCCGCGAGAGCATCGTCCACCCGATCAAGGCCGACAGCACCACGACGATCAGCACCGCGAAGATCACCGCGCCACGCCGCGTCGAGCCATGCCCAGCGTTGGTCGTCGCACCCGATGCCATCACCGCTCCTCCTTCCATGCCGCCAACGGCCCGTCAGGTATCACCATCGTTCGTACCCGATCCGGAGCCCCCATGGGCCCGCCCGAGCCGTCACGCTTGAGTTCACCCGACCACACCGCGATCTCAACCGCCGTCGGCAGCCGAGCTTCTTTCTCACTCTCAAACTCACTCCGCCAGACCCGCCCATCAAAGAATCGAAACCGCAGCGCCCGCACGCCGCGCGCCACAACCTCGGTCGCGCTCACGTCCCCCACCGCCGCACCCCGACCCGCCCGGACAACTCCGCTCGAAACATCGAACGCGTACTTTGCGCGCGACAACTCACCAAACACCGACCCGCCCGCAGAGTCGCTCGAAGAAGAAGAAGAAGAAGAACCCGGCGAAGCAACGACTCGACGAGCGAGCACACTCAACTCCGACGCCCGCCCATTGATCCCCGCCCCGCCGCGACCATCACCAACGACCGAGGCCGCCAGGTCCGACTCGATCCGGTCCATCAACGTCCCAATCTCACGAGCCTTGATCGTCATGCGCTCCAACTCATCGCGACGCCGACCGAGCGTGTCGAGAAACGAAAAGACCGCGCCGATCAGCAACGTGGTCAGCCCCAGCGCCAGCAGCACCTCCAGCAGCGTGAACCCGCCACCACCGCGCGTAGACTTTCCCGCCGCGCTGCTCCTCACCGCGTGTCCCCTCGAGCAACCTCTGAACCACGCGCGCCCAATCGCACGAACTGCGTCAACGAATAGGACGCCGAAACCGCCGACGTTGCGCTCCCGCGCAGACGCCGAGCGACCACCGTCACCGCCGTCAAACCGTCGTAGGAAGTCGCTCGTGTGCGGATTTCCAGCTCCCATCCCGAAACCGGCGCGGGCTTGTCATTGAACTGCGCCGAAGGGCTGAATCCTTCGCCCGTGTCCACGGCCGCCGCCTCGCTCGCCTCGCGCTCGTCCCATGCTGGCACCGGCCCGTTCAGCGTTTCCGCTCGCGCGATCCCCGCTTCAATCTTCGCGATCGCCGATTGCGCCAGGTCCATCGCATACGACTGATCACGCGCCAGCACCGCGGCCGCCGTCGCACGCTGCACCGCCGACAGCACCGCCAGCGCCGCAACCACAAAGATCGCCAGCGCAACCACGACTTCAAGCAGCATCACGCCGAGACGCCGGGCCGCACGTCGCGCGACCGTCATGGCGCCCTCCCCGACGAGGACTCGCGCGAAAAGCCGTCATCCAGCGGACGGTCCACCGCCGTCCGTTCCGCACCAAGCGATTCCTGAGCAACCTTGACCATCGTGACCGAGCCAGTCCACCCGTTCACCCGCAGTTCCATCGCCCGGCCATGCCCGTCTCGGATCGTGGTTCCAGGCTCACCGGCCGCGCTCCCGTCGGGAAAAAATACCGCCACCATGAACTCGGAGTTTGGCTCCGCGCTCTTTTCCTCGCTGCGCAAGTCCGATACCGGGGCGGCAAGCCGAGCGATCAACATCCCTTTCTCGAGCACCGCGACCGTCCGCTCTTTCAACTTCTCAGTCGTCGCGGACTGGTCAGACGCCGCGCCAACCAACGCGCCCGCAACGCCGTCCCCGCTCCGGCCCACACTCGCGCCCGCCAGCGGGTCCCGGCTCTCCTCCATGACGCTCGCAACCACAACCCACGACCCATCGCGTCGCGCCCGGCACACCGCCGCCACCGCCGAGCCGCGCCGCAACGACTCCGCACGGCACTGCTCAAGCCCCGCCTCAAGGCGCCCGCACGTCTCGCGGAACTTCCCGTCACTGAGCCACCGCCCCATCGCCGGCAGCGATAGCGCAGCCAGCGCGGTGGCGATGGCGAGCACGATCGTCACCTCCAGAATCGTGAACGCTCTCGGGGCCCGGTGAGAACTCATCCGTCACTCCCGCGGCGACCCGCACCCGAACACGCGACGCAAGCACGCCCGAGCACGCCCGAGCACACACCGTCACACGCGATTACGAACCGCCCGATTTCGAGCCCGTGCCCGACGAGCCCGTGCCCGTCGGGCCCGATGAACTCTCACTGTCCGAATCAGTCCAGGACACGATGTCGTCGTCGCCGCCCTCTTGCTTGTCAGGCCCGAACGACCACAGGTCAAATGTGTCTTCGTCACCGTGATCGCTCTTCTGCCGATAGCTCCAAGGCGTCCCCCACTGGTCGGCCTTCATCGGCTTCTCAAGCTCCTTGGTCCACTTGGCCGCGTCGGCGTCCGCGTCGAGCTTCTCTTTGTTCCACAGAACCTCGACGCCTTCCTCGTCCGTCGGGTACCGGTCGAACTTCACCCGGAACTGCTTTAGTCCCGACTCGATCGTTCGCAGGTCCGTCTTGGCCAGCCCAACCTTCGCCTCTTTCTGCTTGCTGAACAGCGCGATCCCGACCAGCCCCGACAAGGCCACCACGATCGCGATCACGATCAGCACTTCGATAAGCGTGAAGCCCGATCGCCGCGCCTCAAGCATCCGCCTCTTCATCCCTTGCGCTCCGCCCGCTTCGATCACGCTCTTCTGATCCATCTCGCGATTTCCTTCCTCATGCGGCCCCATTCCTTTGGTGCCCGCGGTGTCTGCCGAAAAACCACACCAACCGCTCATTGCGGTCTTCTACCCGTTCTTCCGCTCGAACTCCTTCATAAACGATGCCATCGCCTCCGCGCCCTTCATCGGGAACGCGTTGTACACGCTCGCCCGCATCCCGCCCGTCGCCCGGTGCCCCTTCAGCCCGTCCATCCCGGCCTTGCCCGCCTCCTTGATGAACAGGTCATCCAACGCATCCGTGGGCGTGCGGAACGTAATGTTCATCAGCGATCGGCTGTCCGCCCGCGCGTGTCCCTTAAAAAACGTCGAGCCGTCAAGCACATCATAAATTAGCGTGGCCTTGGCCGCGTTCCGCGCGCCAATGACCTCCAGCCCGCCCTCTTTTAAGATCCACTTGAACACCAACCCGCACACATAAATATTGAACACCGGCGGCGTGTTGTGACGGCTCTCGTCCTTCGCGTGAACCCGGTACTGCGCCATCAGCGGCAGCTCACGCGGCTTGCGCTCCAGCAGCCCCTCATGAACCACCACGATCGTCGTCCCCGCCGCACCCAGGTTCTTCTGCGCTCCCGCGTACGTCAGCCCGTACTTCGTCAAATCACAGGGCCGCGAGTAGATATCGCTCGACATGTCGCACACCAACGGCACACCAGCGGGCGCAACAGGATCGGTGTGAAACTCTGTCCCGAAGATCGTGTTGTTGCTACAAAAGTGCAAGTACGCTGGGGACGCCGAGCACTTAATCTCGTTCTGCTTGGGAACAAACGAGTGCTTGTTCGGCCGCCCGTCAAAGGCCAGGTGGACCTTCCCGTACAACGCCGCCTGCTCGGCCGACTTTTCCGCCCAGTACCCCGTGACCAGGTAATCCGCCGTGCCGTCCTGCGGCAACAGGTTGGCCGGGACCATCCAATTCTGCGTCGTCGCGCCGCCCGTCAGGAACATCACCTTGTACGACGCGGGCAGGTCGCTGATCTTGCGAAAGTCCGCCTCCGCCTCGGCCAGCACCTTGTCGAACACTTTGCCGCGGTGGCTGTGCTCCATGATGCCGACGCCCGACCCGGCGATGTTCCACAGGTCCTGCTGAGCCTGCTTCAGCACCTCGTCGGGCAGGCACCCGGGCCCCGCCGAAAAGTTGAAGATCCGCTCCGAAGTCGCGGAGCCAGCCTTGCCCATGGACGCCGTCGTGTGCGATGCGAGGGTGGTCATGAAAACATGATACCGCCTCGCCCCGCCGCAAGCACAGCCCGAACCCTTCCATTTCCCTGCCACGTTATCGAACGAAAAAACTCTGGAAGAACCCGATCGCATCCAACCCCGATCACGCCGCCATCGATACGATCGACCGCCCAGCCCGCGACCGCGCCGTTTCCAACTGGCGGAACACGTCCATCAGCAGCGCTCGATCCGCGTCGGCCCCGACCAGCCACCCCGAGTACCGCATGTCCTCCAGCAGGTCATCCCGCAGGTGCGTCAGCGACTCCGCCGGGGCCGTCGAGCACACCATGCACAGCCCCGCCGCCACACGCCCCAGCGTCATCGGCCCGTACGACCCGTGTGCAATCTCCGACTGCACGAACGAAAGATGGTCAGCCCCCTGCAAAACCTCGCCGTGCGTCAGCATGTGCTGGGCCCGCAGCAGCGTCTCGATCCCGTCCCCGTCGTGAAACGCCGAGATCCTCGAAGCTGCCAGCCGCAAAAGAACCTCCGGCTCATCGCCCGCGATGCGAGCCGCGGATTCCATGATCGCCACCCGCTCCGCTTCATCCAGCCCGCTATCACGCGTCGCGATCCACGCGCTCACCGCCCGCGCCGCCGCCTTGGCCCCAAGCGATCGCACGTCCCCGAGCTGCCCGCGCGACATCGCGTACGCCAGGTGCCGCAACGACAAATCCCCATGGATCGCGTCCGCGTCCAGCGTCGCGCCCAAGTTCGAAACCCGCGCCGACAACGGCCGACGCCCCTGCATCCGGTCCGCAAAGTTCAAGCGCTGCGGCGTCCGCGACAACGTCGCCGCCGCCTCGATCAACGCCCGCGCGATCGGCGCGTCCTCGCGCCCCACCCCCTTCCCCAGCGACACCCGGTCCGGGTCCAGCCGCAGCGGGAACACCGACGAATACGCCAGCGGCCTCTGCCCCGCCCAATCGAACCACGCCGCGTCACGTCCGTACCGCGAGGCCGTCCGCAGCGTGATGCACTCACCATCGCCACGCACCACCGCGTCCAGCACGTGCCGCTGACAGATCGACGGATCAACGTCCATATCCGACAGCACCACAAACTCCACCGGCGAGTTTCCCGGCGCGCCGATCAGCGGCCCAGAAACCGAATCGGGCACCTGCAGACCCACCCGCAACGGACGCTCCGGCCACGCCGCGTTGTCGTGCAGCGCCGCCAGCCGCTCGCTCGGCGAACTCGTGCCAACCCCGCCGCTCAACTCATCCAGCAGCGTCACACCAACGCTCGCGCCCTTGGCCACCGTTTCAAGCGCCATGCTCGCCACTACGTTCCGC
>CAZIMT010000006.1:0-31214 GCA_964540295.1 uncultured Phycisphaeraceae bacterium
CGCTTCACGGACGCGACCTGTTGAGTCTCTCCGCGCTCGACCGCGCGCAAGTCCTCAAGCTCTTCGCCACCGCCAAGAGCGTCAAGGCCGACATCTCCAAGGACCGCAAGGCCCTCGACGGCAAGGCCGTGATCCTGCTCTTCGAAAAGCCTTCACTGCGCACCCGCATCAGCTTCGAAGTCGGCATCGCCAAGCTCGGCGGCACCGCCATCTATATGGACCACAGCAACGCACGGCTCGGCGAGCGCGAGTCCGTCCACGATTACGGCAAGAACCTCGAACGGTGGGTGCAGTGCATCGTTGCCCGCGTCTTCAGCCAGACCGTGCTCGACGAGATGGCCGCCGCCGCGAGCGTGCCGGTCATCAACGCTCTCAGCGACCTCTTTCATCCCTGCCAGGCGCTCGCGGACTTTTTCACGCTCACCGAGCACTTCAAGGGCCTTCAGGGCGTCAAGCTCGCGTATGTCGGCGACGGCAACAACGTCTGCAACTCGCTCATGCACGCGGCCGGTCTGCTCGGCGTGCCCATGACCGTCATCACACCCGAGGGATTCGAGCCCAGGCCCGAGATCGTGGCCGAGGCGCGCTCGCTGGCGAAATCTTCCGGCTCGCGCATCGAGCTTTCAAACGACCCCAGCGCCGTCTCTGGTCACAGCGCGGTGTACACGGACGTGTGGGTCTCGATGGGCCAGGGCGCGGGGCAGGCCGACGAGGCCGCCAAACGCCGCAAGGCCTTCCAGCCCTATCAGGTCAACACCAACCTCATGGCGATCGCGGGCCCCGACGCCAAATTCATGCATTGCCTGCCCGCCCACCGCGGGCTCGAAGTCACCGATCCGGTCATTGATTCAACGAACTCCGTCGTGTATGACCAAGCCGAAAATCGGATGCACGTGCAAAACGCGTTGCTGTTGCACCTGCTGACGAAAAGGCTCTAACCGACCACCGACGGCACCGCACTTTCGATCGTCACTCATCGCACAAGCTCTCAACCACTGAAACCGCCAGCAACGTCTCAAACTGGAATCACCATGCCCAAGAAACGCATCGCTCTCGCCTACTCCGGCGGCCTCGACACCTCCTGCATCGTCCCCTGGCTGCGCGAGAACATCCCGGGTGCGGAAGTCATCTGCGTCGTAGGCGACGTCGGGCAAGGCTCCGAAGAACTCGAAGGCGTCGAGAAGAAAGCCATGAACTCAGGCGCGGCCGAGTGCCACGTCGTCGATCTCAAACGCGAGTTCGTCGACGAGTTCGTCATGCCCACGATGATCACCGGCGCGGTCTACGAAGGCCGCTACCTCCTCGGCACCGCCATCGCACGCCCCGTGCTCGCGCGCGGTCAGGTCGATGTCGCCAAGAAAACCGGTTGTACCGCCCTCGCGCACGGCTGCACCGGCAAGGGCAACGACCAAGTCCGCTTCGAGAGCGCCTATGCCGCGCTCGCACCCGGCATGGAGATCATCGCCCCTTGGCGGCACGACAACTGGAACCTCTCGGGCCGCCTCGCCATGCTGGATTACCTCAAGGCCCGTAACATCCCCACCACCGCCAGCGCAACCAAGATCTACAGCCGCGACCGGAATCTCTGGCACATCAGCCACGAGGGCGGCACAATCGAAGATCCCTGGAACGCGCCGCCCGAAGACGCCTGGATGCTCACCGTCGCGCCCGACAAAGCACCCGACCAGCCAGAGCACGTCACGCTCACTTTCGTCCAAGGCCGCCCCGTCGCGCTCAACAGTGCCAAGCTCGAAGCCTGGCAGATCATCGACAAGCTCAACCACATCGCTGGCCCGCACGGCGTCGGCCGGGTGGACCTCGTCGAGAACCGCCGCGTCGGCATGAAGAGCCGCGGGCTCTACGAAACGCCGGGCGGAACGGTCATCGTCGAAGCCCTGCGGGCCGTCGAAGAACTCGTTCTCGACCGCGAAACACGCCACTATCGCGAGCATCTCGGGCTGACATTCGCCGAGCTCGTCTACGACGGCCGCTGGTTTACGCCGCTACGCGAAGCGCTGTGGACGTGCGCCGCCAAGATCGCCGAGCCGCTGGACGGTGAGATCGTGGTCCGTCTCTTCAAGGGCACCGCGACGGCCGTGCAACGCAAGAGCGGGCACTCACTCTACGCCGAAAAGATGGTCAGCTTCGAGGGCGAAGACATCTACAGCCAAAAGGACGCTGGCGGGTTCATCAAGCTGCTGAGCTTGTCAGAAAAAATCCGCGCACTCAAATCGATCGGCTCCGCGAAGTAAACCCGTCCTCGCTCGATGCCTTGATGTCTCATACCTTGACGCTCTCCTTTCAACGAGAAGGAATCAAGCCGTAAGGTCTCGGGCCGCGAGGCATGATGGCATCAAGGGAAGGAATCGCTGATGGCTCTCTGGGGCGGAAGATTCGAAGGCCAGGCCGACCCGCTGTTCAGGCACCTGAACGACTCGCTGCCCTTTGATTTTCGATTGCTCGCCCACGACATCGACGGCAGCCTAGCCTGGGCGAAAGCGATCGCTGGCGCGGGGGTGCTCAGCGCTGCAGAACTTTCAGACCTCTCCGCGGCCCTTCGGTCGCTCGCAAGCGAGGCCCGGACCAACCTCGCCGCGATCCAATCCGCGTTCGGCCGCGACGAGGACGTTCACTCCTACGTCGAGCGCCGCCTCATCGAACTCGTCGGGCCGCTGGGGAAAAAACTGCACACCGGTCGCAGCCGAAACGATCAGGTCGCCACGGACGTTCGGCTCTGGACCCGCGCTGAGATCGACGCACGTCTGGCTGAACTTCACGAAGCCCGCCGCTCGCTGATCGACCTTGCCAGCCGCGAAAAGCTAACGGTGCTCCCGGGCTACACCCACATGCAGCGGGCCCAGCCGATCCTCTTCGCGCACTGGGCGCTCGCGCATCAGGAGATGCTCGAACGCGACGCGGCTCGTCTGGCCGACTCCCGCCGCCGCGTCAACATCATGCCACTCGGCTCGGGCGCGCTGGCGGGCACAACTTACGCGATCGATCGCGTTCAGCTCGCGAAAGACCTTGGCTTTGACGCTCCGAGCCGCAACAGCCTCGACGCGACCGCCGACCGTGACTTCATCGCCGAGACTCTCTTCTGCCTCGCGCAAGCCTCCGTGCATCTCTCGCGCCTGGCCGAGGACCTCATCCTTTTCATGACCTCCGAGTTCTCGTTCGTGCAGATGCCCGACAGCGTCACCAGCGGCAGCAGCCTGATGCCGCAGAAGAAAAACCCCGACGCCTGCGAGCTGCTCCGCGGCAAGGCTGGCCGGATGATCGGCTCGCTCGTCTCCATCCTCACGACCATGAAGGGCCTCCCTCTCGCGTACAACAAAGACCTTCAGGAAGACAAAGAACCCTTGTTCAACGCGATGGAGCAGCTCTCGATGTGCCTGCGCGTTGTGCCGCGCGTGCTCGACGGGCTCAAAGTGAATCGCGAGATCTGCCGCGAGGCGGCTCTCAACGGCTACGCGAACGCAACAGAGCTCGCCGATTATCTCGTCGGCAAGGGTGTCCCGTTCCGTGATGCGCACGACCAGGTCGGCAAGCTCGTCCGCCACGCGCTCACCGTCAGCAAGCGACTCGAAGACCTGCCCATCGATCAGCTTCGAGCGGTCTCACCCGCAATCAACGAAGACGTCTACGCCTCGCTCGGGCTCGAATCGGGGCTCGCACGCCGTGAAATCCTCGGCGGAACCGGCCCGAACACCGTCGCGGCCGCGATCGAGTCAGCGCATCGACGGCTTGATCCATCCTCGGGCTGATGATCGAAAAAGAACGCTCTACAGGCTCGCTCGTTGCGCCGCTGGCGCCCCCGCCGCGATCGCCGCCAGCGCATCCGCCAACCGATCAACATCCGCGATCGTCACGAACGACCCGAAGCTCACGCGCAACGCACCCCGCGTCTGCACAGAACCATTAAGCGTCCCGCACGCCGCGTGCGCACGCGGCGCACAGTGCAGCCCCGACCGAGCGAGAATCCCGAACTTTGATTCGAGCAGATCCGCCACCTGACGCGGGCCCAGCGACGGATGCACCAGCGAGAACACGCCGACACGCCGGCCAGCATCCGTCGTGCCCAGCAGACGAAAGTCCTCGAGCCGCGGATGAGCCAGATGACCGAGCATCGTGCGGATCAACGCCCGCTCATGCTCGAAACCACCGGGCACCACCTCTGAAAGCAGGTACGCGACCGCCTCGGAAAGCCCCACGATCCCTAGCGCGTTATGCGAGCCCGGCTCGTACTTGTCAGGCATGACGTCGGGCTGCCGATCAAGCTCTGACACCGTCCCTGTGCCGCCCTCACGCACCGTATCGAGCGAGCGTTCGAGCCCGGGCCGAATGTAAAGCCCGCCCGTGCCCAGCGGCCCCAGCAGGCCCTTGTGCCCGGGGAACGCCAGCAGGTCCACGTTGAGCGCACGAACATCCACCCCGATGTGCCCCAGCGTCTGGGCCGCATCAAGAAGGAACGGCACGCCCGTCTCGCGGCACACCGCGCCGATCTCCGACGCACGCTGGATCGTCCCCGTCACGTTGCTCGCGTGAACCACCGCAACCAGCACCGTCTCCTCGCGAATCGCCCGGCGAATCAGGCCCGGATCTACCACGCCGTCTTCAGCGTCGCACGGCACGCACGTCCACTCCACGCCCTCGTCCGCCAGCGCGTTGAACGGACGCAGCACGGAATTGTGATCGAGCTCGGTCGTGACCAGATGCACCGCGCGGCCCGGCCTGGTGCGCCGCGCGTGCCGCACGAGCCCTTTGATCGCCAGGTTCAACGCATCGGTGGTGTTCAGCGTGAACACGATATGGTGCGCAGACTCACCGTTGATCAGCGTGTTCAACCGTTCGCGGCATTGAAAGATCAGCCGCCCGCCCTCGCGCGACTCCGCATAATTCGCACGCCCCGGCGTCGCGCCGATCTCCGTCGCGTATCGGAACATCGCCTCGTACACCGCGGCTGGCTTGGGGAAGCTCGTCGCCGCGTTGTCGAGATAAAGACGTGAAGAGGGCATGTTCGATCTCGTCAACGAACGCTCGCCACAACTTCTCGGCTCGCGCTTCGCCGCTTTCCTTTACGCTACTTCGCCGCCTTGTAGAACGGCATCGGCACAATCCGACCCTCAAGCAGCCCACGGCCTGTGTCCACCACGAGCGACGTGCCAACCACAGTCCGCGCGGAATCCACGAACCCCATCGCGATCGACGTGCCCAGCGTCGGGCTCAAGCACCCGCTGGTCACCACGCCGACTTCTGAATCACCGATCTTGATGATGTTCCCCTGCCGCGCCGCGCGCTTGCCTTCGAACTGCATCCCGGCGAGCTTGCGGGCGGGCCCGCCTTCCTTCATCGTCCTCTGCAGCGCGTCCATGCCCACGAACCGCTCGCCACGCTCCATCTGGTCCTTGTCCAGGCTGATCGCAAAGTCCACGCCGCTCGAAAGCGCGTTGATCTCCTCGCCCAGCTCGTGCCCGTACAGCGGCATCGAGGCCTCCATCCGCAGCGTGTCGCGCGCGCCCAGCCCGATCGGCTTCACCGCCGCGTCCGCCGACTTCATGTCAAGCCCCTGCAGAATCATCTTCAACGCGAACCCGACCATCGACGCTGGCAGGATCACCTCCACCCCGTCCTCGCCCGTGTACCCCGTGCGGCTCACGATCAGCTTGGTCACCACCAGGTTCTTGATCGCAAACCGGTACCGCTTAAGCGCCGGGATTTCTTTGCTGAACTTCTCGACCATGCTGATGACCCTGGGCCCCTGCACCGCGATCATGGCCGTGTCCTTGGTCTGGTCGTCGATCTTCAGCGTCAGATCCCCGGCCGCCCGCACCTGCTCGAAATGCCCGAGCAGCTTCTCGCGGTTGGACGCGTTCACGACGATCAGGAAATCGTCCTCGTCAAACCGATACACGATCACGTCATCGCGAACGCCGCCGCCCTCGTTGCACACCAGCGAGTACCGGCACTGCCCCGTCTGCATGTCGCTGATCTTCCGCGTACACAGCCGCTCCAAGAACTTCCGCGAGTGCCGCCCCGTGACCTTCACCCGCCCCATGTGCGACACGTCAAACAGCCCGCCGCTCGTGCGGACCTGCTTGTGCTCCTCGTGGATCCCGGCGTAGCGAATCGGCATCTCCCAGCCAGCAAAGTCCACCATGCTGCCGTTGTTGTCGACATGAAACTGATACAGCGGGGTTCGGAGCAAAGCGGATCTCCTGCAAGAATGATCTGCGAAAACGAGGCACCGCGAAACCCAAAGCAACGCGAGAATAACGCCCGGAACCACGCCTTAAAGAACAGCTCGGCGACGTTGGCTCGCCCCGGTCGCGCCCGGGTTGAGCCTCTACGCCGATGTTAGCACGCCGGTGGGTCATTCTCGAAAAACACGCGGCCGTTCACGCTGCCGAATTCGGTGACCAAGGCGCATTATCGATCAACCGTACTTTCCCCAGACGAGCCGCGATGAGTGCACGGCACGCGCGCCCGCTCGCGCTCGGCGCGATCAGCGTCGTCGCGTCACGGATCACCGCGTACTCCGGCTCGATCCCCGCGTCGCCCAGCATCCTCACCATGCCGACCTCGGCCGCGACACGATCGCGCTCGTGAGACGCCGCCCTGAGCGCCCGCGCGATCGCGACCGACCGAACCCGATCCTCCGCCGTCAGGAAAACATTCCGGCTGCTCATCGCCAGCCCGTCCGTCTCACGCACCGTCTCAACCTCGACGACCTCGACGAGCATCTTCAGCATCGCCGTCATCTCGCGCACCACCGCGAGCTGCTGCCAGTCCTTCTCGCCGAACACCGCCACGCGCGGGCGCACCAGTTCAAACAACCTCCGCACCACCTGGCACACCCCCGCAAAGTGCCCGGGCCGCTGCATGTCCTCCAGCTTCGGCTCGGTCGCGCTTCGCGGCAATTCCGGCACGCCCACCGCGAGCCCGCCCGGGTACATCGTTGAAACCTCGGGCGCAAACACCCACGCCGCGCCGCACGCCGCCGCCAAACTCGCGTCAGCCTCGAGCGTCCGCGGGTAGCGCGCGAAGTCCGCTTGCTCGTTGAACTGCGTCGGGTTCACAAACACGCTCACCACCACGCCCGCCAGCCCACGCTCCTTGGCGGTCGCCGCGGCTCTTCGCACCAGTTCACCATGCCCAGCGTGCAACGCCCCCATGGTCGGCACGAACACGCCGCGACCCTGGAGCTCCGCAAGCTCAAACTCGGTGTGGACAAGCTTCACGCTGAAGGCTCGCGCGGCCGACCAACGATGTCAAGTCTCCCGCACCACATACCACGTACTACGCCGGATCACAGGCCATCCCGCATCATCTCCGGCCCCGCTCCATCAAGCCTACCACCGGCTCTCATCAACTTTTCCAGCTCGATCACATCCCCGGGCCGCGCCGCCACCACCTGGTGCGAACGATCTCCCGCCACCGCGAGCAGCCGCTCGATCGGCTCATTCAACGGCTCGGCGCTCAGCACGAACGTCGAGTGATGCACCGGCAGCAGGTGCGTTCCGCGCATCGCCGAGAACATCGTCCACACCTGCTCGGGCGACGCGTGATGGTGGATCCAGGGCTCGTACGCGCCGATGCCAAAGATCGCCAGGTCCGCGCCGGGGATCGCGTCGTACGCATCGGTAAAGGCTGTATCGCCAGCGAAAAGCACCTTGCCGTTGCCGCCCTCGATCAGATAGCTGTTGTACCCGCGGTGCCGGTCCCAGGCTGTCCGCGCGCCCCAGTGCGCGGGCCGAAGCGCCGAAAAATTCAACCCCGCGATCTCCTGCTGCCCGCCCCAATCGATCTCGTGCACCGCCCCGAACCCGCGCGGGATCAGCCGCCTCGTGTTCTTGGCCGTGATCACCACCGTCTCGGGCCGCTTGATCGCGCGCAGCGTCGGCTTGTCGAGATGGTCAAAGTGCGGGTGCGACAGCAGCACCACGTCGATCGGCGGCAAATCTCGCGCCAGCACCGGCGGCAGCCCGATCCGCCTCACCCCCAGCGTTACCGGCCCGATTCCCACGCCGATCCGACTCGACAGCACAGGGTCCGTCAGGATCGTCTTCCCACCAAGCCGCACCAGCACCGTGCAATGCCCCAGCCACGCCGCCACGGGCCGACCACCGGCATCCACCACGCCGCACGCACGCTCCCAGTCGCGCGCGAACTCCGCCGGGTCGTGCGAGTGTTCGTCTGCCCGGCGCATACCTTGCACCAGTTCGCGCGGGTACCGCTGCGCGATCGACCGTATCGCCTGCTGAAAAAACTTGGGCTTACGAGCCATGCCAAAATGCTAGGTGCGAGCGAGCGAGACCCGCGATCAATCATTCCTTCTCAAACGCCGCATCGAACGCACGCCCCGAAGCCGGAAAATCCACGCCGCGGACAAACTCGCACGATTCCGTCGCCCCGTGCTCGCGGTCCATACCCGCGTCCTCCCACTCCACGCTCAACGGCCCGTCATACCCCGCACGGTTTAACGCCCGCACGATCGCATCAAAGTTCACATCGCCCCGGCCCACCGACCGGAACTCCCACCCACGCCGATGGTCCCCGAACGGCAGGTGCGAGCCCAGCACGCCGTTCACCCCGTTCAGGTTCGTCGCCACGTCCTTCATATGCACATGGAAAATCCGGTCCGCAAACCGATCAATGAAGGCCACCGGATCAACCCCCTGCCACAACAGGTGGCTCGGATCAAAGTTGAACCCGAACGCCGGGTGGTGCCCCACGGCCGTCAACGCCATCTCGGCGGTGTGTACGTCGTACGCGATCTCCGTCGGATGCACCTCCAGCGCGAACTTCACGCCGACCCTCTGATACGCGTCCAGAATCGGCCCCCACCGCTTGGCAAAGTCGTCAAACCCGGCGTGAACCTCCGCCACCGACGTCGGCGGGAAAAAATACAGCTTGTGCCAAACGCTGCTCCCCGTGAACCCGTTCACCACCCCCACCCCGAACTTGGCCGCGGCCTTGCCCGTGGCGATCATCTCGAGCGCCGCCCGCTTGCGCACGCCCTCGCGGTTCCCATCGCCCCACACTCGCTTAGGCAGTATGGCCTTGTGCCGCACGTCAATCGGATCGCACACCGCCTGCCCGACGAGATGGTTCGAGATCGCGTGACACACCAGCCCGTTGGCCTTCAGGATCTCGTGCCGCGATTCAACATACTTCTTATCCCGCCCGGCCTTCACCACGTCAAAGTGATCCCCCCAACAGGCCAGCTCTATCCCATCGAACCCGAAAGATTTCGCCTTTTCGGCAACGGTCGCGAGCGGCAGATCGGCCCACTGGCCGGTGAAAAGCGTGACAGGCCTGGACATCGAATGCTTCCTTCCTTCATTACTCGAAATCAAACACCCGCAAACTCGGCACACGATCCGCCAGACCAACCTCTCGGGCACCCTTATCCAATTCAGCGTACCAAACCATCGCTCGCCGAGCCTCACCTGATCACAAGCCCTGATCGCAAGCCCTGATTCTCGAAGCCTCTGACACTCTCATTGCGTCTGGCCTAATTTTGCTCATCATTGGAGAGGCCCCAGACAGACCGCCCCCGCGCCAGCGATTTCGAGTATGCTTCCGCCCTGTTCCTGACCATGAAGCTCTTCCCGCCGCCGAGACATCCATGAGCGATCCCACAAACCGTCCTCCGCACGCCGTCACCCAGCGCGACGCCGCCTTCAATGACCCGGCGATGCGAGCCCTTGCCGACGGGCCCGGCGCCCCTCTTGAAACACGCCATCCGCGCGGGCTCGCCACCCTATTCATGGCCGAGATGTGGGAACGATTCTCCTACTACGGCATGAAGGCCCTCCTCGTGCTCTTCCTCATCGCCATCGTCGGGGCTCACCAGCTCCCCGTCGGCGTCCACCAGACCGGGATCCGGTTCGAGGACAAAACCAACAAGGTCACCCAGACCCGCCAGAGCTACATCGCCATCGATCAACCCGGCTTCGCTCCCGCGACACCCACCGCCGCGGCCCCGACCGGCACCACGCTCGAAGTCACCCCCGCCACCGACGCCGTCGCTACCGGAACCAAGGGCAGCAAGTCGTTCACCGGCGAAACCACCACCTACACCGTGAAGAACACCGGCGACAAGGACGTCGAGTTCAACGTCGGTGTCATTCGCGAGGACGAAAAACCTGTCTTCGTCAAGGTCGAGGACACCACCTCGCCCATCACCGGAACACTCAAGCCGGGACAGTCGCGTGAGTTCAAAGTCGCACTCAGCACCGAAGACGGCGGCCTAGGCTGGACCAAGGCACGCTCGGGCAACCTGCTCGCGTGGTACAGCGCACTGGTCTACCTCCTCCCCATCGTCGGAGGCTACCTCGCAGACCGCTTCCTAGGCGCCCACCGCTGCCTCATCATCGGCGGAGCCATCATCGCCGCCGGGCACTTCACGCTCATGGCCGACACCCTACCCACCCTCTATGCCGGGCTGGCCATGGTCATCGTCGGCACCGGGTTCTTCAAATCGAACGTCTCGGCCATGGTCGGCAAACTTTATAATGACGGCGACCCGCGCCGGGACGCCGGGTTCACCATCTTCTACATGGGCATCAACCTCGGCGCCTTCATCGCCCCCATCGCCTGCGGCTGGCTGCGCGTGAAGTACGGCTGGAGCGTCGGCTTTGGGGCCGCCGGATTCGGCATGGTCGCCGGGCTCATCTGGTACATGATCGGCAGCGCCAAACACCTCAAGGGCATCGGCGATCCTCCCAAGCCCAGCCGCGACGCCGACTCTAACGCCGCCCGGAACACCCCGCTGACCAGCGAGGAACGCAGCCGCGTCGCCGTCATCTTCATCATGGCCTTCTTCGTCATCTTCTTCTGGACCGCCTTCGAGCAGTCCGCCGGCTCCATCGCGTTCTTCGGCGAAGAACGCACCGACAAGGTCCTGCCCTCCTGGCTCAACTGGACCGTCGGGGCCGCCTCGAACGTCCCCACCGAGTTCCCCGCCGAATGGTTCCAATCCATCAACCCGCTCATGATCCTCATGCTCGCGCCCGTGTTCGCGTCACTCTGGGTACGCCTCGCCCGCAGCTCGTTCAGCCCCAGCACCCCCGCCAAAATGGCCCTCGGGCTCATCACGCTCGGCGCGGGCTTCGGGTTCATGGTCCTCGGGGCTCAGGCGGCCGAGGGCGGCAGCAAGGTCACACCCTTCTGGATCATCGCCGCGCTCTTCGTCCACACCTGTGGCGAACTCTGCCTCTCGCCCGTCGGGCTCTCCCTCGTCAGCAAGCTCGCGCCCCTCAAGTTCGCCTCCATGCTCATGGGAACTTGGTTCCTCGCCAACTTTGTCGCCAACTTCATCGCCGGGCAGCTCTCGGGCCAAGTCGACAAAATCTCCGAGAGAGGGTTCATCCTCCCGGGTCAGGCGGGGTTCTTCCTGATCTTCATGGTCGCGCCCATCGCGGCCGGAATCGTCCTGCTCGTGCTCGTTCCCAAGCTCAAGAAGATGATGCACGGCCGGGGATAACGCCGCACGACAGACGAAAGTTGACCGACGACAAGAGCCAGCCAAGGCCGGGGCGATCGCATACCTCACGACCTCAAAGCGCTCTTACCGCGCCTTGATCGTCCAATCTACCGAACCCGCGCCGTCCGCCCACCGCCTCATGTCGTTCATCTCGTCCCAGCCCGCCATCGCCGCGTGCCCGTCGAGCATCACCGTCACAGCCTTGCCCTCGTGACGCAGCGACACAAACCCCGAGTTCTGACCCGGAAGCCGAACGTTCGGGTCCGCCTCGTAGCTCGCGTCCCACCGCCGCCCCTGCGCCGCCACGAAGTACGGCGGCTCAACACGGAAATACCCCTGCGGCGCGCCCAAACCCGGGGCCAGCGGCTGCTGCTCCACGCGGGCCGAAACGAACGTCATCAACTGGCTCGGACGCTGCACGCCGTCCAGCCGGGCGACGTGAACCCGACCGTACTTGGCCGTGAACGCCTTGTCCCACGCCCCGAACTTCTCGCTCCCGCCCACGAACGCCACGTTCATCCCCAAGCTGGGGAACAGGCTCACCACGTAGCGGTAGGTCACGCCGATTTTCTCGAACTCCGCCGCGTTGTCCTTGATCTGCCCGAGCAACTTCGCGTCGTCATATAGCCCGCGGAAATTAAAGTTCAGGTACGGCGCGAGCCGCCACGGGTACCTCTGCGCCACCGTCAGGTCTGTGATCGCCAGCCCCTCATCATCCAGCACCGCGTTCGCGCCCTTCAACGAATCTCGCGGCGGGAACCCCGGCAGTACAGCCGACTTATGATCGTCGGCATACCCGGTGTACGCGATCACCAACTGCTGGGCCGCCACCAGCTCTCGCGTCCGCCAAGCCGCCGCGCGAGCCTTAGAGAGGGCTGGCAACAGGATCGAAACCAGCACGCTCACCACCGCGATCACGACCAGCAGCTCGATCAGCGTAAAGCCAGCCTTGCGAAGCTGGCTCGCCAAGTTAAACAGACCCATCTTTCGAAGCGGGCAACAACGCGGGCTGACAATCGTTTGGATGTTGGTCATATGGTCGCTAATTCCTGTTCCGCAACATTAAATGCTGCCACAGAGGAATAATCGACCCCTCGGTCCGTACAATTCGCTCAACGAAGACAAAATTTTAGCGATATAAATCTTGGTTCTATCCGGGAAAGGGCTCCTCGTGTTCAATTTCAACGTGCGAAACGCGTCCGTATTCCTCGCAACCGCGGTCTTGGCTGCGTCCGCCACCGCCCAGCCGCTGGTCGCCACCTTCGACAGCCCAACCCTGGACCGCTGGATGTACCCGTTCAACTCCACCCCGGGCTCAGAGGCGTCGGCTCCCAGCTTCGGCGCAATCCAAATCGCTGGCTTCGACGACCGCGACGGGCAGTTCCTGCTGGGCTGGAACACTGCGGCCGCCATCCCCCAAGGGAAACCCTTGGAAAATTACCGCCTCTCGGCCGCACGCCTGCGACTGACGGTCAACGTCGACATGCAGTTTCGCTACGACCCGACGCCCGACTCGTTTGTCACGTTGCTCGACAAGGCCGACGCCGCGTATGTCGCCGACAGCGACCTCGGCAAGCCGGTCGAACTTTTCGGCGCTGGGTACCGCAACGGCTGGACTTCCTCCACCTTCAACGAGAACTCTCTCTTCGGCGGCGCACCGATCGTGCCCCCGGCCGAGGGCGCTCGCAACGTCTTCCCCGCCATGTTCAGCCCCGCGGGCGTAGCCACCGACATCTCGCGCCAGATCCGCCAGCGCTTCGACGCCTCGTCCATGGCGATCGGGCTGACCAACGCCGTCACGCCCGGACAGCTCGTCCCGGCCGGGACCGTGCTGACCTTCGATGTCGATCTTTGTGCGCCCGAAACGCGGGCCTACTTTCAGCGCGCCCTCGCCAGCGGCAGGCTCATGCTGGTCGTCTCGTCGCTCCAGCCCGCGCAGGGCGGCCCCGACGGCGGCACGGGGACCCCCACCTACCCGGCCTTCTATACGAAGGAAAACCTCATCGGCCTCGCGTTCGCGCCCAAGCTCGAACTCGACCTCACCGTCGCCAAACCAGCCGACTACAACGGCGACGAGTTTATCAACGGCGACGACTTTGATGCGTACGTTCAGGCCTTCGTCGACGGCACGGCGTCGGCGGATTTCAACGGCGATTGCTTCGTCAACGGCGACGATTTCGACGCGTTCGTGATCGCGTTTGAGATCGGTTGAGCGGTGCTTGGCGGAAGAGTTCACCAGTCAAGCGGCGCGAGCCACGCCTGCGCGAGATCTTCCACACCAAGGTTGACGTCGGCTGATTCCCACACCAGCCGCCCGTGGCCCGCGAGCGTTCCGATGGTTGTGGCCGAGAGCCCGCCGAAATCGGTCAGGATCGTGCGCACACGCTTGTAATCTTCGGGCTTAATCTCAATGATATAGCGCGAGGGCGATTCGGAGAACGCGAGCTCGAAAAGTTCGATCTGGCCCGCGTCCTGCGTGATGTCGATGCCGAGCGCTGGCGTGCCCGGGCGTTTGGCGATCAGACCGGAGAGGCCCGAGGCATCACCGGCTGGCGCGGCCGCGCCCGAGGCGATGAGTATCTCGGCCACCGCGACCAGCAGACCGCCATCGGAACAGTCGTGGCACGAGCGTACGAGCCCTAGGCGGATGCACTCGGCGACCGCGCGAGCGGTACGCGGGCCGATTTTTAGGTCGGTCTCGGGGATGGTCTCGCAGCCGTCGCTGCGATTTGATCTCGGCGGCAGCTCGAACATGCGCTGGTAGTGCGATCCGCCGAGGTTTGGCTTGGTCGCGCCGATCACCACGAGCAGGTTGCCGATCTCTTTGGCGTCCATCGTCACGCAACGCGCGGTGCTGGGCACGATGCCGATTCCGCTGATGAGCAGCGTCGGCGGGATCTCAATGGTCTTGGTCGCGCCGGTCGCGAGGTCGGTGACCTTGAACTGGTTGTTGAGAGAGTCCTTGCCAGAAACGAAGGGGGTCCGATAGGCCTTCGCGCCGTCGTAGCAGCCCTCGGCCGCGCGCACGAGCGTGCCGAGGTTCTCAGGCTTTTCGCAACTGGGCCAGCAGAAATTATCCAGGATGGCGATGCGCGAAGGGTCGGCGCCAACGCACACGAGGTTGCGCACGCACTCGTCGATCGCGGCCAGGGTCATCCAGTACGGATCGCCGCCGGCGCGCGGGTCGCCCAGCCCGGTCGCCAGCCCGCACCCGATCGCCACGCCGCGCCCGCTGCCGAAGATCGGCTCGATCACGGCCGCATCGCCGGGCCCGCGCCCGCCGGGCCCGACCAACGGCTTGATCACCGTGTTGCCCTGCACCTCGTGGTCGTACTGGCGGATGAGCCAGTGCTTGGAAGCGATGTTGGGGTGGGAGAGCAGGGAGAGGAGCGAGGCAGCTATGGAGCGAGACAGCGAAACAGGGGAAGAGGAAAAATTTGCTTCCTCTTCGTGCGCTTTCCCTGACTCGCTGTCTCGCTGTCCCCCTGTCTCGCTGCTCCCCTGCTTCGCTGTTTCGCTTGATCGCCCGCTCCAAATCGCTTCGCGCGTCGGCGTCGGGATTCCATCGTGCAGCAGGTGCATCGAGAGCTGGCCGACGGGCGTGCCGTGGTAGAAGAGTTTGAGCTGTGCGTCTTCGGTGCCGAAGTGCCCGAGGTCGGCGAGCTCGACGTGTTCTTCGTCGCAGATTTTCTGAAGAGCGGCGACGTTGTGCGGCGAGACGGCGAGGACCATGCGCTCTTGAGCTTCGCTGATCCAGATCTCGGTGTAGGAAAGACCCGCATATTTCACGGGCGCGCGGTCGAGATGGACTTCCGCGCCGATCTTCGAGCCCATCTCCCCCACTGCTGAGGAAAAACCGCCAGCGCCGCAGTCGGTGATGGCGTTGAAGAGGGCGCGGCTCGGCGTTGATGTGTGCCCACGATCGAGCGCAGGGCCGTCGCGCGCGCGCAAGATCGCGTCCATCACTCGCTTCTCTTCGATCGCGTTGCCGATCTGCACGGCGTGCGAGAACTCGTCGGCGGCGGTGTGCTCGAGTTCGGCAGAGGAGAAGGTGGCCCCGTGGATACCGTCGCGGCCTGTGCGCCCGCCAATCGCGATGATGCGGTCGCCGGGCTTGACGACGCCGGTCACGCCGTCGCGCGGGATCAGGCCGATGCAGCCGCAGAAGACCAGCGGGTTGCCGACGTAGCGATCGTCGAACCAGACCGCGCCGTTGAGGGTGGGGATGCCCATGCGGTTGCCGTAATCGCGCACGCCGGCGACGACTTCGGTGAGGGTGCGCTTGGGGTGAATCGCGCCGGGGGGGATTTCTTTGAGATTGGGGAACGCGACGCAGAAGATGTCGGTGTTGGCGATCGTCTTAGCGCCTAGGCCGGTGCCCATCACGTCGCGGATGCAGCCGCCCGCGCCGGTTGCGGCCCCGCCGTAGGGCTCGATGGCGCTCGGGTGGTTGTGCGTTTCCACCTTCACGCACACGCCCCACTCTTCATCCAAGGCGATCACGCCAGAGTTGTCCGTGAAGACCGAGAGCGTCCAATCGATGCCGTCGGCGATCAGCTCGAAGGTGGCGGCCGCGACGGTGGATTTCAGAAGGTTGTTGATCGTGATGGAGCCGTCGAGATTGAGAACGTGGCCGGGGCGGTTGGACCAGTCGATGGGGTCGCTCGCACGCGCCGCGGGTGCGTTGGTATACCGGATCGTGCTCTTCAGCGTTTTATGAACGCAATGCTCGGACCAGGTTTGGGCGATGGTTTCGAGTTCGATGTCGGTCGGCTCGCGGCCCACGCGCTCGTACTCGGCGCGCACGGCCTGCATCTCGGGGAGACTGAGGAAGAGATGAGCTTCGCGTGAGAGTTTGGTGAGTTGGTCGTCGGTAAGGCCGCGCACGAGGATGTTGCGGAGCTTGAGGGTGTAGGTGCCGCCGTGGGGGAGTTCTTTGGGGTGCCAAGGGGTAGTGTGGATTTGTTGGACGACGCCGTTGGCGAGAAGACGCTGAGCGAGGGCGACGGCTTGCTCGATGGTGATGCCGCGGAGGTCGTAGCGCCAGCCGGTGGAGACTTGAACGTTCGCGCCGACGAGTTCGTTCACGGCTTGCTGAACAGACTGGGCGGCCGGGTCCATGACTCCGGGCAGGGGGTGGATCTCGACGCTGGTGAGACCGTCGGCGGTGGATACGCCTTCGGCAACAGATTCGACCACGAGGTCGGCGAGGAGGCGCTGGCCGATGACGCGACGCTGGTCGGCGGTGAGATCGCCTTGGATGAGATAGACGCGGCAGGCTTGCGCGGCGGCGACGGCGATGCCTAGGTTGGCGGCGCCGCGCTGGACGGAATCGGAGCGTGGGTCGGGGAGCCCGGGTTTCACCCGGACCTCGAAGCGATGAACGAGGGAAGCAGACTTGGCGGGTGGTTGGGCGAGGGTGGTGCTCACGGGCGATCGTATTCGGATCCGATCAGGTTGTCCGTGGTTGAGGTCCAAGCCGTGGGGCCGGGCTTGAAGACGCGGCGCTCGGATCGCCAGTACGATGCAGTCCTTAGGAGAGCTTTGTGAGCCAATTGCGCCCGAATGTGAATATCACTGGATTGCACAGCAGCGACGAGGACGCGCTGGAACTTTCGGCTGGCGCGAACAGGCCGGGCGGCGGGGCGGTGCTGTTCGAGTTTGCGTGGGAGGTCTGTAACCAGGTAGGCGGGATCTACCAGGTGATCCGTTCCAAGGCTCCGTCGATGATCGAGCGTTGGGGAGATCGGTATTGCCTGGTCGGTCCGTACGACGCGAACAAGGCGCAGCTGGAGTTTGAGCCGACGAGGCCGAGCGCGTGGATCAGCCGGGCGATCAACAGTTTGAAGGCCGAGGGACTGACGATCCATCACGGACGGTGGCTGGTGACGGGTCGGCCTCGGGTGATGTTGATCGAGCCTTGGCAGGGGTTGGAACGCTTGGCGGCCGTGAAGTACGAGCTTTGGGAGCATCATGGGGTTGAGACGCCGGGGAACGATCGGCTGATTAATGACGTGGTGGCGTTTGCGGACGCGGCGCGGCGGTTGTTGAAGGCGCTGTGCGATCACCGGAATCTTGCGCCCGGAGCGACACCGGGTGTGGTGATGGGTGCGGGGATGGGTGAGACCGGTGGGACGGGGCGCGCGGCGAGCGCGACGAAGGTGAAGGTTGCGTCTTCGCCGCCGATTGTCGCGCACTTTCACGAGTGGATGGGCGGGTTGGCGATCCCGATGGTCCGGCGGCAGAACCTGCCGGTCGCGACAGTTTTCACGACGCACGCAACTCTGCTGGGGCGGTACGTCGCGTCGGGGACGGATAATTTTTATGACGCGCTGCCGTGGATGGATCAGGCGGCGCTGGCGGTGCAGTACAACGTCAAGACGCAGCACTCGATCGAGCGAGCGTGTGCGCACGGGTCGCATGTTTTCACGACGGTTTCGAGCGTGACCGCGGAGGAGTGCGCGGCGCTTCTGGGGCGCGGTGTGGACGTGGTGACGCCCAACGGGCTAAACGTCGAGCGGTACAACATGTCGCACGACCAGCAGCGGCTGCACGCCCAGAGCAAAGAGGCGATCCACCGGTTCGTGATGGGGCACTTTTTCCCGAGCTATTCGTTCGACCTGGATCGGACCCTGTATTTTTTCACGAGCGGGCGGTTTGAACCTCGGAACAAGGGGTTTGATCTGTGCCTGGAGGCGATGGCGCGGCTGAACGCGGAGATGAAAGCCTCGGCGGACGACCCGCGGTTCAAGGGCGGGACGATCGTGTTTTTCATCGTGTCATCGCGACCTACGAAGTCATTGAACCCGTTGGCGCTCGAGAAACGCGGCGTGCTGGAAGAGTTGCACGGGGTGTGCCGGCATATCACGGACACGGTGGGTGAGAAGCTATCGGCGCGGGCGGCCTCGGGGGGCAAGCTGAAGCTGGACGACTTGGTGGACGAGTACTGGATGTTGCGGTACCGACGCACGCAGCAGGCGTTGCGGCAGCACTGCCTGCCGATGGTCGTTACGCACATCATGGAGGACGACCAGAACGATCCGGTGCTCAATCAACTGCGGATGCTGGGGCTGGTGAATCGGCCAGAGGATCCGGTGAAGATTGTGTACCACCCAGAGTTTATTAACCCGGTGAACCCGCTGTGGGGGATCGAGTACGACCAGTTCGTGCGCGGGTGTCACCTAGGGCTGTTCCCGAGCGCGTACGAGCCTTGGGGATATACGCCGCTGGAGTGTGCGGCCATGGGTATCCCGGCGGTGACGAGCGACCTGGCGGGGTTCGGTCGGTACACGCAGGAGAACATTCCTGAGCACGACAAGCAGGGGTTGATCGTGCTGAACCGGCGCGGGCGGTCGTACCACGACGCGGCGGCGGACCTCGCGGGCAAGCTGCTGGAGTACTGCCGGCAGGACCGGCGCGATCGGATCCAGTTGAGGAATGCGGTGGACCGGTTGTCGTGGGAGTTCGACTGGCCCAAGTTAGTCGGGGCGTACCACGGGGCGCACGACCTGGCGCTAGAGCGAGCCGGGTTAGCGGCACCGGCGGCGGTGTCATGAAGGATTCAGTGGAGCAGGCTAAGGAGAGTGCCCGGGGCAGGCCTCAGGTGGAGTTGCACACCGACGGGGCGTGCTCGGGGAACCCAGGGCCGGGCGGTTGGGCGTTTATTTTAAAGCACCCCGTGAGCGGGAAGGCGATAGAGCGGTTTGGTGGCGAGCGCGACACGACGAACAACCGGATGGAGCTGCAGGCTGTGATCGAGGGATTGACGGCGTTGAAGTCGGCGTCGCTGGTGGACCTATTCAGCGATTCGCAGTACGTGCTCAAGGGGTTGAAGGAGTGGATGCCGCAGTGGAAGAAGCGTGGGTGGCGCACGGCCGACAAAAAGCCGGTGAAGAACCAGGAGCTGTGGGAGCGGCTCGATGAGCTCAAGGGCGCGCATGAGATCCGGTTTCACTGGATCAAGGGCCACAACGAGCACCCAGAGAACGAGCGGTGCGATCAGCTGGCGGTGCGGGCTCGGGACGAGGCTTCAGGGAGGCCGCGCGGGTTGTGAGCGTTCTGGGCTTGGTGGCTCCGAGAACATTCCGGGAAGGTTCGCGGTGAGTTGCGCGGAATTTTCGGTGTGAACCGCGGCGAGTGAGATCAACCCGTGACGCTGGCCGACCGATGCTGGGACGCACGAGAGCGCTGGCGCGTTGCGCTGGGCGATCTTGACGGCGTGAGCACGAGGATTCCTTGGTCCAGAATTGAGCGGAGGTCGGCGTGGAACTCAACGAAATTCTTAAGAAGGCTTTCGAGTCGGACGCTTCGGATATTCACCTGATCTCCGGGCAGCCGCCGGTGATCCGCGTACACCAAGTGATGACGCCGATGGACCCGTTCGTGATTACTCCCGAGCAGGCGCAGGCGTTCTTTGACCTGATGGCGCCGCCCGAGGCAGTGGCGACGTTTGCGCGGGTGAAGGACGCGGACTTTTCGTACGAGGTGTCGGGGCTGGCCCGGTACCGCGTGAACGCGCACATGCAGCGTGGCACGATCGGGATCGCGATGCGTGCGATCAAGACGAAGGTTCCTCCGCTGGCGGGGCTGAACCTGCCCGAGGTCATCGCGCGCATGACGTACCTGCCGCGCGGGCTGGTGCTGGTGACGGGGGACACGGGTTCGGGCAAGTCGACGACGCTGGCGGCGATGATCCAGGCGATGAACCAGCGCTACCGCAAGCACATTATCACGCTCGAGGACCCGGTCGAATACACGTTCAAGAGCGAGCAGTGCATCATCGAGCAGCGGGAGCTGGGGCAGGACATGCCGACGTTCTCGTCGGGCTTGAAGCACGTGCTGCGTCAGGACCCGGACATTATTCTGGTCGGAGAAATGCGCGACCTGGAGACCACGTCGCTGGCGATCTCGGCCGCGGAAACGGGGCACTTGGTGCTTTCGACGCTGCACACGGTGAACGCATCGCAGACGGTGGACCGCATTATCGATATGTACCCGAGCGGGCAGCAGAACCAGATTCGTTCAATGTTGTCCAACACGCTGCAGGCGGTGGTGAGCCAGACTTTGTTCAGCCGGATCGATCGACCGGGGATGGTGCCGGCGGTGGAGACGCTGCTGTGTACGCCAGCGGTGCGGAACCTGATCCGCGAGGCGCGGACGTTTGAGATCCCCAACGTGATCGAGACCAACCGCGCGATCGGGATGTCGAGCCTCGATGCTTCGATCGCTGAGTTGTACTTCAACGGCATGATCAGCAAGGAAGACGCGATCGCTCAGGCGGCCCAGCCCGACAAGCTGGAGCGTCAGCTGGCGGCGTGAGTTGGTGTTGGGGAAGTGGTGGTTGGCACCATCTCAGCACAGAGAGAGAGCTGGAGTAGGAGACAGGTTGAAAACCTGTCTCACGAGGCTGAGAAGAAATCAGAGCTTTTGGTTTGTTTGGTTTCGAGTGCTGGGCGTGCAATTAGGAACGGAGAGCGACCGGGCGGCGTGATGGGTCGAGGTGGGGCGAGCGTGATTGGCTTGCCTTGAACAAGACTTGTTGTGTCGGATCGGTTCACAGACACCATGGCCAACTACCGCTACCAGGTTCGCAACCCTCAGGGTCAGACGCAGGTGGGCATCGTCGCGGCCGAGAGCAGCACGGCGGCGGCGGCGGCGCTGCGGAACCAAGGGATGCACGTTCTGGCTCTCTCGGTGATCGCCGGGCAGGTGACGGCCCAGGGCATTTTCGCCAAGCTCAAGGAGCTGAACGCCGGGACGCCGAACCAGAAGCACGTTCTGGACTTTACGACGCAGCTGGCGGTGATGATTCGCGCGGGCATCAATCTTCGCGCGGCCTTAGACGGCATCGCGGACCAGACGCAGCACGTCGCGTTCCGCAGGGTTCTGATGCAGCTCAAGACGGACGTGGAAGGCGGCAAGCAGTTCTCCGAGGCGATCGCCAAGCACCCCAAGCTGTTCAACACGCTGTACGTGAACATGGTGCGGGCGTCGGAGATGTCGGGCTCGTTCAGCAAGATGCTGGACCGGATCGCGGCGTACATCGGGCAGCAGCTCGAGACGCGGAAGATGGTTATTGGCGCGTCGATCTATCCGGCGATCATCGGCACGCTGGCGATCAGCGTGACGGTGTTCCTGCTGACGTTCGTGCTGCCGAAGTTCTACGCGGTGTTCGAGGGTAAGGAGGACATCCTGCCCTGGGCGACCAAGTTCTTGATGGGCGTGAGCAAGGGGATCGTGGCGTATTGGCCGATTATTCTTGGCGCGTTCATCGGCGTGGCGGGCGGGATCTACGCGTTTGCGCGGACCGAGGTCGGCTCGTTCTGGGTGGACAAGCTGAAGCTGAAGGTTCCGATCGTCAAGAACATGTTCTATTCGCTGTACATCAGCCGGTCTCTGCAGACGATGGGGCAGCTGATCAACGCGGGCGTGCCGATGCTGGACACGCTGGCGATCACGGGCGATATTTCGGGCAACCAGATCTTCAAGGGTCTGTGGCGGCGTGTGTACCAGAGCGTGAAGCAGGGCAAGAAGATCACGCAGCCGCTGCAGAAGGACGGGATCTTGCCGCGTGCGGTGACGCAGATGATCGCGGCGGGCGAGGAGTCCGGTAAGCTCGGCGAGGTGCTCGACGAGATCTCGGTGTTTTATCAGAAGCAGCTGAAAGAGGCTATCAAGGCCATGACGAGCATGATCGAGCCCATCATGATCCTTTTTATGGGAACGGTCGTCGGCTTCATTGCGATGGCGGTGATTCTGCCCATCTTCAAGATGAGTCAGATCGTGAAATAGCCGATTCCCCCAGCGGAGTCTGGGCGGCCCGCGAAGCGCGGGGGCTCGGCTCGGCCTGCGGCCCGGGGCTCAGAGGAGCGCGGCTGAGGGGCTGATCGGGGGAGGGAGGCTTCATGAATCAACCGGCACGGCGAACCACGTTTGATCGCATG
Source organism: uncultured Phycisphaeraceae bacterium (assembly GCA_964540295.1). GTDB lineage: Bacteria > Planctomycetota > Phycisphaerae > Phycisphaerales > UBA1924 > CAZCPB01. The sequence goes on from CAZIMT010000006.1 coordinate 22,432, forward strand.
TCCAGCACCAGAGCGCTCGGGCGAGCGGCTGGCGGGTTCACGCTGATCGAGACGAGCCTGGCGCTCGTGATCATCGGTGTGGGTGTGCTGGCGTTCATCGAAGCGCAGAACTCGTTCATCAAGAACAACGCGTGGTCGAGCGAGGCGGCGACGGCGACGCTTCTGGCAACGGAGATCCGCGAGCTGTCGAGAAAGCTGCCGCGGCACGACCCGGTGACGGGGCTTTGGCTTCAGGGGACCGGGGGCGCCGCGGTGCTCAACGGCTGGGGCCCGGACGCGGGCGAGACCATCGTTGATGACTTTGACGACATCGACGACTTTGACGGCGTGCGGTTCGGCACGGATGGCGATCTTCCCGGGCCCATCAACGCGTTCGGTGAGGTGGTCCCGGCGATGGACGCCGACGGCAACGTTGTGAACGGGAAAGATGGGCAGCCCTTGCCGTTGCTGGGCTGGTCGCAGACGGTTTTGGTTGAGAAGGTTGACCCGTTTGATTTTTCCACGGTTCGCCCGGACAAGTACAGCGAGCCAGCCTCGGGATCGTTCCCGGGGCGCAAGGTAGACGAATATCCGCTCCGCGTCACTGTGATTGTCGAGTTTCAAGGGCCCAACGACGCCGCGGCACGTGAAGTGACGCGGGTGGTGTGGGTCGTCCCGTAACGTCACCTGATCGAGGCGACGCAGGAGTGCGGAAGCATGCCGACGCAACAGCGTTTGACGTCTTCAACCGATTTAACGTTGAGTTCATCGACGGCGGGCTCGTCCCGGCTGGTGTCGCGGGCTGGTCGTGCGATCGAGCGGCGTGAGAAGCGAAAGCCGAAGGAAGAGCGCGGCATCGCGTCGGTGCTGGCGATGATGTTCCTGGTGCTGTTCAGTTCGCTGACGGCGGCGATGGCGATCGCGAGCCGCGGGAACATCCGGACGGCGGCGACGCACATCCACGTGATGCGTGCGCAGAGCGCGGCGGACACTGGGATGGCGGTGGCGGCCAAGCGGCTCAAAGAAGCGACAGCGCGGTTCGTGATCTCGAACAGCGTGATCGACGCGGCGTACGGGCTGAAGATCTGGAAGGGGAACCTTTCGGGCACGGGGAACTACACGGTTCTGCCGCCGGTGAGCGGGTACAGCGAGGGCTCGCTGCCAGCCGGGATCTCGCAGGCGCTGGCGAACATGCACGCGGCGGACACCGCGATTGTGTCGGGCGTGGGCGTTTCGGTTCCGACGATCGGCGGCGCGATCGCGGGTGTGTCGGCGAGCGAGTATCAGTCGGACGGTTGGCTGTTCACTCCGGCGGTAGCGGTCGAGACCGCGCCGACAGCAGAGACAAAGCCGCTGTCGTACTCGATCACGTACGCGCCGCTGCAAACGTCGGCGGCGAGCACCACGGACATCCGGGTGATTGTGACGGGGTACGACTTCAACTATTCGCGTGTGGGCGGCGCGCCGATCGCGCGGACGATCATGCAGGACTTTCGGCTTGCCAAGCGTGTAAGCCAGGCGATCGTGAGTCCGAGCCGGATCATGATCGGGAAGAACGTGTCGGTAATCGGCGACCTGGGCGCGCGGTACGACGATGTGACGCGGACCAACGGCGATCCGATGACGATTCGCTCAGACTTTGTGGGGTTGGACACCAATCTTGACAAGCGGTTGACCGATTTGTTCGCGTCGCTCAAGGCCGCTGATATTGACGGTGACAACCGCTTGAGGATCGGGCACCCGGTCGAGGGCGCGGGGATCCCGGTGGACAAGGACTACGACGGCGACGGCACCTTGGATCAGGCGTTCGCCGACGTGACAGGCGACGGGTACCTGGACGAGATGGACGTGTTCATCAAGTTTTACGACAAGAACAACGACAAGAAGGTCGCGCTATCGTCGGCCTTGACGGCTGGTACTCCGGCGCAATCCGCGACGCCAGAGTTTGTCACCTCGGGCGGTAATGGGATCGACGAGGACCTTGCGTTCTTGCTTGACTCTGCCAGCCCGGACCGCAATCGCAACGGGATCTACGGGTTCACGGACACGAACCGGAACGGCAAGTGGGATGCGGGCGAAGCGATGCTGGACTATGACGCGGTGAAGTCGGTGAACCGCGACCAGGTTCTGGGGTATCGGGACGGGTACATCGATCGTAAGGATCAGTACGGCAAGGTCCGCGGCACGCTGATTTTCCGCACCTCCAAGAGCGCATGGGCGACGGCGCAGGGCGACCTCTCGGGCAAGCTGCGGGGGCCGATCCGGGCGCCGGTGGGAAAGTCAGCCCAGAACTATGGTGCCAGCACGGATGTTCTGCCTGATCTGTCGCCTTCGACGTTTGATGACTCGACCACGGCCCTGAAGACCGCGGCCAACGGGCAGTCGTTCGCGCAGCAGGTCGCTGACCAGCTGGGCGTTTCGGTCGCGTCGCTGGCGACGTATGTGGAGACCAAGTCGGCGAGCTCGCCGAGCCCGCGGTTCTTGCGTTTGGACGGGGACGCCAACCTCGACGGCCGGCCCGACAACTGGGGCACGGCGTACTTCGAGAAGATGCCGTTCAACAGCCCGAACTATGCGGACTGGTACTTCCGCCCGGTGTACGAGAACATGGTCTTTCGCGACGCGAAGATTCTGGACGGCAGCAACGCTCTTTTTCGTAACTGCACGTTTGTGGGCGTGACGTACGTCAAGAGCTACGTATCCAACACGCACCGACTGTGGGGCGAGTACGGCAAGCTTCAGATGGACAGCGCCAGCGGCAAGCCAGCCGCGTACCCGCCGCGCACGATCTACGGCAACGACGCGGGCGAGACCAACTACCCGACCATGCTTCCGTCGACGGCGATCCCGCCGACCGAGATGATCCTGATGGGCGTTCCGGAGCTCGACAAGGGCGACGTGCCGTCGAACATGACGGGCCGTCCGGGCTATAGCCTGCTGCCCGACCCGCTGGTGATCAGCGGCAAGCGGGTAGTTGACACGAAGCGTTTCTCGAACAACTTGCGTTTCCACGACTGCTTGTTCGTGGGATCGGTCGTGAGCGACTCGCCGACGACGTACACGCAGTCGCGGAACAAGCTGCAGTTCACGGGCGCAACGCGCTTCACGGACAAGCACCCCGACGCGCCCGACGACGCGACCTTGAATCCGCAGAGCGATGACCTGGCGGAGATCGCCAAGAGTTCGATGATGTTGCCAGGTTACTCGGTGGACATCGGGTCGTTCAACAGCCCACCGACGCAGGACGTGCAGCTTAAGGGGGCGATCATCGCGGGCATCCTGGACGTTCGTGGGAACACGACGATCGAGGGGGCGCTGCTTCTGACGTTCGCGCCGGTGTACGGGCAGGCACCGTTCCTCGACGCGCAGGGGAACCCGGTCGGGAACCCTGCGGGGTTCAACACCACGATCGGTTACTTCGGGCCGGAGGACGGCGACTCGGAATCGATCGATCCGAGAACGCTGCCGATGGTCAGCGGCGTGAAGATAGTCGGGTGGGATTTGGACGGCGACGGGCTGCCGGACCTGGGCCCGACGGAGACGCCGACCGCGGCGCAGCTGGCGGCTGGCGCGGTGGCGGTCCCGTTCTATGGGTACGGTCACATCCAGATGCGTTTGAACACGTCGATGCAGTTGCCCAACGGGCTGCTGCTGCCGATGCAGATCGATGCGATCGCGTCGAGCTATCGAGAGGGGAACCCATGAGACGCTCTATGAAAGCACGCGTGACAAGGCTTGTGAGTCGTGCGGGTTCGGCGCGGCGCGGGTTCAGCCTGATCGAGATGCTGGTGGCGCTCGCGATCACTTCGACGCTGCTGACGGCGGCTTTGGTGGCGCTGGACGCGTCGTTCAAGGGCTACAAGATGACGACGGAGGGGGCGTCGAGCCATGTGGTGACGCGGATCGTGATGCACAGGCTTATGACGATGATCCGGACGGGGACGCAGTTTGCGCCAGCCCCGATCGATCCGCTGGATCCTGCGCAGAACCCGCTGAAGGACCAGGACCACATCGAGTTTGTCTCGGCGGAAGACGCGGCGGCGGGGACGCGGACGGAGGTCCGGGTCGAGCGTCGGGCGGCGACCGACGCGAGCCGCGGGCCGTTTGAGCTGTACTACATCCAGACGAAGTATGTTGGGAACGCGCAGACGAGCCAGACGGCGACGCCGATGATCTCGAACCTGCAGGACGCGAAGTTCACGCTGAACTACGACGTGGGTGATCGGTTGTTGCGGGCGACGGTGGACCTGACGGTTCGACCCAACGACGTGCAGGACGCACGGATCGGCGGAGATCTGAACGCTCCGACGATCCGACTTATCGCTTCAGCGTCGCCTAGGAGGCTGGAGGAGTAGGGTTGAAGAATCGGCTCGGAGAGCCGATCTGCCAGAGCCGATTTGCCTTGGGACTAACGCAGGCCGTATTCCTTGAGCTTTCGGTAGAGCGTGCGTTCGCCGATTCCTAGGAGTTTGGCGGCGTGCTCACGGTTGCCGCCGCTTAGGCGCAGCGTCTCGCGAATAGCTCGCTTCTCGATCTGTTCGAGGCTGGTGCCCGCGAGGCTGGCGTTGGCCAAGCCCGCGTCGGGGACGTCGTCGCCGGATTCGAGATCGCCGACGCGGATGTCGGCGGGGATGTGGCGGATGTCGAGGATCGTGGGTTCGCCAGCGCGGCGGTCCTCGCCGAACGCGGTGACGACCATGTTCTGCACCACGTTCAAGAGTTGTCGCACGTTGCCGGGCCAGTTGTAGCTGGTGAGGCGCATCATCGCGGCGTCGGTGATGTCGAACGCGCCCGTGCCGGGTGTGACCTGCTCGACGTAGCGTGTGATCGCGTGGCGGACGATGCGCGGGATGTCCTCGCGGCGTTCGCGCAGCGGCGGGAGCGCGACTGACGAGGCGTTGATCCGGAAGAGCAGGTCCTCGCGGAACGCGCCCTGCTTGACCATGGCCTTGAGGTCTTTGTTGGTGGCGCTGACGAGACGGACGTCGCTTTTGCGAGTGTCGTTGGAGCCGAGACGGACGACCTCGCCGGTCTCGAGCACGCGGAGCAGCTTGGCCTGCATTTTCAGGGGCATGTCGCCGATCTCGTCGAGGAAGAGCGTGCCGTGGGTGGCGTACTCGAAAACTCCCTCGCGGTCTTTTTCCGCGCCGGTGAAAGCGCCGCGGACGTGGCCGAAGAGCTGGTCCTCGAGGAGTGACTCGGCCTCGGCGGCGCAGTTGAGCGCGACGAAGCGAGACTTGGCACGCGGGCTGTTGCGGTGTACGGCCTGGGCGATGAGTTCCTTGCCGGTGCCGGACTCGCCCGTGATCAGGACGGGGATGTTTGCGGCGGCGACGGCCTTGACGGAGCGGAGGATCTTTCGCATCGGCTCGGAGCCGGCGATGATGCCCTCGAAGCCCTCGTGCTGGACGAGGTCGCCGAGCGATTCGCCCTCGTGACGAAGCAGCACCGTTTCGGCGGCGCGGTTCACGAGGTTCCGGAAGACTTCGAGGTCGAGCGGCTTTTCGATGAAGTCGTACGCGCCGTGCTTGAAGGCGGCGCGGGCGGTGGAGACGTCGCCGTGGGCGGTGACGATGATGGTCTCGGCCTGGGGCTGGTGCGTGCGGGCGGCGTCGAGGACGCAGAGCCCGGCGTTAGCGCCGTCGGGGTTGACGCCGTTCTTTCCGCCCGAGGAGGGCATGCGGAGGTCGGAGATGATGACGTCGAAGGAACCGTGCTGGATTTCTTTGAGGGCGTCGGCAACGCCGTTGACGATGGTGCAGACGTGGCCGGGCTTACGGAGGGCGTCGGCCATCACGTCGGCGTGCTCGGGCTCGTCTTCGACGATCAGGACTTGGGCGCGGGCGTCTTTGGGGTCTGTGGTCATGCGGGAAACGATAAGCGTGTGAGGTCGGCGGAGCGCGGCCTCCTCAAAAGGTCGGGGCGATAAGCTGGTGACGACTCGTGTGTAAAGTTCGCCGACTGTTGTGCGCCCGCGGCCCCACCCCGACCTATTGAGAGCTCGCGATGACTGAGAAACTCTCTATTTCCGACGCGCGGCTGCTGCTCTTGCACGGGCTCGGGCTGCTGGAAGATCCTCTGGCGGCGTCAACGCTGGCGCGGACGTTGGCGACGGTCCGCCGCCTGGGGTTTGTGCAGCTCGACAGCATCAACATCGTCGAGCGTGCGCACCATCACATTTTGTGGAGTCGCCTACACGGGTATCGCCCGAAGATTCTCGACGGCTTGCACCGTTCGAGGCGTGTCTTCGAGCACTGGACGCACGACGCTTCGCTGATCCCGTCAGAGCTTTTCCCGCACTGGCGGCACCGCTTTACGCGGGTCGCGTGGGGAGCTTGGATTCAGCGGAAGCTGGGGGAAGGGCACGCGCGTTTGGTCGATGAGGTGTTTGATCGTGTGCGCCGAGAGGGGCCGCTGCTGGCGCGAGACTTTGAACACAATGGCAGGAAGAGCGGGGCTTGGTGGGATTGGAAGCCGGCCAAGACCGCGCTGGAGTATGGGTGGCGGACGGGCGTGCTGTCGGTGGCGGGGCGTGGCGGGCCCGGGGGTTTCGAGAAGATTTACGACCTGACCGAGCGTGTGCTGCCCGCACATCATGCGCTGCCAACGCCCGATCCGGAAGTTCATCTGGACTGGGCCTGCCGTTCGGCGCTCGAGCGGCTTGGAGCAGCCACGGCCCGTGAGATCGCGGGGTTCTGGGATCTGGTGCTCCCCGCAAGGGCGGCGGCGTGGTGCGCGTCGGCTCGAGAGCGCGGAGAAATTGAGGAGGTCGAGGTTAGAAGTCGGAAGCCTTCGTTCGCGTTGGCCCGTTGGCGCGAACGGTTGGCCGAGGCTGGTGAGCGGGCTGGCGCGTTGAGCACGAGGCTGCGGATCCTCAGCCCTTTCGACCCGCTGATCCGCGATCGGGCACGTTGCGAGCGGTTGTTTGGCTTCACATTCCGCTTCGAGGCCTTCGTGCCGCACGCCAAGCGAGTTCATGGGTATTACGTGCTGCCGGTGCTGGAGATGTCGGGCGGCGGTGCGCGGTTTGTAGCCAGAGTCGATCCGAAGTTGGATCGGGACGCGGGGGTGCTCACGATCAATCGGGTCTGGTGGGAGCCGGGGGTTGCGGCAACTCGGGCGCGGGTAAGGGCGCTCGATGAGTGCTTGGAGAGGTACGCCGCGTTCGTGGGCGCGTCTAGGGTGGCGCGAAACTGGGCGATCGGCGAGGGAGAACCGCGTTCAACGTGAAGCGCGCACGATTCGATGCGTCGGGTCGCCTGCGCCGTTCGCTCTCAAGACGATCGAACTGCGTTATCCTGCAATTCAGCCCGCTGCTCGATGCTCGCCGTCGCCGGGCTCGATGCCGTAGCTCTTGAGTTTTTTGTACAGCGTGGTTCGGTTGATCTGGAGCTGGTCGGCCGTGCGTTGACGGTTCCATTGGTTCGCTTCCAAGGCCCGCAGCAGGATTCGTTTTTCTGGCTCGCGCAGGGCTTCTTCGAGCGGGACGGGAACCCATGGGCCGTCGGCATCGGGCGCTGTCGCGAGGCCGACTCTTGAGGTCAGCGCGTCGCGGTTGCCGCTGGGATCAACGACCTGCGGCGGGAGATCCTCGACGCCGATGGTTGGGCGTCGGCTGAGCACCGCCGCACGCTCGATGATGTTCTGCAGCTCACGCACGTTGCCGGGATAGGAATAGTGCGTGAGAGCCTGGGTCGCTTCGGGGGAGAAGCCGGTGAGCTGTTTTCCCAGCTCGGCCGCGTGCTTATCGAGGAATCGCGAGGCGAGCATCGGGATGTCGCTGACGCGGTCGCGGAGCGGTGGCAGCTCGATCTTCACGACGTTGATGCGGTAGTACAGGTCTTGGCGGAACGTGCCTTCGGCGACAAGTTTTTCGAGAGGCTGGTTGCTGGCGAGCACGACGCGGACATCGACCTCGACGGTCTGGGTGGAGCCGACGGGCTCGAACTTTCGCTCTTGCAGCACGCGCAGGAGTTTGAGCTGCATGCCCGGCGAGGCGGAGTTGATCTCGTCGAGGAAGATCGTGCCGGTGTCGGCGGCGAGGAATCGGCCGACTTTATCGACGTGCGCGCCGGTGAACGCGCCCTTGACGTGGCCGAAGAGCTCGCTTTCGAGCAGGGTTTCGGGGATCGAACCGCAGGAGATCTCGACGAAGGGTTTGGTGGCGCGCGGGCTGCGGTGGTGGATGGCGTGGGCGATGAGGCTTTTGCCGGTGCCCGATTCGCCGGTCATGAGCACGGTGGTGCGGCTGGGCGCCACGGCCTCGACAAGATCGAAGATCTTGGTCATGCGATGGTCGGCACCGACGATGCTGTCCAGCGCAAAGCGGTTGTCGAGCCGGCTGCGGAGGACTTGGTTTTCGGCCAGCAGCGCACGCTGGCGGAGCGCGCGTTCGAGGCTGAGGCGGAGCTCGCTATCAACGACTGGCTTGGTGAGGTAGTCGCACGCGCCGATGCGGAGGGCTTCGACGGCCGACTCGATCGTGCCGTAGCCGGTGAGCATGATCACGGCGGTACCGCGGTGCTTTTTCTGGATCTCGCGGAGCAGGGTGAGCCCGTCGATGGTGGGCATGGAGATATCGGAAAGGACGAGACCGAAGGGGCGCGGGGCGCGCCCGGCGGCCTGCGGGACCTTGGCGGCCTGGTCCATCGCTTGGAGCGCTTCGCCGCCGTTGAGCGCCGTTGCGGTGGAATAACCCTCGGCGGAGAGGTATTCCGCGATGGACTCGGCGACGATCGGATCGTCGTCGACGATCAGGATGCGTTCGGTCGGCGGTGCGATCGCGGGTTTGGTGATGGTTGGTT